>CAMCYN010000086.1 GCA_945883955.1 Akkermansia muciniphila
GAAAATATACATCCACTCACTGACGCGACCGACGCAGTCCGAGAACCCCCGACTGGTTCCGCACCGATCCCGCGTGCAGGTCCACGCCGGTCTTCCCCCACACCCGGACCACACTCTTGAGTGTTTCCTGTGGCGCAATTTCGGGCAGCATTCCCGTATGCGTGTCCTCCACACAGTCTTTGTTCTGACCGCAAGCCTGTCCCTCCTCCTCCAGACCGGCTCGGGACAATCCTCCAGCGAAGCCCCGCCCCCCACACGCCCGCCCAAGCAGGAAAGTGTGGCCGATATTGCACAAACCGTGCGGCCTTCCCTGGTCAAAGTCACCCAGGTCGGACGCGAAGGTCCCTTTGGTGTGGGTAGCGGCTTTGTTTTCAGCGCCGATGGACTCATTGCCACCAACCGCCACGTCATCGGCGAGGCGCGGCGACTCAAAGTCGAAACCAGCGACGGACGCCAACACGAGGTCACCGAGATCGTCGCCAGTGATGCACGCCTCGATCTGGCCATCCTGCGCGTCTCCACCCCGGGACTCATTCCGCTCGAACTCGGCGACTCCGAGTCACTCCGGCAGGGAGAGCCGATCGTGGCCATGGGCAATCCCGAAGGACTCGCTTTTAGTGTCGTTGAAGGGGTGATCTCCGAGCCCAAGCGCGACGTCGAAGGCCTCCCTATGATCCAGGTGGCCGTCCCGATTGAACGCGGCAACAGCGGCGGTCCCCTCCTGGATCGGCAGGCCCGGGTCCTCGGTGTGTTAACCCTCAAATCGGCGCGCACGGAAAACCTGGGATTTGCCATGCCCGTAAACGCCCTCAAAAAACTCCTCTCCAAACCCAACCCCGTTCCAATGGAACGCTGGCTGACCATCGGTGTCCTCAACCCCCGCTTTTGGCAAACCCTCTTGGGTGCCCAATGGACCCAACGGGCCGGCGTAATCCACGTCTCCCAACCCGGCGACGGATTCGGCGGCCGCTCCCTTTGTCTGTGGATGGAGAACCCGCCCGAGGCCACTTTTGAAGCCACTGTGACTGTGCGCCTCAACGACGAATCCGGAGCCGCCGGCCTGACCTTCTGCGCCGATGGGCAGAACCGTCATTACGGCTTCTACCCCACCGGCGGCAAACTGCGGCTCACCCGCTTTGATGGCCCAAACGTATTCTCGTGGAAAATCCTTCAGGACCTCGATTCCCCGGCCTATAGACCCGGCGACTGGAACCGGTTACGCGTTCGGGTGGAAGGAACCCGGATCCTTTGTTTTGTCAACGAGACCCAGGTGATGGACCTCGACGACGACGGTCTTCGCGGCGGGCAGGCCGGTCTTTGTAAATTCCGGCAGACCGAAGCCAGCTTCAAAAACTTTCGGCTCGGCTCAAACCTGGCCGAGAAACCGCTCCCTCTGGAAATCACCCGTGAGGTCAAAGAGTCGATGGAAGCTCTATTAAGCGGCCGGATTCCTGCCGAGACGGCGCTGGATACTTTCGTACTCGATCCGGATTCGAGCCGGCGTCTCATTACCGAACGCCAGCGCTCCCTCGAAAAAGAAGCCGCCCTGCTCAAGGATCTCGGCGCGGATCTGCACCGGCGCGCGATACGGGAGGAATTGGCTGCCGAATTATCCAAACCCGAGGAGCAAGCCGATTTATTGAGGAGCGCGCTGTTACTTTCCAAACACGACAACCCCGAGCTGGACGTGGAGAGTTATGAGCACGGCTTTGGGCTGATGGTCCGGGAGCTCCAAACCGAACCGGAGATCACGGCAGACACAGGATCAGCGGTGAACCGGCTCACCCGGTATTTGTTCGAAGAAAACGGGTTCCACGGCAGCCGGAGCGATTACGGAAATCGCTCCAACAGCTACATCAACGAGGTTCTAGACGACCGGGAAGGTCTCCCAATCACATTATCGGTTGTTTACCTCGAACTCGCCCGCCGTCTGGGAATCCAGGGCGTCGCCGGAATCCCTCTCCCGACGCGTTTTATGGTCGGACACCGCAACTCCGCGACCGAGCCATTTTCGCTCGTGGACGTGTACGACGGAGGAAAGGCCCTGCGCATGCAAGAAGCCGTCGACCTGGTCAGCCCCAGCGGCTTAGTTCCGGAAAGCTCAAAACGGCCGGCCTCCAAACGAGACATTATTCTCCGCATGATCCGCAACCTGATCGGTCAGGTGAACGAATCCCGCAACAGCGCCCCCGAAATGCTGCCGTATCTGGACCTGGTTTTGGCCCTCGACCCCGCCCCCAATTCCGAACGACTCACCCGGGCCCTGCTGCGCGAGAAACTCGGAGACCGAGCCGGAGCGCGCACCGATGTGTTATGGCTCATGGAGCACCTGCCCGAGAGCCTCACGGAGGAACAACGCGAAACACTGCATCAATGGCTGGAGCGGCTCTCGCGTTAGGAAGCCTCCAGCGCGCAGAAATCTACCTGGAAGCTTTTTCGCCGATCCAGGATATGGCTTTTTCAAACACCTCGGCAGGAGCCCAGATGTGTCCGCCGCTAAAATCGAACGCCGCAAAACGTGTCGAATCCAGGGCCTCTTTCATACGGTCGACCTCGGTCTTGTTGTTATCGGTGGCCCCCATGGTCACGGCGACGTACAGCCCTGGGCTTCGCTTGATGCCTGCCACATTATAGTTGTTCTTCTCATCAAACGAGGCCCCGGCCCCTTGCAGGATGAGCCCGCAAAAGCCCGGTCGGGATTGCACGAACACGGAGCTCCCGCGTGCTCCCCCCGACATACCGGTGGCATATTTTTTCCCCTCCTGAACACGGACCCGTTTGAGCACATCATCGTGAGCGGCCAGAAAGCTCCCAACGATGGGTTCCCAGGGCCCGTTTTTAGCCTCCACAAGCATCACCACCACGAACCCGTGTGACTTCAAATAGCTCTGCATGTTGCCCATGGAAGCATTACCGCCAGGGGACATGATAAAAATACAAGGCCAGCGCTTCTGCTCATTCTCACGGTAGCCTTTGGGCAGCCAGAGTTTGTAATGATAGGTGCCCTTAGTGGCTTCCGCCTCCCTGGGCGAGTTGAACACGGGAATCTCCGTGTACTTCGGCGCCCGGGTCAGTTCACAGACGATCGTGGTTTCCTTTTCCTCGGGCACCAGCTCGTTCATCGGAGTGGTCTCGGCGTGGCTGACAAAGGAGAACAGAAAGGAAACGGCAAATAGACGAAACTTCATGGCGGGTATGCCGGGCTGGCGGGGTTGACTGTTTTGAGCCGGAGTCTGAGGATTCCTGCAGACATTTACTCATGAAAAAGAGATTACCGCTCTATCTATGTCTGGGATCGATGCTCCTCAGCTCGCCTCAGATGACTTTTGCACAATCTAATATGCCCGAAACCCCGACTGACGTTCAGGCCGCTCCACAGGATGCGGCAAAATCCCCCTCCGGTCTCGCTTCCAAGGTTATCGCCAAGGGATCCGGCTCCGAACACCCCTCCGCTGCCGATACGGTGACGGTTCACTACTCGGGTTGGACAACGGATGGAAAGCTCTTCGACAGCTCCGTAAAGCGCGGGGAACCTACCAGTTTCCCGTTGAATGGCGTCATCAAGGGCTGGACCGAAGGCGTTCAGCTCATGGTGGAAGGCGAGAAGCGCCGCTTCTGGATCCCGGCCGGTCTTGCCTATGGTGAGAACCCGGGCGGTGGACGACCGGGTGGTATGCTGGTGTTCGACATCGAGCTTATTTCGATCAAGAAGGCCCCAAAACCGCCGGAACTTACGGCGCCTGCTGATGCCGAGAAGACGTCCTCCGGGGTGTCTATCAAAGTGGTGACCAAAGGCACCGGAGAAAAATCGCCGAAGCCCGAGGACACGGTGAGTGTGAATTTGTCGCTCTGGAGTCCCGAGGGAGAGCTGCTGCAGAGCACCGAACAGCAGGGCGGACCAGCCAACGTGCCGTTGGATAAGTTTCGTATCGGCGGTCTTTCCGAAGCTATCCGGACGATGGTGACTGGGGAAAAGAAGCTGGCCTGGATTCCCGCAAAAGTGGCGTTTGGTGAGAGCCTGCCTCCGGGCGCTCCGGCAGGCGGAATGGTGGTCGAGGTCGAGCTGCTTTCGTTTAAGGAAGGAGTTCCAGCACCCTCGGCGCCTTCCGACGTGGCCTCGGCTCCTGCGGATGCTCAAAAGACGGCCTCCGGATTGACGTCCAAGCTTCTCTCAAAGGGAACCGGCAAGGATCACCCCAAGGCGAGTGACACCGTGACGGTGCACTACTCGGGTTGGACAACGGACGGGAAACTCTTCGACAGCTCGGTGACTCGTGGTGAGCCAACGAGCTTCGGATTGAACCAAGTCATCAAGGGCTGGACCGAAGGCGTTCAACTCATGGTGAAAGGTGAGAAGCGCCGCTTCTGGATCCCGGCCAATCTCGCTTACGGAGAGAACCCCGGCGGCGGAGCCCCCGGTGGCACGCTCGTGTTTGATATCGAGCTGCTCGAAATCCAAAAGTAAGCCCTGCGCGTTTGTTCCGCCGTCAGGTCGCTTTGTGGCGTACCTGACGGCGTCTTTTTTAAGCTGCCGAGCTTTTCCAAAAGACGACCGGTTAACGCGCCGAGGAACGCTTTTTCGGCGCTGGTATAAAAACCGATGTGGCCAGCGGACCTTGGCCATTCCGCAGATTGGCATTGCGCCAATGGGCAAGAGAGACGGTGCAAACGCCAAGTTCTGTGGCGACCTGCATGATGGAACGCCCGCTGGAGAGCCACAATTCGACGGCTTACTGTCGAAATTCAGCGGTGTAGGAGGGGTTCGTTCGTGGCATCGGTTTTGTGCGTTATTGCTCGAACTAACTCTTCCCTGTCCACATTTTCGGGGGAACTCCACTCAAGAGGGAGCCGGGTTACCGGATCATGGCTTTCACCTTCTGCGCATCGTCGGCGGTCGAGGCGATGAGAAAATCAATATCGTTGAGGCCAAGGCCTAGCGCCGTGACCGCATCGCCGTTGGCGCGGACGGCAAAGCTGTCTCTTCCCGGCGATGCCCCCACTTGGTGGGCAATGATGTCGGCCACATGAACCACGGCGGAGAGTTGCGGGGTGGGAGTGAGCAAGGGGGCGTGATGATTTGCCACGGCTTCGATAAGAAGTTCGGGCAACCCCCAGGAGTGCAGCAGGGTTTTGCCTACGGCGGCATGATCGGTCCCAACAATCTGCGCTTCTGCCTCCACAAAGGTGTATTTCTGACGCTGAATTAATTCGTGAATGGCTGTCTGCATGTCCTGGTCCAGCGCGTGGCTTAGAACATTTTTGCCAATATCGTGGATCAATCCGGCCATGTAGGCCACGGAGGGATCAATTTCGATGTTTTTGGCGATACGGCATACCGCTGCGGCAACATGGGCCGTAATTAAAGAATGACGCCACAGATCCCCTTCGGAGATGGCGTAGCCGCTCAGAGCCGAGTTTAGGAGGCTGCCAAATCCGGCGGAAACAACCAGATTATGGATCTCTCGATGTCCCAGCACCATAACTGCGTGCTCTATGGAGTTTACAGGCGAACGTAATGCATAAGCCGCCGAATTACACCGTCCCAAGAGTTTCGCACTCATGACACCGTCCTGTCGGACGACCTCAATGATGGCGTGGGTGTCCGCGTTCTGACTGCCCAGCATTTGGCTTAGGCGTATAATCGAGGCGGAGGGCGGCGGTAACGCTGGTACTTTGGCTATAAGCTCTGCGGCGTTCATGGATGTGGCTTTTTAGACTGGGGAGATTTCTTTTGGCCCTTCCAGTATGCGGCCTTGAAATAGGATTGTCACTGGTCAGTCGGGGAAGAAAAGGCCTGCAAAATGTTGAGCGGACAGAAGAAAACCGGCCCAATCCCAAGCCAGCTTTTAGCCCAAAACGTCGCCCCCATGGGGAACACCACCTTTCCCCGATCACCCTGCAATTAACGCTCCCGGGCCGGCCGGCGGCACTTCCAGCTTCTGGGTAAACCAGCGCCAGGCGCCGTACACCATCTGGACGGCCCATAGAGCAAACAGCGCGCCGATCAGGCTACGCGACGATTGGCACATCACGCCGGCCACCAGCGCTAGTGGAGCGCAAAGCAGCTTTAGGATCGGACTCCAAAACGGATCGGTCGGTTCATCGGGACGGACATCCGGTGTTTTCTCCAGAATGGCAACGACCAGCAGGAACCCTCCCACCGCACACGCCGTCAGGAAGAAAAAGAAGAACCGGTTCTCGAGCCCCTCGGATTCAAAGCGTTCCTGATAAAAAGTGATCCCCACCCAGAACCAAAATACCGCCAGAAACTGTACGGCAAAGGTTCCCACCGCTTCCCACGAAATACTACTGCTCAACTGGCTAGAGAGCTGCGAAACGGCGACCACGATGAAGAGATCAAAGAACAGTTCCAGCCAAGTCGTGGGTCGGCGCACCGCGCCACCCTCCTCCACATGCAGCCGCGATTTCTGCCAGATTTCACGGTACGTCATAAGGAAGCGAATGGGACAACCCGGACGGGCTTTGTCGACTTTAAAGCCTGAAAATACCGGTAGCCCGGCTACTGCAATCTTTCCCAAACCCACCACAAAGCCAGCACCAGGGCCGAGCCCGAAATCACACGCTGCACGGCCATATGCCACGAAAAACGCCGCATCCAAAAAATCAGCGGCAATAGCGGTAACACCACCAAAAGCTGTCCGGCCTCCACCCCGCCATTAAACAGCAGCACACTCCGCAGGAACCCCTGGCGAGGCAGGTCGAGCGCCTCGAGGTTTCCGGCGAATCCGAATCCGTGGATGAGGCCAAAAACAAAGGTTAGCATCCATCGCCGGCCTCCTTCCCCCCGAAGAAGATTCTCCGCCGCGACCCACACGATACTCGCCGCAATCATACTCTCCACAAACGCTTCGGGCAGACGCACGACCCGCAGCGCCGCCAGCAGCAGGGTCACACTGTGCGCGAACGTAAACGCCGTCACGATAAACACCATCTGCCGCCAGGAACCCACCACCACCAGCAGGGTGAGCAAAAACAGCAGGTGATCCGTACCGCTCAGGATGTGTTCGACCCCGAGCCTGAACATTTCCAACGAGGAAAGCTGCGGGGCCGGACCAGCCGCCGAGATCGGGTCATAGGCCAGGACAGGCAAGTCGGCAGTCAGCACGGTTTGCTCGGAATTGTTCCCCTGAATAAGCGCGACGATGAGACTGTGCTTGTTTCCGAGCGTGTTAAAAATGTCCACGGAAAGACTGAAAGCTCTTTGCCCCTCCGGCATGGGACGCTCGAAATGGAAATTCACGTGGGCATTCTGCGCCTCTGCGTCCGGAGTGGCCTCGCCCTGCCATTCCGGCGCCGACATTTTTCCAAGCTCGGGCGGGCCATCCAGAATAAACAGCCGAAGGTTGTCCCTAAAATACTGCTCGATCCCTGGAGCGGCGTGGTTGAGTTCCGTCCTATCCACCCGCCCGTCGGCGTTGCTGTCCAGGGGCGTAATTTTCTGGAGCGTCGACAGGTCGACGTTCAAATCCAGCACCAGCGCCTTAGGCAGAATCTGGATTCGAAGCAGGCTGGTATCCGAGACATGCGCCAACGCCGTCAGTGTCGACAAACAAAACCCAAACAACAGGATAAGTAAGAAACGAAGCTGTCTCATAAAAGGCCACAAGGAAGGCCGCGAATGATCCAGCACCCGTTTCAGCAACGCAACCTTCGTCCCCACTCCCGCCCGGCAAACCGGCTCCGCGCCCCTTCCGTCTTACTTCGCCTGAAACTCGCGGCTCGCTACACGCACGAGAAAGAAGGCCGAAACGCGGCCCCCCCTCTAACGGGTCTCGCTTAGAATCCTGCCCACAATTGCGTGATCGAAGAATCGGCAGGGGCGTCCGAGGGCGTATTCATTAGCCGCCTCGGTAAACCCCTGAGCAAACGGCTCGCCACCTTCTTTTGTTCCCCGGAACTCGAAGCCTCCGACGAGAGAAACTCCACCATCACCGCTTTGCCTAAGGCTTCGTTGCTGAAATCGGCTTTAACGAGGACCTTTCTTTGTGCGCTGCTTTGGGCCCGTACGCCCGTGGTGAACAGGATGAGAGAGAAGAAGTGGGGGTGTTCTGTTTATAACGACTTATTTCATTTGGAAATCTGGGCTATTTACCAAGGCGTGCAGGAAAGCGCGGACCTCGAAATCTTTCTTCTGCGCCTGCTCCAAAATGCGAACAGCCAGGTCCTCATCGGAAAAACCAAAGCCCCTCCCCAACCCATACTCGATCAGACTTTCCGTGAACCCTCTTGCGATCCGTTCCGGTTTCGCCGCGATCAAATCCCGTAGCTCGAAGTAATCTTTGAAGGCGGGCCCATTATGAAATGCACCGGCTGGTTCAATCGGCCACTTCTTCTTTCCCACCCCCTTCTTCTCGTACCCATCTTCCGTTCGCCATTTTCCGGCAGCATCGAAGTTCTCCAACCCGAACCCGATTGGATCGATCTTTCGGTGACAAGACGCACATTGAGGTTGTTCCTGATGCGCCATCAGCCGCTCACGAGTGGTAAGGAGTTTGCTCTCCAGCCGCGAAAGCTGCGGCACATTGGGCGGCGCGGGCGGAGGCGGCTCGTGTAAGAGTTTTCGCAGCACCCAAGCCCCCCTTTCAACCGGGCTCGTCTCCTTCCCGTTGCTTCCCATCGCCTGGATAGCCGCCATTCCGAGAAGACCACCACGCGGCGAATCCGGGGCGAGTTTCACTGCACGGAAGGTATCCCCAGTGACATCCGGGATGCCGTAATATTCCGCAAGCAAACCGTTGATGACCGCAACGTCAGACTTGAGGAGCAGAGACAGGCTCTGCCGTTTTTGCAAAAGAGAGGCAAAGGTTTCAATCACCTCCATGCGGGCGGCCGCCTTGGTACTATCGTCAAAAGTGCGGTGTAGTTTGGAATCAAACTGGAAGAAATCGAGCCGCTCGAGACCCAGCCACTGCTGCACAAAAGCACTCGTAAAAGCAGAGCTGCGAGGGTCCTCAAGCAGGCGGTCTACTTGTTTGGCAAGGATCTCGGGATTTCTGAGGTCCCCGTTTTGGCTAAGGGCCAGCAGCGCTGCATCCGGGGGCGCGCTCCAAATAAGATACGAGAGACGAGTGGCGACCTCCCTCTGCGTGAGTGGGCGACGCGTGGGACTCGAATTGGGTTCGGATAGATAGAGGAATCCGGGCGACGAGAGCACCACACTGATGGGCTCCTTAAGCGCGTCGCGAAACGAGTCCCCGGCTTTGCGCCGGGCCTCAAACAGGTCCAGGAGCCGAGCCACGTAGGAGGGTTCCGGTGTTAACCCGCGAAAGGCGCGGACCGCGAATTGTTCGAGTTGGGTTCGGGCAAGCTGCGTTTCCGGCGTGTCCGGTGTTTGAGTCGCGAACAGGTCAGCGATCGCTGGAGGGGTGGGCTCCGCGAGAGGCCCTTCCCATTCCACCCAATCGATCCAGAGTGCGGGAGGCGGGCCAAACCCCGTTGTCCTCATGCTCACGTCCTGCAGTTCTTGAACGAGGTTGGGGTCAACCTTTTCCCGGAATGAAAAGGTATGCGGACCGTCGCTTGTGATTTTTACCGGAATCTCAAGGATCTGCGGTGCAGTCGTTGTTGCGGAGATGTGATAGGCGCCAAGCGGTGAAAAGCCGCTCTCTTTTTGATAGAGCCCCATTTCGAGGAATGCCCTCTCCTTAGGAGCGTCAGGAAGGCGCCCAATCCGGAGTCGAAGGAGATAATTACCCGGAGGAACAGCGGGACGAGCTTTGTCTCCGGGCGACTGTGCGTCGGGCGGAAGGGCGATGGATTCGCGTGGGAAGATTGTCTTGGAAACGAGGAGCGAGCCGGTATCCGAAAGAGGGTTCGCCAAATACGCGGCGAAGCTCGAAGCGTACCTTTCGTACTCAAGAATCCGAAACTTCACCTCGTCCTCATCCGGAAGCCCGAAGTCTTTAGGCGGCTTGGACCGATCCGAAGCCATCCAAGCTTTTGCCTTCTTGTAGCCGCCAGCGAAATAGCCGGTGAAAAGACCCCGAACCTGGCGCGTCGCCAAAACTTCCGTTTCACGGCGCTCAGTTTTCTTCAACGACACGATAGCGGAAGCATCTTGCGGCCCGGTATTGTCTGTCTTGGCCACAGGTTGCTGCATCAGTGGCTTGTGTGTGGCGTAGGCTTCGTCGATCGCTTTGCGGCCTAGTGTGAGGTACTGCTCAAACTGGTCCGACGACATAAAAAGAGCCGACCCCACTGTGTCGAATGCTCCGGACCCGCTGTCCTTCGGCAGATCACGCACATCGACTTCCACGCCCAACAATTCGCGGATGGTGTTTTTGTATTCGCGCCGATTGAGGCGCCGCATGGTGATGTTGCCGTGCTGATCGCTAAGTGCCTTTCGGGCGACCACGAGGGTGTTTGCAACCGTGTCGAGGAACTCGGTCTTGGCGCCTTTCTCCGGCTGCTTTGAGTCTTCCGGAGGCATTTCACCGGAATTGACCTGGTTTAGGATTTTCTGCCACCGCTCCGCGCTCTCTACGGAGTCGAGTTTGAGAGAAACGTTATCGAGGCGCAGTTTGCCTTTTTGTTTATCGGCGTCGTGACATTCGGTGCAGTACGTCTCGAAAAACTGACGGTGTTTTTCTGGAACTACAGCCTCGTCGGCACGAATGGTGGTTGAGGCAGTGAGGCAAAAAACAGCGAACCACAATGGGAGTCTCATTGGTGGAGGGGGGCGATTGGAGTTTGGAATCTTAAGCGAGCAATTCCTTGGCGATTCCAGTGCTGTCGCCATGCCGCTCCACGTTCGCCCCGATGCCTTGCAGTAAGGTGAGCCACACGTTGGCAAGCGGCGTGTCTTTGGGCAGCACGATGTGTTGGCCAAGCTTGATACGCGCGGCGCCGCCAGCAAGGACCGTGGGGCAATTGTCCAGATAATGGATCGTCCGAATGTTGCTTCCGTAGGCCAGGCAGGTGTTGTCGAATAAAGAGGATCCGTCGGCTTCCTTGACGTCCTTGAGTTTGTCGAAGAGCCCGGCCAGCAGTTCGCTTTGAGCGGTGTCCCGCTTTTGCGAGGCCTCCGTTCGATCCCCCGGCGTGTAGTGGCTCATATCATGCGAGGCCACTTTGGTTCCGAGGCTTGCAAGCAACGTATTCACCGGCTGCCGATAAGTGAGCACCCGCGTGGCATCGGTCTGAAGTGCCGCGACGATGAGGTCGTACATCACTTTGATCTCCTCACGCCCGGCAAGTCCCGGTTTTGGCTCCGGCATAGGAGATTTCACCTTGGGGACGGTGAGCCACTGCTCGTCTTTGCCCAAACGGGTCTCGATGTCGCGGATGCTTTGAAAATATTCCTCCAATTTGTCCGTGTCGGACTTGCTGAGTCCGCGTTGGACGCGCCGCGCATCATCGAGGACGGTATCAAGCACGCTGCGTTTTTGCTTGAGGGCGGCCTGACGTTGTTCGAGCGGGAGTTTGTCGTCGGAGAAGAGGCGGTGATAGGCGACCACAGGATTCTCGAGACCAGCCAGGGGTTTGCCGCGTTGATCCCACGCCAGAGAGAGCCCCGGGCCGTGGCCGGAATTTTGGACGTCCGGTGAGTTCAGCTGAATGGAGGCGTAACGTGTGTCGCCTCCGAGGAATCCTGCGGCCACCTGATCGGCGGAAATGGAGTTGTGAAAACTCTGGCCGGGCTCCGCGTAACGGTTGGCGCCGGTGAGCCAGAAGGTGCTGCCCCAATGGGCCTCATTGGTGAACTTGTTCGTGCACCCCTGGACGACGGTGAAGTCGTTTTTATGGCGTCCCAAAGGAGCCAGTCCCAAGGGAAGTGTGTAGTCGGCACCGGTTTGTTTGACGTCCGGGAACCAGGTCTCATTGGTGACTCCAAAACCGAACCCCAGAAAAACCATCCGTTTTGGAGGAGTGGTCGACTTTTCAGCCGCGAAGGCGCGGAAGCCCAGGGATGGGAGAAAGGGGAGTGCGACAAGGGATCCTGCGGCGCTTCGCAGAAAGTGGCGACGAGAGAGGGCGGAAGAATTCATGGGGAGAGAAAACGTTCACAGGAGGACTGCCGCATCGGCGGAAGACTTAGCAGGCGATTTTCAAAAAAACGCATGCCTCCCTGCTTGAACCCCACCCGCCCCTCTCGTCGTTACTCCTGCGTTTTGAGAACGAGTTGAATGTCGTCCGCGTATTGGCCCCCAAACTGAGCCGGCCCTTTGGCTGCCTTATCGATGTTCACGACCCCAATTTGAACCACTGCGTAATCAGCGTTCTCAGGCACCGTACACTGGACTCTATGCCGACTCCATTGGCTCGGCCCTTTCAGCCTGGAGGGTGGCAGGTGCTGAAGGGATGAGGCGATTGCGCTCTTGATAGCGCCCGGCCAGGGGTCAATTTCGGATGGTTTTCCCTGAAAGACCAAAATCCAACAGTAGAATCGCTGGTTCGGTGAGAGACCGGCGGATGCATCCGAAAAGGACGCCGATAACTCGAGGGTGGCCTTGCCGGTGTGCGTTAGGCTTCGGTATTGCGACAGGTCGACCAATTGAGAGACGTCGCAACTTGTAGGCGCCGGATTCGGGTCATTTTCATCCGCACCAGCCTCCATAAAGCGCAGCAGGTTACCGTGGGTTTTGGTGCGTCCCGCTCCCGTACTCTCAAGCGTCGCGTAATCACCGCCCAAGGCGCCGGCGGTCCGTGGAAACCCAGACGGGATCCGTCCGTCCCGTGAGGTGTCGGCCAATGCGATCTGTAGCTTTTTGGATCCGCCCATTTTTGAGTCCGCCACCGCCCACAACACCGACGTACAAAACGCACCGAACACAAGCCCGGCGGCCGCCGCAACTATCGGCCGGAAGAGTCCTCCCCCGAACCGGCGGGACGGGTTGCGCCCGCCCCGTACCTCCGCCGATCCCGGCAAGTTTACGGCCGTCCACTCCACGGCCGCTGCGGCGACTGTCCGATGCAGCAATCCATGCATGTGAGCCTCATCCTTAAAGATCCGTCTGGCATCTTCATCCTGACGCAGAATTCGGCTCAATTCAGACGCTTCGGCCTGGGTAAGCGTCTCCTCACGCCAGGCATCAATCAGTGTATGAAATCGCTTGTGGTTCATAAGGGCCTGGCCGCGGCAATTTGATGTTCGAGACACTCGCGCAAAAAGCTGCGTGCACGCGTCAACGCCACATTCACGGCGTTGGGAGTCCAGCCCAAGACAGGCGCGATCTCCTCGGGTTTTCTGGCATTATGATACCGCAACCACACGATCTCCCGGGCCCGAGGGGACAGGCGGTTGAGACATTGCTGGAGCAGAACCTCCTGTTCGTGCTCGCGAGCTTCATTTGGAAGATCCTCGCCATAAAGCAGCTCCAGAACATCTTCATCGAGCCGGGCTACGCGCCGCGCCCGAGTCCGCTGAAAGTGAAGCGTGCTGTAGCGGGCCATCGTACAGACCCACGCCAGAAAGTTTGTGCCCTGGGTCCAGGTCTGGGCCTTTCGGCTCACGGTTAAAAACACCTCCTGCACGATGTCCTGCGCGTCGGCAAAATTGGGCTCCATCGACAACACGTAACCGAGCACAGCCTGCTGGTTGCGCACAAAGAGTTGCTGCACGTAAAGCGCATGCGTGTCGTCCGAATCGAAGGGAGCGTCTGACATCATTTAGGACTGCCGGTTATGAGGGAGAATTAGCAATCCTTCTGCAAAAAGTTTCCCACGCCTGCCCCCGAATCTCCTCCGCCAGGGATTGGCAGGAGGGCGAAATTGAGAGCTTCGGCAGGGGAAAAAGGCGCTATCGGGTCCAAAACTCGGGACTGCGCACCAACGCCTGGACAAATTCGTTGGCCGAAAAATCCTTCTGGCGAGCCTGGCTCAGAATACTTTCTACGAGGTCAACCTCCAGAAACC
>CAMCYN010000087.1 GCA_945883955.1 Akkermansia muciniphila
GCCACGAGGACCTCCTTGCCGGACACCTCAATCACGATGCCCACGTGGTTGGTCCAACTGCCCGTGGCTGCGGCCACTTTCTTAAAAGGCAGCGCCGTGGACCGGATAAAGACGATGTCCCCGACGGCCAGGGTTTGGGCCAGTTGGGCGATGCTGGTTTGCGGCAAGTCGGGGTCGGCTGGCGGCGCGGATTGGGCGCCAAAAGCATTGGCGGAGGCGATGAATAATCCGATTCCAGGCAGGAGTGAGCGGCGAGAGTTCATGGAAGTCGTAATCGGGTTTGAATTGGGTGAAGGAGTACCCGACCTCAATACCGATCAGGTATCCCATTTGGAACCCCGAGCAGATTTCGCTACCACAATCGAACCGCCGAGTATCATTATATGATACTTTTTATGACAGAAGCCTCCCAGCTGATTTCGGCCATCAAGCGGCAACTCAAGGTCCAGGGTCGAACCTACAAAGACGTGGCCTCGGCACTTGGCCTATCGGAACCGAGCGTAAAACGCCTGTTCGCCTCCAAACGCCTCACCCTCGAGCGGCTCGCTCAACTCAGCGCCTTTCTTGGATTTACCCTGCTGGAACTAGCCCAGGAAGCCGAGTCCACCTCGCCTCAGATCCGGATGTTGACCGTGGAACAGGAGGCCGAATTGGTGTCAGACACCGCACTGTTGCTGGTGGCGGTGTGTGCGCTCAATCACTGGTCGATGGCCGAGATACTGGAGGTGTACGCCTTGTCGGAGACAACCTGCCTGAAATATCTCCTCCAGCTCGACCGACTGCGCCTGATCGCGCTTCTGCCAGGCAACCGGATACGGCTGGCGGTAGCCCGCGATTTTGACTGGCACCCCGACGGCCCGATCCGGCGCTATTTCCGCGAACAATGTCAGGGGGATTTCCTGAACAGCCCCTTTCAGGGCGCCACCGAAAGTATGGCGTTTGTGAACGGGATGCTGAGTGGGCCCGCACTGCTGGAGCTGCAACGGGAACTGGCCCGGCTGAGGCGGAAGTTTTCCGAGTTGCACGAGGAAAGCGTCAAGTTGCCTTTGAATCAACGGTTTGGAACCGGACTGCTGTTAGCCATTCGGGGATGGGCACCCACGGCCTGGAATCGTTTGCGCCGGAGTTAAAGGCAACCCCAATTCGGTACGGCTTACGCTCGGGGCATCGTAGCAAGCGACAGCACGGAGATAGCCGTCGAAACTCGGCTCTGAGAGCCAGATCCGCTCCCCTAGTAGGTCCGACTTTATCCGCGCAGAGGCTGGGACACCCAGCCGCACATCCAGGCCCGCAGATGGCTCGGCAACCCATCATGCTGATGAGCCACAGCCACCAGCGAACCGCCGCTGCCAAACACCGACATCCCCCCCCGGGCATGGTTCAAAGTGACGCTTGAAAAACCGTCCTGCGCTCCCTGCACCTGTACGGCTCCCTCCAAAAGTCGTTCCAGACGCAAACGTAACGCCGACAATTCCAGATCAAACCCAAGATCCCCCGTGTGCGAGAAATGTCCGGATTGCCACAGGACAAACCCTTTCACTTCGGGGAACCGCGAAAGCGAGAGTCCCAACTCCTCAAAACGCATCCGGAAGGGAGCCAGATCGACCGCCCCCGGACCCGGAGCGACCAGTGGTTCCGGCGCAGCAGCAGGAGTCCGGGGCGGGCTAACCTCAGAAGGAACATCGTCGGTCCGTAAATGGTTCCCTGGATCCGGGGGCACGGAGCGGATCCGGGCGAGCTGAGTCTGGATCGGGAGGGGTTCAATAGGGGCGGGCGAGGCGCGTCTCTGGGGAGCGGGAGCCACCTCAGGCAACTCCGAAAAAGGCGACGGTAATCCCTCGGCATACGCCTCCAGGATTTTGCGGATCCGGAGCGAAGACGTGCCCCCAGGCGGGCTGGCCGGAGTGGGTTGTGCGGCAAGAGTGGCTTCAAAAGCGAGGTTACGCTCCTCCACGGGGGGCGGCGGCAGGTGCACACCCGCCAGAGCGGCGGCCGCTTCCCTGGCCTCCGCGGCTCGTTGTTCGGGAGGAAGATGATCCCCATCCCACTCGGCAAAATCTGCCGCTTGCTCGGGACTTTCCACCGACATTTGCGCCTGCAAAGTCACCGGTTCACTCGAGGTCTCCCGCAGAACCATCATCGGCAAATCCACACCCGGATCCGGCAGGCTGAGTCCGGGATCACGAAAGATGAGCGGATAGGCATTGGCCAAAAACCGGAGGGACGCTACGGCCGGCCGTTCCGCACTCCCCTCCAAAAAAGCTTCGGGTGGAATCTCGATGGTTTGCTGAAGCGACCAGGTCCCGGAGCGAATCCAGGCCAGTGGAATACAGGGAATGAGTTCTTCGAGCGAAACCCGGACCTGACGGTGGGAGTCTGAGGGCGGCGGCACATCATCGATGCGCTCAAAAACGATCTCCTCCAGCGAAGGTGCAGGTGGATCGAAGAGCTTCCCTAAAAAGCGGCGGAGCGTGCCCATAAAATACACTCCAGAGCCGGAATTGCGCCATGGGGCAACAGCGCAATTCACTCTGTCAGTTATCCAGGCCGGTGCAAGAGGCGCCGGATCGAAAACACCGACCCTTGGCAACGGCTCCACAGACAAAGAGTTGCCGTTTACAGGAGGGCTTCCATCACTCTCTAAGTGCCTGATAAATCGCAGGAAGAAACGACTTCCCGCTCAGCATTTCCACTAAACCAAACTGGCAATTCGGCCGATCCCTGTTAAGGAGAATATTACTACTATGAGCCTGCAGCCGATTACCGATTCCTTGTCTAGGCCCACAGCCACAGCCAACCGCTGGGAGCAGGTGCAAAATCTGGTGACCCTGTCCAATGACCTCACCAAGTATCGCTCCGAGTATCGGGTCAACCCTGCTGTTGGAATAGGATTTCGCTTCGCGGGACTGCAAACCTACTTCCTCAAGGAACAGCTTTTAAAATCCGACGAGGTTCAGTCCGCGCTCACCGCCGCCGATGCCGCCGAACCTCTGGCCCTGCGTCTGAGTCACCCCGACAATCTCTCGCTGATTACCCGGAGCGCTGAGATCCAGATCGAGCTTAGTGATTACTCCCAGATCCTGGCCGGCGAACTCCTCAACCGTCTCTACATGCCCCGCGGCGTCACCATCATGCAGCTCCGGGCCTCCTGGGCCTTCCGCACCGTGCTTCTCCCCGTTCCCGAACGTACCCCGACCGCCTAGTGCGTCCCCGAGTGTGTCTCTCGAACACTGGATTCAAGCCCGTCCGCTCTTGTCTAACGGTCCTCCCCGGGGCGGAAACGCCGTTCTTGCCCGCTCACACCCTGACTCGTATAACTTTCGGGGTGAACTTCTCCTGCGTGTATTGGTGCTGCCCCGCTTAACGGGCTCCGGATCCTGACCGATCCAAGCGCTGCATTTCCGCATCGTCCCAGCCCGGAGCACCCTAGCGCTGCCCCGGGTTTTTTGTTTCTTCCACCCACCCTTTCCCTATGAGCCTGCCCCTGAAATACAACGCCGATGGCCTTATCCCCGCTATCGTCCAGGACTCCGCCTCCCGCCGCGTCCTGATGATGGCCTGGATGAACGCCACCTCGCTCCAAACCACCCTCGAGACTGGCTTGATGCATTACTGGAGCCGTTCCCGACAGAAATACTGGCTTAAAGGCGAAACCAGCGGGCACACCCAGAAAGTGGTCCGCTTCCACGTCGATTGCGACCACGACACGCTTCTCTTTGAAGTCGAACAGATCGGCGGCGCCTGCCACACCGGCCATCAATCCTGCTTTTTTCAGGAAGTCGACCGCACCGGTCTGCCCCTGCCCGTTTCCGAATCCCGCATCTTTGACCCCGAGAATACCTATTCTCCCAAAAAACCGTAGCCATGGCTTCACTGCCACTTTCCCCTTCTCTCGAAGAATTCCGCACCCTTTCCACTCTCGGCAACCTCATCCCCGTCTGGGCGGATGTCCTCGCTGATGCGGAAACACCCGTCTCCGCCTTTCAGAAGCTGGACGATGGGGGCACCTGTTTTTTACTCGAATCGGCCGACAAAAGCGACAAAGCCGGGCGGTATTCCTTCGTGGGAACCCGTCCCAAAGTGGTGCTGGAAAGTTGCGGCCGCTCCGTTCAGATCACCGAAAACGGACTCACCCGGCACTTTGAGACCACCTCTGATCCACTCGCCGAACTGCAATCCCTCATGGCCCAATACCGTTGGGTCAAACCGCCCGGACTCGAAACGGCCACCGGTCCAACTTTCACCGGAGGCGCCGTAGGGTTTCTCACGTACAACGCTGTCCGTTTCTTTGAGCCTTCCACCGGCGAACCCCAGCCCGATCCCCTCGAACTGCCCGAGGCCGTGTTCTTCCTGAGCGATACCGTCCTCATTTTCGACCACCTCCACAAACGGCTCCGCGTTCTCGTCAACGCCCACGTGCCCGCGCCCGATCAGGCCGAAGCCGTCTACGCCGCCGCCGGCCACACCGTGCGCGAAATTTTCGCGCTGCTAGCCCACCCCACTTCACTGCCGCAACTGCCCGTTCCCACCGTCGCGATCCCTCCGGCCGAGGCCCGCAGCAACACCACCCGCGAGGAATACCTCCAGATGGTGCGCGACAGTCATGAATTCATCCACTCGGGCGATATCTTCCAGATCGTCCCTTCCCAGCGATTTGAGACGGAATACCTCGGGGATCCGCTGACGCTCTACCGGACTTTACGCGACGTGAACCCCTCGCCGTATATGTTCTGTTTAAAATTCGGCGGCCGTTTTTCCCTAGTGGGTTCCTCCCCCGAAGTCCACGTACGCGCCACCAATGGCCACGTGGAAATCCGGCCCATCGCCGGCACCAAACGGCGCGGAGCCACCACGGAAGAAGACAACGCCAACGCCGCCGAGTTACTCGCCGATCCCAAGGAAAGGGCCGAACACCTCATGTTAGTGGATTTGGCGCGAAACGATGTCGGCCGCATCGCGAAGTTTGGGACGGTAAAAGTGACCGATTTCATGACCATCGAACGCTACAGCCACGTCATGCACATCGTGTCGCACGTCACCGGCGAACTGCGCGAGGGGAGTAATGCGTTCGATATCATGCGGGCCACTTTCCCCGCCGGAACGGTCAGCGGTTCCCCGAAGGTTCGCGCCATGCAGATCCTCGGACAGCTCGAAAAACATAAACGCGGCGTCTACGCGGGTGCCGTGGGGTACTTCGGGTTCGATGGAAACACCGACTCGTGTATTGCGCTGCGCACGGTGGTGCTCAAGGACGGACGCGCTTATGTACAGACAGGCGCCGGAGTGGTGGCCGATTCCACCCCGGAAGGCGAACACCAGGAATGTGTCAACAAAGCCATGGGGATGATGGCGGCCATCGCCCGGGCCCGCTCCGTGTCACCTCTCAACCCCTGACCACCCCCTCCTTATGCTTCTGGTCATCGATAACTACGATTCTTTCACCTATAATCTCGTCCAGTACTTCGGCGAACTGGGAGCCGATCTCCTCGTAAAACGAAACGACGAAACCTCCCTCGAGGAAATCGAATCGCTTCATCCAGAGCGGATTTGTATTTCCCCAGGCCCGCGTTCTCCGAAGGAGGCGGGCATTTCCAATGAGGTCATCCGCACCTTTGGCCCGCGGCTTCCTGTGTTTGGCGTCTGCCTCGGCCACCAGTGTATGGGGGATGTATTCGGCGGGGAAGTCGTCCGGGCCGGCCGGTTGATGCACGGCAAAACCTCACCCATCCTTCACGATGGCAAAGGTGTCTTTCTGGGGCTCCCAAATCCCTTTGACGCGACCCGTTACCACTCCCTGCTAGTGCGCCGGGAAACCCTGCCCGAATGTCTGGAAGTGACCGCCTGGACTGCCGAGGAGGAGATTATGGGCCTGCGCCATCGGGAATTCCCCATCCACGGCGTGCAGTTCCATCCGGAATCCATCCTCACGCTCGAAGGCAAAAAGCTGCTGCAAAACTTCCTTTCCCTCTAAGGGAACCGATGTCCCACAAACACCCCCCCAAAGGATGGCTCCGCTGGATACATCCGGAGACCTATAATTTCCATCCGAGTACCCCCGGTTTAAAGGCGCTCAAAACCGTGGTGGTCACCCTGGTGGGATTCTCGGTGGTGGCCGTAGGCATTCTGATGATCGTCACTCCAGGCCCGGCTATCCTGGTGATTCCCGCGGGACTAGCCATTCTCGCCCTGGAATTCGCCTGGGCGCGACGTTGGCTCCGCAAAATCAAAGCATACACCCGCGCTCTGGCTCTGCGCGCGCGCCGCGGCCGAAAGCCCAAAGAAACCAGCAGCCCGAGGAATTCGCGCCCTTAGAAGGGACGCGCTAAAAGACGGGCGCAGTCGCCACCGCACGGCGTGCGATTCTCGATTGGCCTCCTCTTTTGCCGTTGAATCCAGAAGCCGTCCTTCGCGGCTTGCCGCAGGCGGCCTGCTGCTTTTTCTTCATCCCCCCAATTCCAACCGTTAGTCTTCTCTCTCCTATGTCTACCCAGCCCTCCGTTACCCGAATGGAAAAGATCGTCAGCCTGTGTAAACGGCGCGGCCTCATCTTTCAGTCCAGTGAGATTTACGGAGGCCTCAACGGCTTCTGGGATTACGGCCCCCTCGGCGCCGAGCTCAAACGGAACGTGAAGGAACTGTGGTGGAAAAGCATGACCCGCCTGCGCGAAGACATCGTCGGGCTGGAGGCAACCATCATCATGCATCCCGACATCTGGAAAGCCTCCGGACACGTCGACACCTTCAGCGACCCGATGAGCACCTGCCGGGCCTGCAAAAAACTCGTCCGCTCCGACCAGGTCTGGGACATGCTCGAGACTGTCCCCTGGGCTGAAACCATCCGCTCCCTTTGCCCGGAAGGCAAAGCCGACGTCGACGGCCTGCTCAAATGGGCCAAAAACAAAGGCTTACGTCTTGTCCCAGATCTTGCTCTGGTGAAAGACCCCGAAGGTGTGCTGGCAACGCTCGCAAAGCGTTCCTCCGAAGCGACCTCGGTTCAGGCGACTTTCGAGATTCTGAGCACAGCCGCCGCCGAAGGCCCCCTTTCCACACCGTGCCCCCATTGCGGAGGCGAGCTCACCGAGCCGCGTCCCTTCAATTTGATGTTCAAAACCTACGTTGGCCCCGCCGCCACCGAGGACGACATCGCGTATCTGCGTCCCGAAACCGCCCAAGCGATTTTTGTGCAGTTCAAAAACGTTCTCGAAACTAGCCGGGTCAAGGTCCCATTCGGCATCTGCCAGATCGGCAAAGCCTTCCGCAACGAAGTGACTCCACGTAACTTCACCTTCCGGTCCCGCGAATTCGAACAGATGGAACTCGAGTTTTTCATCAAACCGGACGAGGTCATCGAAGCGCAGCATGGCAAAACTGCCAGCTTGAGCGACGGAGCGGCGAGCACTGACCCGCAGCCGAACTGGGGCTGGGAAGTCTGGCACATGTACTGGGTCGAAGAACGTTTCCGCTGGTATGACAGCATCGGCCTTAAGCGTTCCTCCCTGGAGGAGTACTGGCAGAAACCCGACGAACTCGCCCACTACGCGCGCGCCACCGTGGACATTCTCTACAAGTTCCCCTTCGGCACCCAAGAACTCGAAGGCATCGCCGCACGCGGCAACTTCGACCTGTCCCAGCACCAGAAGTTCTCGGGCAAATCGATGGAGTACTTTGACCAGGAAGCGAACGTCAAATACGTCCCGCACGTCATTGAACCCTCCGCCGGAGTCGACCGCCTGATTTTGGCGCTAATCTGTGAAGCTTACGAAGAAGAAGAGGTCACCGATGACAAGGGCCAGAAGGAGGTGCGCACGGTGCTGCATTTCCATCCCAGGGTGGCCCCGATCAAGGTCGGAATTTTCCCGCTGCTCAAAAACCGTCCGGAGCTGGTCCAAAAAGCAGTCGAAATCCGCGACCTGCTACGCCAGCACATGAATGTTTTCTACGACGAAACGGGCGCAATCGGGCGCCGTTACCGTCGTCAGGACGAAGCCGGCACGCCGTTCTGCGTCACCGTCGACTTCGATTCCATCGGCGAAAACGGTCCCGAACTCCAGGACACCGTTACCCTGCGGCACCGGGACAGCATGACCCAGGAACGCGTCCGGATTGCCGACCTGCTCCCCTTCCTGCAAAGCCAGATCCTTTAATCAAAACCGCTCTCCCCGGGGAATTCCCGGCATTCCTTCGGGGGGATCTCTATGCACCAATGGACACTTACGACTTTGTAGTCATCGGCGGCGGCAGTGCCGGGTACGCCGCCGCCTCCACGGCGGCCCGATTAGGGCTCAAAACCGCCGTCATCGAAGGCGGCCAAAAAGTGGGCGGCCTCTGTATTTTGAGAGGCTGTATGCCCAGCAAAACCCTGCTGGCCACAGCCGGACGTGCCGCTGCCGTGCGCGAAGCCGGGGAGTTTGGCGTGTTGGCCCAGTTTTCGGGGGTGGACGGAGCCGCCTTACAGGCTCGTAAAAGAACGCTCATCGACGACTTTGCCGGGTACAGACGGGGGCAGCTGGAGGCTGGGAAATTCACCTTTCTACGAGGGCACGCCCGTTTTGTAGATTTCCATCATCTGGAGATCACCAACTTCCAGGGCGAGGTGACTCCAATCAGCGCCCGAACCGTTCTCATTGCGACCGGCTCGAAGATCGAACCGGCTCCGATCCCCGGTCTTCGCGAAACAGGCTACCTCGACAGCGATGCCCTTCTGGAAAGCGAACACATCCCAGCCTCGGTGATTGTGCTGGGGGGCGGCGCCATCGCACTCGAAGCGGCCACCTTTTACGCCGGGATCGGCCGCAGGGTGACTCTGCTGCAACGTTCCGCCCGCATCCTCAAAGAGGCCGACCCCGATGTGTCCGAGGCCGTGACAAACGGTCTGCGTAAAAAAGGCATTGAGGTGCTGACCGATGTGCGCCTGATCAAAACGGAACGAGCAGGAACGTCCAAGCGGGTGGTTTTTGAACGAAAAGGCGTCGAGCAATCTGTCGAAGCCGAGGAAATCATCTACGCCCTGGGCCGGGTCCCATCCGTGACCGGGCTGGGCCTGGACGGAATCGGCGTCGATGCGAGCCTGGGCCGCCTCATCACCGAGACTACCCAGCAAACGGCCATCGCGCACATTTTCGCTGCGGGCGACGTTTGCGGCCCACTGGAGGTGGTGCACATCGCGATCCAACAGGGAGAGATTGCCGCGCGCAACGCCCACCGGCTCATTCAGGATCCGGCTGCGGAACTCGAACGCATCGACTACCGGCTCAAGTTACTCGCCGTATTTTCCGATCCGGGAGTCGCCACCCTGGGGCTCACCGAAGCCGAAGCCTCGTTGCGGCGTCTGCCTATCCAGACGGCGACTTATCCCTTTGCCGATCATGGCAAGTCGATGGTCGAGGGGCATACTGAAGGGTTCGTAAAACTCACCGTACACGCCGAGACGCGTGAAATTCTGGGTGCGGCCGTCGTCGGCCCCCACGCCTGGGAATTAATCCACGAGATTGTCGTGGCGATGGCTTTTCATGCCACCGCCGGCGCCCTCGCCCAAATTCCGCATTATCACCCGACCCTGAGCGAGATCTGGACTTACCCGGCCGAGGAGCTGGCTTAGGACCGGTGCCCGGGCTGGTTACGCCTGAAGGTAGGGGTTTGTTTTACGCTCCACACCGATAGTTGTCGCCGGACCGTGCCCCGGCAAAACCCGGACGGAATCCGGCAAAACAAACAGCTTCTTGCGGATGCCACCCAGCAGCAGGTCGCGGTCGCCGCCCGGAAGGTCCCAGCGGCCGACGCCTCCGGCAAACAGAACATCGCCGCCGAAGAGGATTTCCTCAGCTTTGTGCAAAAAACACAGGGATCCAGGACAGTGACCGGGGACATAAAAGAGCTGAAAATCAATCCCGCCCAGGATCTCAGAGGGTGATTCGCCTAGGGTAATGCCGGGTTCAATCGGGGAAACTTCCCAATTAAAGCCGAGCCGCTTAAAAAACTGGGAGTCCCGGACCATCGGTTCGGTTTCCGGATGGTAATAGACGTCGCAGGTATGTTCGCGCTGGATTTGGGCCGCATCCCAGACGTGATCGATATGGCCGTGGGTCAAAATGAGCCCGTCCACAGAGTAACCCCGACGTTGGAGCCAGTCGGCCGCATCCTGGGGGGCGTCGATCAAAAGACGCGCTTCGGGAAGATAGAAGCAGTTTGTTTCGAACAAGCCGCCGGTAAAAGTGTCGATATGCACATTACTCCCCTGGGTGGGAGTGGCCCCTTTGGTCAAACCTGATTTCCCGCGCCCGTTGTTTTTGAGTCGGCCACCCGATCTCACAATTCCGTAACTGGGATAAAGGCCCCTTTGCTCAGGTAAAATTTTATGCCAAAGTGCAGAGTCCTCCATATTTCCGCCGCCGTTCCCCCTCTCTCCGCTGTAACCACACAAATCTGATGAAGCTGCTTCGATCCCTACGCCTGCCCTTCACTGCTTTGTGCTTTTTGTCCGCTTCGGTCAATGGAGCCAACGAGCCGGACCCGGGGCAGATCACCATTTCGGTGGCCCGGCTGTTTGAAAACATCCACTACACGCATCAACGCCTCGACAATGCAATGTCGCAAAGGGTGTTACGCAACTACCTGGAAGCACTCGACTACAATCACTTCTTTTTCACCCAGGAGGATGTGGACCGGTTTAACGCCGAATGGGCCCACAAGCTGGACGAAGAAATTTTAAACGGCCGCACCCTGGCAGCGCATCAAATCCACGATGTCTTCCGGCAGCGGGTGGAAACCCGGATCGCCCAGGTGAAGGAAATCCTCAAGGAAGAACCCACCTTTGATTCCGACCGGAGCATCGCCATCAACCGTCAGAAGGTGCCCTGGCCCGCCAACGAAGAAGCCGCCCAGCAAATCTGGAAAGACCGGATTGCTTCCGAGTTGCTTCAGGAACGGCTGGGTAAGAAAAAACTGGATGACCCCGCCAAGCTCATCGGCAAACGGTACGACCAATTTTTAAAGAATTTTCAGGAACAGACCTCCGAAGACGTCCTCAAAACGTTCCTGCTCTGTCTGGCCCAGACCTACGACCCACACTCAGAATACCTGAGCAAAGCGGACCTGGAACAGTTCAGCATCAATATGCGTCTCTCCCTGTTTGGGATCGGAGCCAAACTGCGTTCCGAAGACGGGTATGCCAAAATCGTCGAGCTCGTCCCCGGGGGACCTGCGCTGAAGTCGGCCAAACTAAAGGTGGGCGACCGGATTGTGGGTGTGGCCCAGGGCGAAAGCGAGTTTGTCGACTGTGTGGATCTGAAGCTGGATAATGTCGTCGGGATGATCCGCGGTAAAAAAGACACGACGGTCCGCATTCAGGTGATCCCTGTGGACGCCACGACGGCCACCGACCGAAATATCGTCGAAATCCGGCGAGACGAGGTAAAACTCAAGGATGAAGAAGCGCGTGCCGAACTCATTGAGCTGCCGCGTGGTAACGGGCAGACCACCAAGATCGGCTGGATTGTGCTGCCGTCCTTCTATGGGGACCCCGACAGGGCCGGAAACCCCAATGCCAAGAGCACCACGCGGGACGTGCTGATGCTTTTAAACCGGCTCAAGCAGGAAGGTATTCAGGGGCTGGTGATGGATCTGCGGCGTGATGGCGGCGGATTTCTGGATGAAGCGGTCAATTTAACGGGGCTTTTTATCAAGAAGGGACCGGTGGTACAGGCACGAAGCTGGAATGGCGAAGTCGCCGTTTCGCGAGATAAAGATCCCCGACAGGAATACGACGGCCCAATGGTGGTTCTGGTCAACCGTCAGAGCGCCTCGGCGAGCGAGATTTTTGCGGGCGCGATGCAGGATTATGGAAGAGCGGTGGTGGTGGGCGATTCGAAGACGTTCGGAAAAGGTACCGTACAGCAGATGATTGAGCTGAGTCGTGCCGTACCTTTCCTCGCCAATGGAACGGATGCCGGTGCGGTGAAACTGACCATTCAGAAGTTCTACCGGGTGGCCGGCGGTTCTACCCAACTCAAGGGGGTGGAGAGTGACATCGTGCTCCCCTCGATCTACGACCAGCCCGAGATTGGAGAGGAATCCCTCAAGGATCCCCTGCCCTACGACACCTTTAATGCTCTGGATTTCGACAAGTGGGACAAACCCTTACACATCGACGAACTGCGTCGCAGATCCATGGCCCGAATCCCCAACAACCCCGAGTTCCGGTACGTAATGGAGGATTTAACCCGGATTCGCACACGTACGGCGGAGAACAAAATCTCCATCAACGAAAAAGTGCGCCAGGCGGAACTTGACGAAGACAAGGCGCTGAAAGAATTACGGCAGGGCGAACGCAAAGCACGGGCGAAAGACAAGGAACCCAAGGCCTACCGGATCACTCTGGATAACGCGGCAAAGAAGGATCTCATCGCCGTGAAGTTCGTGGAACCCAAGGACGAAAAGGAGAAGGAGAAAGAAGCCGCCGGTGCGCCTGCCGACGCCGAGGATGCCCCGAGCGATTCCATCACGGAGCCGCAGCTGGACAAAGACGGTCGCCCGATTTTCAAGGCGCCTCCCTTCCGCCTCGATCCAGTCAAGCAAGAGACATTCAACGTGCTGCAGGACTTCATCGAGCTTTCTAGAGGCGACGCATCCGCCACCGTCCGCAAACGCTAAGAACAGTTTAAGCCAAGTGGGCACCAGCGGCTCGCTCTCCCGGCTCCTGGTTGGGGTGCGGGGAAGGAAAAGCCCCGCCCCCACAGGTTCCAAGCCCTCGGGGGCAAAAGTTGAAAAGCCGGTCTGTCTCCAACAGACCGGCTTTTCTGTTTCTCCGTTTCAGAGCCAGAGCACCTACTTCAGCGGCTGAGGACTTCGCCAAAAAACCGCAGCGTATCCTCTAGATGACGCTCCCAGTAACTCCACTCATGCGCTCCGGGAAACTCCTCATAAACGTGCGGAATTCCCGACCCTTCCAAGCCGCTATGAAGCGCTCGGTTCGGCTCTAACAGCCAGTCTTCCGTCCCACAATCAAACCGGAACGGCGGGAGTTTGGCTCGATTCCGCAGGAGGGTATCCAGCACGGAACGATCTTCTTCCAGCGTAGTGAAAGCGGCGGGAGGCTCTTCGGTCACACTGCACAGTTGATCAAAATGGGTCGCCGCCGAGTGAGCCGAGGCTGCCCGGAAACGGCCCGGATATTTCCCAGCAAGACGCAACGCTCCAAAGCCGCCCATCGAAAGCCCGGCGATCAAAACGGGCGAATCCGCATCCAGACAGGGCGCCGCATACCCCGCGGCTACAGGGACCTCCTCGACAATCCAGCGTTCAAAATCCTGCGTCCGGTGCGGCAGGTATCCGCTTCCATCCCCCCAGAGCCCGTCACTGGGCATGGCCAAAACCATGGGAGGAATGAGCCCCTCAGCCACCAAACGTGCCGCCGTCCGATGCGCCCCCCCCTTTAAGGCCCATGCCCAATGGCTCCCATAAACGCCGTGCAGCAAGATCACCAGCGGTACGCCGGCCGCCTTTTCCGCAGCGCCAGGACACACGTACACACTCATATCGGCTCTCTGGGCAAGGGCCGCGCTCTTCACGGTCACATGCCGTAATCCATCCTGCTCCCAACGCGGGTCGGATACTTCCACCGTACGGAACGTCACTTTTCGGTCGGAGTCGGAGTTCATGGGGTAAAATGGGTAAAATCCCTGTCGCGGATCGCTCGTAATACGAGTTCCTGCGGCACCACACTATCCTCCATTTCCAC
>CAMCYN010000088.1 GCA_945883955.1 Akkermansia muciniphila
ACTGCTCGCTCCCCGGTCCGGCTGCGATTCCGTTGTATGCTGGCGAAGGTCTTTTCCGCTGCGGTTCACGGGGTTGATGGCTTGGAGGTGGAAATCGAGGTCAATTCCTCGGGCGGCACCACGGGCATTGTTATTGTGGGCCTGCCCGACGTCGCTGTGCGCGAAAGCCGCGACCGGGTAACCACAGCCGTCTCCAACAGTATGTTCCATTGGCCCAAGGGCAGGACCACCATCAATCTGGCCCCGGCCGATGTCCGCAAGGAAGGGCCCTCCTTCGATCTGCCCATCGCTCTCGGCCTGGTCGCCGCCTGTGAAGATACCCCTATCCCGCGCCTCGCCGAATTCTGTGTGGTAGGCGAACTCGCCCTGGACGGCACCGTCCGCCCTATTCGCGGCGCCCTGCCTATCGCACTTGCCGCCCGCAAAAATGGCCGGACCGCCCTACTGCTCCCCGTCGCCAACGCGGCCGAGGCGGCCCTGGTCGAAGGGCTGCAAGTGTTCGGCATCACAAGTCTGGCGGAAACAATCGCGTTTCTGCGTGGCGAAACGGACATCCGCCAAACCCCGTCGAGCGCGCAAACGCTGCTCGAATCGACCAATCCCAGTGGCGGCGAAGATTTCGCCGATGTCCGCGGTCAACACCACGCCAAACGCGCCATCGAAGTGGCCGTCACCGGCGGACACAATCTGCTGCTGCTCGGCGCGCCCGGTTCAGGCAAGTCGATGCTCGCAAAACGCATCCCGTCGCTGATGCCGCCGATGTCGCTGGAGGAAGCCATCGAAACCACCAAAATCCATAGCACCTGCGGATTACTCGCCGGAAAACAGCCGCCTTTTATCTGCCGCAGACCTTTCCGCTCGCCGCACCACTCCATTTCCGACGCCGGCCTCCTGGGCGGCTCCACCACCCCCACCCCCGGCGAGATCAGCCTCGCCCATAACGGCGTTCTGTTTTTAGACGAACTGCCCGAATTCCGGCGCACCACCATCGAAACCCTGCGCCAACCCCTCGAAGACGGCACCGTCACCATCGGCCGGGTGGCCGGCTCGATGACTTTCCCTGCCGACTTTGTGCTCGTGGTGGCCCTCAACCCGTGTCCGTGCGGGTTTTCGGGGGATCGCAAAAAGATGTGCCGCTGCTCACCGCCACAGATCCACCGCTATCGTCAGCGGGTATCGGGTCCGTTACTGGACCGGATCGATCTGCAACTCGAAGTTCCCGCCGTCACCTACCACGAAATGTCCGGCACCGAACCCGGCGAAGCCTCGGCCACCATCCGGGCCAGGGTCGCCGGAGGCAGGGCGTTGCAACACAGGCGGTTTGGCGCGTCCACACGGTGTAATGCCCGGATGAACTCCAGGCAGATCCGCGAATTTTGCGGCCTCGACTCCCCAAGCGCCGCTTTGTTCCAAAACGCCGTGCAGTCCCTCCATCTGAGCGGCCGTGCTTATGACCGAATCCTCAAGGTCGCGCGGACCATAGCCGATCTGGATACGTCGGACCGGATCGAGCTGCCGCATCTTCAGGAAGCGATCGGCTACCGGGCCCTGGACCGCACCCTCACCGGATAACGGTCTCTTCAATGGCCGCGCCGCCCGGCCCCGCCATTTTAGTGGAGCCAGCCATGGCATTTTAAGCAAGTTTAACGGCTTTCCGGCTGCTTATGAAAACTGCGCTCCTAATTCTCTCCCTTGGCTGGTTTGGTCTCTCCGCCACAGCCCTCGCCCAAGAACCGCCTAAGGAGGATCCGGCGGTGGTCGTGCAAAGACTCGTCGATAGCCTTCAGTGGAAAGACGGCACCATCCCGATCGAGACCGGTCTGGCCAACCTGAAGCTAGAGGCGGGTTACCGTTATCTGGACCCGAAAGACACCGAGAAAATCCTGTCGGGTCTCTGGGGCAATCCGCCCGGAGGCAAAACTCTGGGTATGTTCTTCCCAAGGGACACCGATCTACGTTCGGATTCCGTTTGGGGCGTCATCATCGAAGGGTTTGAGGACGAGGGTTACGTAAAGGACGATGACGCTGAACGACTGGATGCGCCAAAGCTTCTCAAAGAAATGCAGGAGGCGCAGGAAGCCGCGAATGAAGAGCGCGTCAAAGCCGGATATCGCGCCCTGGAGTTAGTGGGCTGGGCGTTGCCGCCTCATTACGACAAAGAATCCAAGAAGCTTTACTGGGCTACCGACATTAAAGCCAAAGGCGGCTCGGGGCATTCGGTCAATTACTACGTCCGTATTCTGGGACGCAAAGGGTACCTCGTGCTGAACGCCATTGGGGGCCTCGAACAACTCCCGGAAATGCAATCCGCCACACCCCAGATTCTGAGCATGGTAGAGTTTACCGAAGGGAACCGGTACGCGGATTTCAATCCCAAGACGGACAAAGTCGCCGCTTACGGGATCCTCGGTCTGATCGCGGGGGCTGCCGGTCTGAAAATGGCGGCCAAGCTGGGATTCCTGGCCCTTTTTGCCAAGAAATTCGGAGTGATACTGCTCGTTCTCAAGAAATTCTGGTTCCTGGGAGCTGCCGCCCTCATGAGCCTCTGGAAACGGTTCACCGGCCAAAAAAACACCCCCGAGAAATAAACGTCCCGGAGATTTCCAGAAGCCTCCACCCGGCCCGCCATGACAGCACCCCCTGTTTATGTCCCTGGAATTTCCTGAAGAAGACTGGCTGCGCCTGCATCAGATCCGCCCTCACGCCATCGAACGCTTCTGCAAACGGGCGTTGGATGGCATCGCCGAGATCAGCAAAATGCCGCATCTGAGCAAACACGACGCCTATCTAAAAATCACCGATCTGATCCGCCAACAGGACGCCGATCTGGCGAGAACATTCGAAAATCCTCAACGCTCCCGGGCCATTGAACAGATTCGGCTCATGGAATCGTTCGGCATTTTAACACCCGAAGAACTCTCGCGCTTTACTCCCAAGACCCGCATCCGGCTGAGGCTGGAGTCGGAATAAACGCCCATCCGAGCCGGGGAATCCCCGCAAGACCCCGATCGGGCATTGGGGGAAAATTGCGGGGAAAAGGGCCGGGAGGAGCCGGGGGAGCTCCAGAACAAACCGGCCCTTTGGCAGAGGCTAATTACAGCCGCAACCGTTGGAGGAGCAGCAGTCGCCTGCGAAATCTTCGGGAGTCGGGACCCGGCCGAGTTCAAAGGTTTTGGCCAACTGTTTATAGATGGTCGACTGGATCTTCTGCACCTCTTCCTGGGCATCCAGAAAATCGCGGGCAACGGAATTACTCATGAAGTTATCCCGGAGGGTTTCGAACTCGGCTACTTCATGATCTTCAACGGATAATCCCGAGGATTGTTTCTGCTGTAAGAGCTGTCCCAGATCGTTGATGGACTGGAACTGATATTTTGCCGCTTCGTCGCTCATGAAACTTTCCAGTTTCTTAAACAGGGGCGCAAAACTGGGCTGGGTAACAATGGCCTCACACAGTTCGAGTGTCTTGGCTTCTATTTCGGAGAGAGAGATGGTTTGCATGATTTGAATACTCTAAAAAAAAACCCGCCATACGCAAGGTACGGCGGGCTTTGAAATTCTAACCCTCAGAAACCGGCGCTTAACGGGAAGTATTGCGACCGGTCCGAAGGTCAGGACGGGTTACTTCAACAGGGTAACTGTCGGCCAGGGTCCTTTACCAGCCAACTTCAGAAGATGAGGGTTGGCGTTAGCGAGGGTCTTAATATTGGCGAAATCGAGCTTTTCCTTACGGACGTTGAGGGTCTTTTCAGGAGCGTGCTCCAGGATTTCTTTGAGTTCCTGAAGGGAAACAGAGCGGCCACTACGAGTGCGCAGCTTAGCAGACTTAGGAGCTTTTCCTGTAATCCGGCCGATTTCTGCGTCGAGGTGCTCAAGTTCGCTTACGAGCGATGCACGACGAGCGTGCAACTCGGAAACTGCAGCCTGTTCAAGGGATGCAATTTCAGCTTTCAGGGCATTAATACGATTGAGAGATTGGGAGTTGTCAGACATGTAAGGCGTATTTATCGCAAGAAATGCAGACTGGCAAGTGCTTCATAGAATATTTTTCATATTCCCACTCCCTTATCTCATTACAAAAAATCCGCCTCCCTCCGTCTTCTTAAACCCGTCCCTCGATCCCGACACCCTATTTGTGCCCCAATCCCCCTCTTCGCTTATGCCAGAGCCCCCGATTTTATCTCCTATTTGCGGCTCATCTTTAGGCTTTTCAGAGGAAATCGGCATTTCACAGCGCCCCCATCCGCTGATTGCCGCCGCAATCTTACCCCTGCACGACAATCACCCGATTCAATCCGCACGCCACTCCCAAAAGGACCCTTTCCTTATAACAAGACGCCCATTGGCCTCCTGCCTCTCCAAAGCCTCCACACGCCTGACTGCTTCCCGCGCCTAGCCGATTCGCCCCAAAGCCCGTGGCGTGACGACCCGATCCCGCCGTTGGCTAAAAGCCGTCCCGCCTCTGCAGGGGACCATTCCCGAGCCTGCCTGCCTCCCCGGACAGACCTCTGCGAGTAGTTATCACTCGACTGGCCACTTGCAACGGATTCACGGCCACCACAAAACCCCCGATAAATCACCACAACACCCAGCGTAACTGCAACGCCTCTTTATAGCTTTAGCGAAGCAACAGTATCGGCAGAAGCTGTTTTCCCAGGTAGGCAAAGATACCCACACCGCTTGATATTCTTACATCAAGCCAAACGCGACACGTACACGATTACCCACCTCTTCTTAAATATCATATTTGAGAATTTCTCGCATTTTCTCAACTCAGCACACTCCCAATTATCTCCGCGATTACTCTGGGCAATCTTTCCATTCATCCCCCGGGTTCCATACGAGCAATTGCAACCTTTTTAAGCCTTTTTCCAACACTTCCAATCCGTCCTACCCGTCGACACATCCAAGCACTAGGCCTGCCCGCTTTTCTTCAACACTACTAGCTCAACATTGATAACTTGCGCGTGTCTAAGATTTAGGGATATCGCTAAACAGAAGGAGCTTTTTTGTACGCTGGGCGTGAACCGAAACGAGTTTTACTTCCACAACACAGCGTTGCCAGCTTGAGCGCCCATTTCAGGCCTTGGGAAAGGCTTTCCACGGAATTTTTAGGCCCATGCCCCAGGCTGGTGTCACGCGATCCTGCCGTCGTCTTCAACTCGTGGTTGGCTTCCACAGCCCCATAGGCGAACTCTTACCCCCCAACCTTGCGCCCATGCCCTACACACCAGGCCTTCGCCGAGGCCACCCCCGGTCTGATGGACCCGAAAAAACGCCCGTGATTCAGGAACCAGTTCAACTCGTGAACCGCAAAATTCGCCAGCTAAAAACCCCCATGTACATGCTCACATTTCTCGCCCTGGCCGCCCTGCTCATCGCTCCGCTCACCGCCCTCCACGCAGCCGGTACTCCATCCCCAAAGCCGAACGTCCTGTGGTTCGTCGTTGATGACATGTCCGCGAACTTTTCCTGCTACGGCGAGAAACTGATCCACACGCCGAACGTGGACAGGATCGCTCGCGAAGGAACCCACTTTGCCTATGCCTTCGTCACCGCACCGGTATGTTCGCCGAGCCGCTCGGCTCTGATCACGGGGATGTATCAAACCAGCATCGGCGCGCATCATCACCGCAGCGGCCGAGGCGCGCAGAAAATCCATCTCCCCGACGGAGTGACGCCAGTTCCGGATTTGTTTCAAAAGGCGGGCTACTTCACGTGTATCGGCTCCGGCCTTCCGACGGAACAGGACGCAGCAGGGAAAGATCGGAAGGCCGGCAGCGGCCTCGGCAAGACGGACTACAATTTCGAATACGACGCGACCATTTACGATTCCAACGATTGGGCCGGAAGGAAAGCAGACCAGCCGTTTTTCATGCAGGTGCAGCTCCCAGGCGGCAAGCTGCGCGGCAACCACGACGGCACGGCGGCGAGGCTGCAGGAAACGGCAGCGAAAGAGTTCGGCGCGGCCACCGATCCGCAAAAGGTCACGCTGCCGCCCTACTATCCGCGCGATCCGGTGCTGCTACGCGACTGGGCAGCTTACCTCGATTCCGTGCGCGTCACGGATGCACATGTGGGGCGGGTCATCACACGTCTGGAGAAGGAAGGTTTGCTCGAAAACACGTTCATCATTTTCATGACCGACCACGGCATCAGCCACGCGCGAGGCAAACAATTCCTCTATGACGAAGGCACGCACATCCCATTCGTCGTGCGCGGACCCGGCATCGAAAAAGGGAAAACGCGCACCGATTTGATCGAGCATATCGACATGGCCGCTACCTCGCTCGCGGCAGCAGGAATCGAGGTTCCCAAAGCGATGCAGGCCCGCAACATCTTCGCGCCAGACTACCAGCCGCGCTCCCACGTGTTCGCCGCACGCGATCGTTGCGACGAAACGGTGGATCGCATCCGCAGCGTGCGCACGGACCGCTTTCTCTACATCCGCAACTTCCACCCGGAGCGCCCGCACCTCCAGCCTTGCGCCTACAAGGACGGCAAATCCATCCTGCAAAACCTGCGAACTCTGCACAAATCAGGAGCCCTCGATCCGCTCGCGGAAAAGCTGCTCTTCAGCCCCACGCGCCCGCCCGAGGAACTCTACGAATGGACCACGGACAAATGGCAGATTACGAACCTCGCCGCCGAACCCGCACACAAGGCCACGCTCGAAACCCTGCGCGCCCGGCTCGACCAGTGGATACGCGAAACCAACGACCAAGGCCCCGAACCCGAATCCCGCTACGACAGCGACATGGCGGCCTACCTCGGTAAAGGAAACCCCGAGGTGGAGAAGAACATCGCCACCATGAAGAAGTGGGCGAAGGAGGGAAAATAGGCCGGGCTTCAAACTTAGACAACGGCTCCCACACCTCTTTCGCTAACACCAGTTTCCGTATCCCCCGCGCCTTCCCGTCAAATGCTCACCCGGCGGGCTCTCAACCGCCCAAAACTTAGATAACCCTCCAATCTAAACGGCTTCTCCAACCCCAGCTCAAACCTAAGTAGACGTGGCCTCCTTCGGAAGCTTGTGTACCGTTCCCCCCCTGCGAGCCCCATGTTTACGATCCGTTACCCTGAAGACCTGCCCATCTGCACCCGGCGCGAAGAAATTATCGCCGCCATCCGGGCGCATCAGGTCGTCGTGGTGGCCGGAGAAACCGGTTCTGGTAAAACCACCCAGCTTCCCAAGATGTGTCTGGACGCCGGCCTCGCTGAAAATGGCCGAATCGGCTGCACCCAACCTCGACGCGTCGCCGCGTTGAGTGTTTCGCGACGTGTCGCCGAAGAACTCGGCGTCCAATGGGGCCGGGAAGTGGGCTGCAAAATGCGTTTTAACGACGACACCGGCCGCGACACCCGTGTGAAGTTCATGACCGACGGCATTCTGCTGGCCGAAATCCAGTCCGATCCCTTACTGCGCCACTACTCGGCCCTGATCCTGGATGAAGCTCACGAGCGCTCGCTGAACATCGATTTCCTGCTCGGTTACCTCCAGCAACTCCTTAAGCGACGCCCCGATCTCAAACTGCTCATCACCTCCGCCACCATCGATACCGAGACCTTCTCCAAGGCCTTCGGCGGCGCTCCTATTATCGAGGTGTCGGGCCGGTTGTTCCCCGTCGAAATCCGGTACGCCCCCGTCGAAACCTTCGCCACGCGCGGCGAAGACACCGACAGCCTCACCCACGTCATCGCCGCCGTGCGTGCCACCGAAGACGCCCTGCTCGAATCCGAAGCCGGCGACGTCCTCGTGTTCATGCCTACAGAACGCGAAATCCGCGAGACCATCGAGCTGCTCGAAACCAGTCTTGGATCAGGCACCGACGTCATCGGCCTCTTTGGCCGGATGCCCGCCTCCGACCAGCAACGCATCTTTTCGCCCGGCCCCCGGCGCCGCGTCATCGTGGCCACCAACATCGCCGAGACGTCCCTGACCCTGCCGCGTATCCGCTACGTCATCGACGCCGGGTTCGCCCGTATCAGCCGGTACAATCCACGGACACGCACAAAACGGCTTCCCGTCGAACCAGTTGCCCAGAGCAGCGCCAACCAGCGCGCAGGCCGGGCCGGCCGTATCCAGGACGGGATTTGCGTCCGGCTTTACGCCGAAGACGACTTCCTGGAGCGGCCCCGCTTCACCCAACCTGAAATCCAGCGGGCCAACCTCGCCGAAGTTATCCTGCGAATGAAGGCGTTCCGGCTTGGCGAAATCGAGACCTTCCCGTTCCTCAACCCGCCGCAGAGCGCGGCCATCCGGGCCGGCTACAAACTGCTCCACGAACTTGGCGCCATTACCGAGCTCAACGAACTCACAGCTCTCGGACGGGAACTGGCCAACCTGCCCATCGACCCAACCCTGGGCCGTATGCTGTTGCAGGCCAAAACGGAAAACGCGCTGCCCGAAATGCTCGTCATCGCCGCCGGACTCAGTGTGCCCGATCCCCGGGAGCGCCCTGATGAAATGCGCGAGGCGGCCGATACAGCGCATCAGAAGTTTGCCGATCCGGACTCCGATTTTCTCTCCCTGCTCAACATCTGGAAAGCCGCTCCGGAATCCGAAGGCCGCGGCAGCGCCAATGCCCTGCGACGTTTTTGCAAAACCAATTTCCTGTCCGTGTCCCGGATGCGCGAATGGCGCGACCTGTACAGTCAACTCTCGGACGCCATTCGGGAACGCCCGAGCCGCCCCCAGCGGAATGCCCCGCAGCCTGACCGGGCCCCGGCCGCTCGGGTTGTTGAAACGAACCAGGCTGCGGAGGCTTCTTACACAGCCATTCACCGCTCGGTGTTAGCGGGTTTACTCAGTCAGATTGCGCAAAAGCACGAGAAGAACATCTACAAGGCTGCGAGTAACCGGCAGGTGACGATTTTTCCAGGCTCCAATCTGTTTGAAAAACGCGACAAACAGCGCAAGGGCAAGGTGCTCGTGCCCGGCAAAGCCGAAGAGAAATCCCGGGGAATCCCCTGGATCATGGCCGGTGAAATCGTCGAAACCTCCCAGCTTTTTGCTCGGATGGCCGCCGGGATTAACCCCGAGTGGGTCCTCGATCTCGGCGCGCACCTCTGCCAGTACAGCTACCTCGAACCCCATTGGAGCGCCAAAGCCTCGCGTGTACTCGTCTCCGAACGCGTTTTCCTTCACGGACTCGAAGTGTCCCGTCGCCACGTGGACTACGGGCTCGTGGATCCAGTTGCCGCCACCGAAATCTTTATCCGATGCGGACTTGTGGATGAAGATGCCCGGATTCCCCTGCCTTTTTTTGAGGCTAACCGGAAGGTGCGCGAAAAAATCGAGACCGCACTCACGCGGGTCCGCAGTTCGCGGGCTCATGATCTGGACGAATCGCTTTATCAATTTTACGCGGCCCGGATTCAACAGGTCTCCTCCGTGCACGACCTCCATCGCCTGGTCAAGGAGCGCACCGCACGTGATCCGAACTTCCTGTGTATCACCGAAGCCGACCTCATCGGGGATAACGAACCCACCTACGACCGTTCCCTATTTCCCGACAAGGTATCCCTAGGCAATACCGCCCTGCCCCTCTCTTACGCCTTTAGTCCAGGCGAAGAAGCCGACGGCGTCACCGTCAGGGTGCCCCTGCCTGTGGCCGAACACCTCACTACCGGTCAGCTCCAGTGGATGATTCCCGGCCTGCGTGAAGAGCAGATCAGTATTTTGCTGAGGGCCCTCCCCAAGGCCCTCCGTAAGGCGCTAATGCCTCTGGAGCCCAAAATCGCCGAGGTCGCTCTCGAATTTCAGCCCGGTCGCGGCGATTTTCTGGTCGCTCTGGCTGATTTTTTGACCCGCAAATACCGGATCCATGTCCGTGCGGCCGACTGGCCCGAGCTGAGCCTGCCGCCGCATTTGCGCCCCCGGGTGGAAGTCATCGACCGCAAAAACAAAACCGTCGCCGCCGGCCGGGATCTGGAAGCGATCCAGCAGGCCGTAGAAAACCGGGACGGCGCGTCGCGCGCCTGGGAGAAGGCCGTTGCTCGCTGGGAACAATCCGGCCTAAAAACCTGGAGCTTCGCCGATCTGCCGGAATCGGTTCCCGTGGAGGAGATTGGTGGAGCCACACTGCTGGCTTATCCCGGACTGGAAGTGCACGGGGACGTTGTGGACATCCGTCTATTCCGGAAACTGAAGGACGCGGAGACGGCCTCCACAGACGGCGTCCGGCATCTGGCCAAACTCGAACTGGCCCGCGACTTGTCGCATATTCAAAAGGAACTCTCAGGATTATCCCGGCCGGTGGGGGCCGGAGGGAAAGGCACCTCGGACTTCCAAGGAGCACTGCAACAGATGAGCGCCGGATTTCAGAAAGGTGCCGCGCCCGCCATCTCCGGCGACATCCTCCAACAGACTGCCTACCGCAACTTGCTCGCCCACGCCCTGACCTTGACCCCCGTGTTCCCCCTCAACAAGGAACGCTTTGATTCCCTTACGCAATCTGCGCGGCGCGAACTTCCGGGCCTTGCTTACCAGCTCCGGGAATGGACCCGGCAACTGCTGGCCTTGCGTCAGGCGGTTTTGGCTTCGCCCAAACGTTACCCGACCTTGGCGACAGACGTGGAAAGGATTCTCCCGGAGGATTTCCTGGAAAAAACTCCCTACCTTCGCCTGCCGCACCTGCTGCGTTACCTCAAAGCGGTTCAGGTACGCGCCGAGCGCGCCACACTCAATCCCGCCAAAGATCAGGAACGGGCCGCCCAACTCGCCCAGTACCGGGACTGGCAAAAGAAAGTTCCGCCCGAGCAACAGGAAGCCTTCCGGTGGTTACTGGAAGAATTTCGGGTATCGCTTTTTGCCCAGGAACTCGGCACGGCCCAGCCGGTTTCCACCACCCGCCTCAACGCACTCGGCGGATTTTAAGTCCGTAAAACTCCCGCCCCTGCCGCTCTCCGTGAAGCCTTACGCCCTCCATTTCCTGCTGTGTGTGCTGGCCGTCTCGACCGTGCAAGCCACCCCCGTTAAGTTCCGCGACGTAGAACCGACCTTTTCCAGCGGTAAAAAGTCGGCCCTGCTCAGAGTCATCGATGGTGTGGATGCGGGGCGCGAAGGCTGGTCGGTGGAGCCCGAAGTCTCCAAACCACAATCGAGCGTTTTCATCTTTAAAGAACCCGTAGTGGCGGGCCGGCTCCGGCTTTCGTTGTGTTTTCTTTCCGGCCAGCCCAACGCGCACTTCAACGAGTTCGCGCTCTCGGTCACCTCCGACCCGGCTCCCTATAACGCCGGCTACTGGGAACCACTCGTGCCATGGCTGGCCTACTCCACCGGAACCCGGCTCGAAACCCGCCCCTTCTCCAGGCTCCACTCCAAAGGCGCGGCGCTAAACACGGAGTTTGTCATCGAGAGTCTCATCGACACCAAACCGATCACCGGTCTGCGCCTGGAAGTCTTTCCCGTACAATCCAGCCCGGACGTCCCCGAAGAATTCGTGAGCGAAAGCGCCAACCACGATTTTTTGCTTACCGAATTTCGAGTCGAAGCCTTCGACACCGAAAGCACCAACGTGGCGCTCGGCACACCCGTCCGTGCCTCCCACATAATCTGGGGTCCGTTCCGGCCCGAGTTTTTGACCGACGGACTTCCCGCCACTTTCGCCCATCCCCGCGAACCGAACCTCGGCGAGCAGTTCTTTTTCGAGATCGACCTGGGCCGCATCCGCTCCATTGACCACCTCACTCTGCGCGGACGCGGCGACGGACAATGCCAGGATCGCCTCTCCAAATTGTTGCTCGCTCTTTACGACGAACCTCCGGGAACAGACCTCGAGCCGGTCTGGCGAGGTACCCACCGCGAAGACGGCTCCTACCCCGCCCTGGGCTCCACCGACGTCATCCGCGCCGATGCCGGACGCGGCACCTTCCGCGGACGTTACCTTCGCATCTCCAGTAACAGTCCCATTGCTCACTCCCCTCAACTAGCCGAGGTAGAGGTCTACGAGTCGCTCACGGCCGAACTTGTGGCCATTCGCGCGGATGGACAAAACGTCCCCCTCACAGGTGGCACCGACTCCCAACCTGTCGAGATCCCGCCGGGAGCGCGCTGGCTGGCCTTCTCCATCCATCCGGGCCAAAAGCATTTACCAAAGACTCTACCTCTCCGCTGGCGGCTCAACGGAATCCACACCGAGTGGCATTCAGTACGCGCCGATGGCACAGCGGAAGGCGCCTGCCCGCCGCCCGGCGAATATGAACTCGAAGCGCAGGTCGGCCACACCGATGGCGAATGGAATCAGGCGACCCTGCATCGCCGGCTGCACGTCCAGCGTCATTGGTGGATGGAACGCCCTATTCAACTCGGCGCGCTGGGCGGTATTTTTATCGCCGCTGTATGGGGCATCCGGCACCTTGCCCGCCATCGTCTGACCCTGCAACTTCGCGAGCTCGAACGTCTCCGGACTCTGGATAAAGAACGTGCCCGGATTGCGCGGGATATGCACGACGTGGTTGGTTCCCGTCTGACCCAATTAAGCGTGATGCACGATATTTTCGCCAAGGAACACGCCCTGAGCACCTCCGCTATCGACAGTCTCCACCGGCTCAGCGGGACGGCCCGGGAAGCCATTGCCGCCCTCGACGAAGTGGTCTGGACGGTCAACCCTCGCAACGATTCCCTCGCCAACCTCGCCGACTATCTCTGCCATTGCGCGAGCGAATACCTCCAACCACTCGAGATCCGGTGTCACCAGGACGTACCGATCGAATGGAACCCGCGCCAGGTCCAGGCCCAGACGCGCCATGAAATCCTGCTCGCATTTAAGGAAGCACTCCAGAACGTGGCCAAACACGCCGCAGCCACGGAGGTGCTTCTCACACTGCGTTATGAGGACGGGATATTCCGGATAATGCTCGAAGACAATGGCCGCGGACTCCCCGCCGACCTCCTCGGTTGCGAAAAGGACGGGCTGTCCAACATGACCGCGCGACTGGCCGGGGTCGGCGGAACCTGCCGGATCTCGGCGGGCAAAAACGGTGGAACGTCCGTGTTGATGGAAGTTCCCATGTAAGCGTTCCGCGCCCGAATTTGCAGTCGGAGCGGGTGCCGCTGTTCTGTGGAGCAACGCGACTGCAATATCCCCAGCGCTGGAGTTTATATACCCGCATTTTACCGACGCCGTCACGATGCTGCCTTCCACCTTAAGGCCGACGAGAAATGGTTGGGTAACTTAACGGGGCCAGCTGGAGCAACCTTAAGCAGGAGCCACGCAATCTCACTCCGCGGAGCTGAAGCAACACAGCAGCGGACGGGGTATTTTGTACGGATGAAACAGAACCGAGCAGAGGGGATTCTATGCTCCCGGCCTCTCCTTGAATCGGTCAGAAAGACTCAATAGCGGCTATTCCGACTTCATCTTCAAAAAACATTGTAACGTTATCGGACGGTCGTTGTCTTGTCCGTGAGTATGATTGACAATAACGATCTACAATATCAGGACGCAGAGGCGGTTAAGGCCGTACTAGGCGGTGCGCCTAACCGTTACGATGAGATCGTGCGCCGTCATGAAAGACAAATCTTTGCAATTGCGTGGAGTCGACTTGGGAACGCCTCTCTTGCGGAGGAAGT
>CAMCYN010000089.1 GCA_945883955.1 Akkermansia muciniphila
GGCAAAGTGGCTATTGACCATGACATTGACCTGGACGGCGCTGGCCGCAATCACGGCCGGTCCCATCAAACGCAACACCTGCCTTACACCATCGTCGTTCCACAGGAAGTCGGGACGAAAGCGGTATCCAACCCGATACAGAGCTGGGAATTGCACCACTAACTGGGCCAAACCACCTACCAGCGTCCCGATGGATAATCCCATTAAAGCCCTGGGGCCGAAACTAGGGTCCATCCACCAGGCCAGCCCTATGCCGCCAGCGATCGAGCCGATATTAAAGAAACTCGACGCCATAGCCGGAGCGCCAAAAACGTCCTTGGAGTTGAGCAACCCCATCGCCAGCGCCGCCAGCGACACCAGCAGGATAAACGGGAACATGATCTGGGTCAGCAGGACGGTCAGAGCGGATTTTTCAGGCGTGAACCCACCGGCCAGAATCCCCACCAGCCACGGGGAAACTGCGATCCCGATGCCTACTACCAGACTGAGCACCACCACAGCGAGGGTGGCTACCTTGTTGGCCAGAGCCCAAGCCGATTCGTCTCCTTCGGTGGCCGCTTTTTTTGTAAATGTTGTTACAAAGGCAGTAGAGAGAGCCCCTTCAGCGAAAAGGTCCCGCAGCAGATTAGGGATCCGGAAGGCCACCTTAAAAGCGTCCATTGCGAGTCCGGCGCCAAAGAAGCGGGCCAGCAAAAGTTCGCGAACAAGGCCCAGGAGTCGACTGCACAAAACGGCGAACCCGACTATCCCGGCCGCACGTGTATTGAAGTTCTTACGATTATCACTCACTGAATAAACCTCCGGTTAAGGGCAAAAGGGGGAAGCCACGAGAACGGCATCAGGGCACAAAGGGCTTGAGGACCGGCTCGGGCCGTACGGGTTCAGCCCGAGGCGGAGCGTCCCCTTTGGAAACGGGCACGGCCCGGGGAGGCGCTGCTGCTGAAAGACCGGGATCACCGCCGCCCCGGAATGCAGAGGCGGGATAACGCTGGTCAGGCGCCACGTTCATAATTTCGATCCAGACCGGCAGTGCCATCGTGGCACCGTATCCTTGCGAAACGGTGTGTTGGGGTTTATCAAAACCGACCCACACTCCGGCTGTCAGGCTGGAGGTAAACCCTACAAACCAGGCGTCTTTATACTCATCTGTGGTCCCGGTTTTGCCGGCCGCAGGCTTTTTGAATCCGGCAGCGCGTGCCGTAGCACCAGTCCCCCGGTCGAGCACTTTGGTCAGTGTCGCGGTGACCGTGCCACACGGCCCCGACTGTAAAACGGCAGTGGAAGGTGAAGAAGCCCGGTACAGGACGGTCCCGGCGGCATCGTCAATACGTTCAATAAGGTGGGGTTTGCGCAAACGACCGCTATTAGGAAACACCGTATACGCCGTAGTCAGATGCAACAGCGAAGCCTCAAACGCCCCTAGGTAGGAGGCGGGCCGCAATGGCATTTTATCCAATCCGACAGCCCCTGCTACCCGGGCCACTTCCTGCAAGCCTGCGCCTTCGCCCACGCGAACGGTCACAGTGTTGCGAGACTGGATGAGCCCCTCTTCGGCCGACATCATTCCTTTAAAAGTGCCGTCTGAATTGGCAGGCGACCAGTTGGCCGCTCCGCGCACTTCGCCTCGTTGGATCGGGCCGTCATTGATGGGAGAACCCGGGGAAAGACCGCGTCCAAAAGCGGCCAGATACACAAAAGACTTAAAGGTAGATCCGATGGGGCGCTGGGAAAGCACGGCACGATTGTATCGGCTGTCGGAGTAGTCGCGTCCGCCCACAATCGCCCGAATTCCCCCGGTTCGATTATCTAACACCACCACCGCCCCCTGGAGATAGGCCGGATCCACCTCCGCTTCGCGCGCCTCCTTAGTGAAATCCGCTTTTTTCGGATGATTATATCCGGGTTTGCCCTCGATTTTGGTGAGGTGATTGTTGAGAGCGTCCTGCGCGGTCTGTTGCAGGAGCGGATCGAGGGAGGTGTAAACCCGCAAACCACCCTCGGCGAGTTGGTCCTCGGAGATGAGTTTGTTGAGTTCCCGAACCACGAGATCCATGGCGTAGTTTTCCTGAACCGTCAGCCGGCGTTTCGGATTGAGCTGGATAGGGAGTTCCCGGGCGGCGGCGGCCTCGGCGTGCGTGACGTTGCCGAGTTTGATCATTCGCTCTAACACTGTGTCACGCTCCCTGATGGCGCCTTCAAAGTTGGTGATAGGCGAAAAGCGGGAAGGTCCCCGGATAATCCCCGACAACATGGCGGCCTCGCCCAGGGTAAGATTGGCGGCGCGTTTGTTAAAATAAGCCTGGCTGGCCGTTTCGATTCCGTAAACCCCCGCCCCGAAATAGATCCGGTTCATGTAATGCTCCAAGATCTCTTCCTTGGAGTAGTGCTTTTCGATCCTGACGGACACAAATGCCTCCAATATCTTGCGATGCAGGTTCTTTCCTCCGAGCGGAAACGAATTTCGGGCCAACTGCTGGGTCAGGGTACTCGCCCCTTGGGCGGCCGAACGGGCTATCACATTTCGAAATACCGCCCGCAAAATACCGATCGGATCGACGCCGGAGTGTTTGTAAAAACGCGAGTCCTCGCGAGCGAGCAAGGCTTTGACAAAAAACGGCGAAACCTGTTTGCGCGGAACCACCAGGCGATTTTCGCCCTGAAGCCGGCCGTAAGGCTTTCCATCACGATCAAATACGGTGGATCGCTCACGGATCTGTTGAACGTCGGCCATGTCGTATTGCGAGGCCCAGAGCGAGTAGATGCCGCCGACGACACCGCCGGCGAGGGCTCCCCACATCGCCAAAAAAAAGAAGATCCTCCACCACCGGATCCCGGCCCGAGGAGATTTGGGCTGATCTGGTAGGCGATTACGCCGAGGGGGGACGGGAATACGAGGCACAGAAACTCAGGGTAACAAATGAACCAACGGCGCTAAATTTGGATTTTAGTGCCCCCAGTAGCAACGCGGAAACCGTGCCCGAACGGTTGGCGCTTCCACATTCTTGCCAGAGCGCTCATTCCTGCTCTGCTTTGGGCTTAAAACTGCACTCCCCGGCCTCGGCAGAACTCCGCCCCCCAGAACTCCGCCTCCCAGAACTCCCCAAGAACTCCGCCCCCCAGAACCTTTTTCATGCGCATCGACATCCTTTCCCTTTTCCCCCAAATCGCCACGGCTTCCCTGGGGGAAAGTATTCTCGGGCGGGCCCAGACCCGCGGGTTTGCCACGGTGTTTTCCCACAATATCCGCGATTGGGCTCAGGACAAACATCACGTCACCGACGACATGCCCTACGGGGGTGGCCAGGGGATGGTTATGAAATGCGAACCGATCTTCGAAGCGGTTAGCGCGTTGCGGACTCCAGATTCCCGCGTGATTTTCCTCTCCCCGAGCGGCCCGACCTTCCGCCATGCGGTCGCCCAGCGCCTCGCCTCCACCTGCAAACATCTAATCCTTCTTTGCGGTCACTACGAAGGTGTCGACCAGCGCGTCATCGATCTGTTGGTAGACGAGGAAATTTCCATCGGGGATTACGTCCTTACCAACGGCGCCATCGCCGCTGTGGTGGTGGTGGATGCGGTGGTCCGGCTCATTCCTGGAGTTCTGGGGGATGAAGCGTCTGCGGTGGATGATTCCTTCGCGACGGGTCTTCTGGAGTTCCCGCATTACACTCGTCCCGTAGAATTTCAGGGGGTACGGGTTCCGGAAATTCTGCTCTCCGGAAATCACGGGGCGATTGCAAAATGGCGACAGGAACAGGCGCTCGCCAAGACCCGGAGGCGCCGGCCTGACCTGTTGCCTCCGGCTTAGCCAGGCGCCGCGGACTCGCGCTTAACCACGGTGTGTGGCCTTGAACCAAGCCAGCCCGGCGGCCCCGATCACTGCGAGAACGCCGCCGAAAATAGCCTGCCGCCGCGGCTTGGTGCCCTGAAACATCCAGGCGAGCGCCATGGTCACCAGAGGCGAGGTGGCCACAATCGGCAACACTTTGCCACTAGCCGTGGTTTGCAACGCCCACTGAAAACAGGCCACTCCCAGCGTCGGCCCAGACAAAGCGTTCCCCACAACAAGGGGCATTGCCTTTTTCCACACTGGAAACGGTTTAAGCGGTTCTGGGGCGCGGCCCGTCGCCCTCAGTAATGCCCAGAACAACAAGGTTACGAGCACCCCGGCCACAATCCGCTGATAAGCCGCGGTACCGCCATCCATCGTGTATCCGGAAGCCGCCGCCACGGCGTACCCCTTTCGGGACAAGACCGCGCCCAGGCCCTGGCCGAGCGCCGAAACAATCCCAAAGCAGACTCCGATCCGGAAGGCTCTGGGTTCGGCGTCCGACTGCTGGTCGGGAGCCAGGGCGAGCGCTACGCCGCTCAAAATCACCACCCCACAGAGAATTTCCACCCCAGTCGGATGCACTCCCAAAAACAAATACTCGGCCAACCCGGCAATTGGCGCTCCTAGACATTGGGTGAGCAGAATCGCCAGACGGGGGCCAATTCGGGGCAAAGCCCCAAAAAGCGCCATGTCACCCATGCCGAATCCGATCACGCCACTGAGCAAAAACCAGGACAGACCCGGTCCGCCAAAACCGCCCCCCATTGAATGCGCCCACGCACCCAAAAACCCCATAGCGATCAACAGCCGGGCCACATTGGCGGGCATTCCGCCCAGATACTGGGCAGAACGCGACGCAAACAGGACCGAAACCGAAAAAAGAACGGTGGTGAAAACAGCTGGAAACATGGGGTGCGGCAGACCGTCTTGAGCTTATCGCCCAATAAACCGCTCCAATTCCCCGCCCAGCAAAGCGTGCACGTCTTTTTCAATTTCCGGCCGGCTGGGATGCCATCCGGCGTCTTCAAGATCCCCGTATTTTTCAGCCAGCACCTTGGCCAGAATCGGCCGCGAATGGTTCCACTTGTACCCCAACTGATCCATCACCCGGCAATCGCTGTGCTGAGGCGTCACTCCGAGCCCGAGCAATTCGATCCGCATCCGCATAGATTCCTCGATGAGTGAAGGATTATTCAAGAACCACCAGCAGCCGAAAATATGCAGGTTGCTGAATTTGCGGGCCGCCACACAGAGAGCGTGCTGATTTTCTCGCGCCAGCATCGTGCAAAGAAACTTGTTCTGCGGATAGGCCGAGCAAAGCGCCTCTACCGACGGAACATCCGCTGGCGCGAGGCTGTCGCCCGCCATCCGCAGGGCCGGATTTACGCCGCGCCGCACGCCGATCATCATGGCGAAGGCTTGGTTGTACTCTCGACCGAATGGCAACACGGCTTCCTGGAGGAGACGGTTTGTTGCCGAGTTTTCAGGGAAACGCCAATCCGGGGGCAGCGAGGCCATACAGTATTGGGAGTCCATTTTGAGAGTCCAATCGGCGAGAAAACGCCGTACTTCGTCCATGGTTTTGCCAGACAAATCCGCCCGGACGTCGTACCCCCAGGAATAGAGCTGAGGGGCCGTGCGATCCCATTCCAGAAGCAGCGGATCGAGGCGTAGGGCCGCGACAAAGGCTGGATGGCGTTGGAAACCGCGCTCCCAATAGGGGCGTTCCTGATCGTCGAACGGGAGATTGGTCATACAGACCTTTCGAACCTTGGCCACTTGGAGCACGCGATCGGTAAAAGTCTCTGCGGTCCAGGAGGCGAAATGTTTGCGGATGCTGGAAAGATCGCGCTGGCGCGGGTTAATACCGAGCAGATGCAGGCTGGTAATCACGCCGCGGCACGCCTCTGAAATCGGAGAACGTTCGGTAAAAAGTTGCTTCCAGATCCAGTCGGCCTGCCCCTTCTGATCGAGCTTCCAGAAGAAATCGGGGGTATCGCTCACCGTACGGAAGGACTCGGCGATGAGATAATGGTAGGTCAGCAGTTCATCAATTCCCCAGGAAACGAGCGGCCCGAAGGCCGGATCAAACAAGTGGGTGTGAATGTCAAAGACCGGAGTCAGGTTCACCACTTCGTGAACAATCTGGGAGAGTGTGGAATGGCGTTCTGCTCGCATATTGGACCCAAGCAAAAGAGGCGGCCACGCGCATAGGAAGCCCGTTTTTGTGCAAAAATGTGGAACCCTCCCTTTCGCCCAGTCCGCGGCTTGCTCCGGCCTCCCCGACAAACCCCGCACCGCGCACTGTTAAACGACCCGCAACCCCTCCCAAAAGCCGCGAATTTGCTGCCCCTCACCCGCTCGGCCCAAGCACACCGAGCCCGTTGGCACCTCCGTCGCTCCTATCGATCCCGGAGTCCGATCCCGTACCGGCACGACGTTGCCAGTCTGCAAGTTGTTCCGGAAAAGGGCATTCCACACAATCGCTGAGGTCCCTGCGGCAAAAGGCATCGTGTAATTCGAGTAATCCCTGCACCAGAACCGCACTTCGGAACAGACGGCCAATACCGGGGCGCCCGGGCAACAGCCTAGCGGCGGCTATTCTACATCGGATATTGAAGTTGGAGACCTTCCATCCGCAGAACGCCGGCCAATCCTCGGCGGCAGGTATAAAAGCGTTTACGAGTAAGTCGCTCACCCGTTCCGGTCCCAGAAGTCGAACCTTCCGGCCAAAGCTGGCAGATTGGAAAGTCAACTGATGGCTCCAAAAGGGATGCTCTAATCCAACCAGAAGCTGTCTCAGATTCCGCCAGTCGCGAGTTTGATACAGGCGCAATACAGTCCGCCAGTGTTTTACAATCAGAGACAAAGCCGCCAGGCGACGCTGCGGATGATTCAAGGGCCGCTGCCTCCCCAGACGCCACAGACCCGACTCGATTTCCGAGCGACCATGCCCCGTTCGGTGCGGCCACCATTGCTCCCACAGACAGCGGGCTAGCTGACGCGCCTCCGGAGTGAGCCGCGCCAGGCAGGGACCGGGAATCAGCCCGCTCACCCCAAACAGCAGCGCCTCCACCGCCCCCCGGCTCCGAGTTAATAATGCCACAGGCAAACGCTGCGCGATCAGTGTGAATGGGAGTTCATTCCCAGAGTAACCGAGACCTGCCGACAGCGCCTGATAGAGGGCTTCGCCCGTCCCGTGGGCATCCCGTGTGCGCTTAATTGCGGCTACCTTGCGTTGGAAACGCACTCGCGCAGCCTCCATGAGTCTTTCGCTGAGCTCCAAATCTGAAAGCCCGGAAAGAACCGACGCACACCGGCCCGGACTTGCGAGCTGGTTGTGTCCCGGCACCCAGCCGCCAATGGGCTGCAGCAAATGCACTTGGGGAACGTTTCTGTGATTGAAGGTTCGGGTGAAGAATCGCTCCCCCGGCCGCGCTTTGACAAAGAGATGCAATACGACCGCGTTATACTCCGAATTCATCGCGTGCCCGTGCCGTTCCCAGTCCAGCAGTTCGAGATCCAGCTCGACCGCACCGGCTTGGGGAGGGCCACCGTTAATGGACACGGCGGCATCCACAAAATCAGGCCCGGCCAGACGGTTCCATGTTCCAAACTGAACCACTCGGACGGCATCCCCCGACGACGAGATAAACTCACGCCCAAAGTTTCCGGCAAACCAACACGCCTGCACTTCAACCTCCGCCATGGTGCCTCCGGGCGGATCGCCGCCAGAATGAGTGTACCCTGGTTCCTGTCGCTCCACGCCTTCGATAGCACCAGAATCTGCACCCACGGCACCCGAAACCCTCCGTACATCAGCGTCCTGGACGGATCCAATCCCCCTTTCCATATCTCTGTATTCGAGACCGAAACCGGAAAAGCCGGGGATTGTGTTGAGAAATAGTGTAAAAAAGATTTGCAGCCGCCGGGGTTGGCCCGTACTTTCGTCCCTCCCAAAGGGGAGTCTTAGCTCAATTGGTTAGAGCGCCGCCCTGTCACGGCGGAGGTTGCGGGTTCGAGTCCCGTAGACTCCGCCATCCCAATTCAAATACAAGCCACTGCTTTTCTGCGCTTTGTATGGGATGGCCAAATTCACTCACTTGGGAGCTCACGTGTGATTTTGCGACATGAAAAACAAAGGACGAGACCTCACCAAGGAGCACTATCAACAACTACGCCAAAGTTCCTGCGAGGAACTCTGGCAACAGGATGTGCCCCGTTTTAACAACGCCACTCCTAGGGAGCGCCTCGACCAGATTTCGGTCGTGCGTGCGGTCGGTGTTGTGTTTTCCGAATCGGGTAACTCCCTCCAAAAGGCCGAGGCTCGTCAATGGTTGCGCGGACTCCTCAACGATCCGGAGGAGAAAATCCGGCGTTATGCGATGGTGGCCCTTCCCAAAATTGGCTCCGGGGAAAGTGAAGAAGCCGACTTGCTCACGCTGCTTAAAAAGAGCGGGTCGGATCGGGAAACGAAGTTTCTCGCCAAGACACTGGAAAAGATCGGGGGCGCAGCAACACTGGAAGTCAGTTCCCAAGGCGATTTCAAAGCCCTGGAAAAGACGGTGCAGAAGCTTCAAGCCAATGTCGCCCGTTCCGAAAAGCCCAGTGAGGTGAAGCTCCAAATCGTTTTGCAACAAACCGAAGGGATCCAAATCCATCTCCGGTGTCGGACTGGGCTCGAAAGTTTTATTAAGGGCGAGTTCGAGGATAAACCCGAAACTCTATCTAGGTTTCGGATTATCCGGACTATGCCAGAAACAGTCACAATCGTGCCGACGGCACCCTTTTCTCTGGCTGATCTTTTTAGTTCGCGCACCTTTAGCACCGCGAGCTTCGTATTGGGGACCGTAGATTCTCCGAAGGATAAACTCCCCCTTGACGAGTTCGCCGCAATTATCGCCTCTCCATCAACACAGCGATTACTTGAAACCTTTACCGAAGGCCCGATTCGTTACCGTCTGGAGTTTTTATTTAAGGTGGGCTCGGGTAATCCGGTTCGCGATCTGGCAGACACTATCTTTGCAAGAGCGCCAAAGCTTCTCAACGACTCCAGAAATGCGCCCTGGGAAATTACCCTCCATCGTATTCCTCGAGGTTATTCTGTGGAACTTTCCGCCAAGTTAAGACCCGACCCGCGCTTTGCCTACCGGCAGGGTGACGTCCCGGCGGCGTCCCATCCGCCGCTCGCAGCCTGTCTGGCCCGACTGGCCGGCGCTCAGCCAAATGAGATCGTGTGGGATCCCTTCTGCGGGTCCGGATTGGAGCTCATCGAACGCGGCCTTTTAGGCGGGGTAAAATACGTCTTCGGAACCGACCTTAGCCCGGATGCCATCCAGACCACGAAAGCTAATCTCGCTGCGGCATTACCCCCTAGTGTTAAGAGCACCTTGGTCTGTTGTGACTTTCGCGATTATACTAAGATCCGCGGCCTTCGAAACATTTCGCTCGTTGTTTCCAACCCTCCCTTGGGTAAACGCGTTCCCATCCCGAATCTGGAAGGCTTGATCGACGATTTAATAAAGGCCGCATCGGATGTGCTTAAACCCGGAGGCCGGCTCATCTTCGTGAATCCTTTTAACAAAAAGAATTACGATCCTTCCTTAAAATTACAATTCCGGCAGAAGGTAGATCTTGGCTGTTTTCATTGTTACGTCGAACAATACCAAAAGCTGGACATACCCGCCCAACCGGTCGAGAAACCGACCCAAAGTCGCTTCTATAAGAATCGTAAGAATCCGTCTGCATATTAAAAGCCGCCTACCAGCCTATCCTCGTTACCGAATCCTTGGAGTACCCCTTATGCCTGATCTATTTTCACCCCTGACTTCCGGAGCCTTGACTCTGCCTAACCGCATCCTCATGGCCCCGCTTACCCGTTGCAGGGCGGACGCCGATCACGTCCCCATGGATTTAATGGCGGAATATTACGCACAGCGGGCCAGTGCAGGCCTGATCATCGCCGAGGCCACCATGGTTATGGAAGGTAACTCTGCCTTCTGGATGGAACCTGGCATCTACTCGGAAGCCCAAATCGCCGGCTGGAAAAAAACCACCTCGGCCGTCCATGCCGCCGGTGGGCGTATTTTTCTACAACTCTGGCACGGGGGCCGGGCCTGTCATCCGCTCCTGAATGGAGGCAAGCAACCCGTCGCCCCAAGCCCCATCGCGATTGTGGGCGACGAAGTGCATACCCCTGAGGGTAAAAAAAACTACGTCATTCCCCGGGAACTTTCGGATGAGGAAATCCCCGGTATCGTCGAAGGATTTGCCAAGGCGGCGGCAAACGCCAAGGCGGCTGGATTTGATGGGGTCGAAGTCCACGGGGCTAACGGGTACTTGATTGACGAGTTTCTGCGTGACGGCGCAAACAAACGCACCGGCCCCTATGGCGGCCCGATTGAAAACAGGGCGCGACTCCTCCTCGAAATTTTAGAAAAGGTTTCTGCTGTATGGGGAAGTAATCGGGTCGGACTCCGAATTTCGCCCCTCAATAGCTACAACAGCATGATGGATAGTGATCCGGTCGGGCTGACCCGCTGGCTGACCGCCCGGCTCAACAACTACAACCTCGCTTATCTGCACGTCATGCGTGCCGATTTCTTCCAGCAACAGACTGGCGACGTGCTGTCCGTAGCACGCAAAAATTACAAGGGCATCCTAATCGCCAATATGGGATACACCCCGGAAGAAGCCACTCGGGCCATCAGTCAAAACGACGTGGATGCCGTGGCTTTCGGAACCCCTTTCCTGGCAAACCCGGATTTGCCGGCCCGGATTGCCGCTGGCACCCCCTTAAACGAGCCTAATCCCGCCACTTTCTATTCCTCCGGGCCAGTCGGCTACACGGATTACCCGGCAATGGCTTAAGGCAACCGCCCGGCTTTTCCTCCGGGCTCAAGGCGGTTCGACCGGTTGGTCTACCCTTAGGATGGCTGGCGCTTTTTTCGGTACTCGCTGGGGCGCCATCCTATCCAGCGCTTGAAGGTGTTGGAGAACACAAACGCGTTGGCATATCCCACGGCAGACGCCACGACCTCGACCTTGTCATCGGTAAGGGCAAGCAATTCCGCCGCCTTTTGCATTCGCAGGTGAATGAGATGGTTTACGGGACTGCGTCCCAGTTCTTTTTTGCACAACCGTCGGAGGTGCTCCTCGCTAAGGAAACAAATCGCGGCCATCCGTTCGAGTGTCCAAGCTTCGGAAAGCTTAGGGGCCACTTCCTCCCATAACCGTTCGAGCCGTCTGTCGCCCGGATTGGGCCGCGCAAACAACAAAACGTAGTCATGAATCATCTGTGCCCATAGAGAAAGCAGACGGGGACTTTGGGGCTCTTTGTTTTCAAAGAACAATCCAAGTACGGCATGTTTGAGCGGTTCGGGGGCAAATCGGGCCAGTGCGGGTGAGGCAGGCGAAACGACCAACTTCGCCTTGTCTGGAAGCTGATAACGCACCCAAGAGAACCCCCATTTGGTGCCGGACTCCGCCCGGAATGCCAGCAGCACATGCGGAGGTGCCATAAAAGTCCATCCGGCCCGAACCCGCTGCCAGCGGCCATCCATCAAAACCGAGCCCGACCCGGCATAGCAGGAAAGCAAATAGGCTCCCTTCAATTCTAAACGCACCACCTCAAAGGGAGGTGCCGCATGGCAAATCCCGACATGCGCGATTCCATAAAGAGCCAGAGCCGGACATTTTTCAGCCATCAAGCGCCACTCCTGAGTACGTTCCCCCAAAACCGTTGTCTCGCGGAAAGAAAGAAGCGGGTCGGACATAGCGGGCCGAGATTAGTCTAAATTCCTAGGCGAAACTATGGCCGGATTGGAAAAACTCGTTTCCAAACTGGGGCTGCCGAGAAAGGTCCGCCCCCTCATCAAGCTTGGTATTGCTGGAAGGCCTATCCACAGGCCATGCTGGGCGGAGTTAGAGCACACCCGACTTACCCCCTCTCTTACCATGGCTACCATTGCAGTTATCGGCACACTCGACACCAAAGGCCGCGAACATCAGTTCGTTGCCGATTGTATCTCCCAAAGTGGTCATCAAGCTTATCTGATTGATGTCGGAACCGGAGCGGAGCCTCAGGTGATCCCCTATATGACCCGGGAGGCTGTGGCGCAGGTCGGGGGAATCAATCTAGAGTCGCTTCGGAACGACCGAGGACAGGCTGTAGCGGCCATGAGCCAAGCTGCGCCCAAAGTGCTCCTTAAACTCATTGAACAGAGAAAGATCCACGGCGTCATTTCTCTCGGGGGTGGGGGTGGAACGGCCATCGCCACGGCAGCCATGCGGGCGCTTCCCTTGGGTTTCCCGAAAGTGATGGTGTCCACCCTTGCGAGCGGAAATACAGCACAATACATTGGAGCAAAGGATATTGTGATGATTCCAAGTATTGTGGATATCTCGGGCCTCAATCGAATTTCCCGTCCCATTCTCGCTAAAGCCGCCGGTGCGATCTGCGGAATGGTGGATTCCTCACTCGAAAAATCCGCCTCTGACGACAAACCGCTGATTCTGGCCAGTATGTTCGGCAACACAACCATCGGGGTAGAACATGCCAAGGACGTCATGGAGAAAGCCGGATACGAGGTAGTCGTTTTTCACGCCACCGGCATCGGGGGAATCACCCTCGAATCCATTGCCGAAACCGGAGTGGCCGCCGGAGTGTTCGACATGACCACCACCGAATGGGCAGACGAAGTCGTCGGAGGGGTGCTGAGTGCTGGTCCCAGGCGTCTGGAAGCCGCGGCCAAATCCGGCACTCCGGCCATTGTGGTCCCCGGATGTGTGGACATGGTCAACTTCGGCAGTCCCGAATCTATTCCTGCCAAGTTCGCCGGCCGTAAAACATACGCTCACAATCCCCAAGCCACACTCTTGCGGACCAATGCCGCCGAGTGCACCGAGATCGGGAAACGCATCGCGGAAAAGGTCAACATGAGCACAGGGCCTGTCACTGTCCTATTGCCTCTCGCCGGAGTGAGCGCCTTAAGTTCGCCTGGACAAGCCTTTCATGATCCAGAAGCGGATTTGGCGCTTTTTAATTCCATCAAGAGCAATCTAAGGCCCGGAATTCGGGTCGTGGAAATGGATGCCACGGTCAATGACCCGTTCTTTTCCGAAGCCTGCGCCAATGCACTTTTGGAAAACATCCGGCGCAAGCAGTAGGGGCAGCCAGTTATTTTATTCGCCCCCGCCCGGAGAATAACCGCCCCAGATAAACTCAATGGGTTTATCGACATCGGAATGAAGACTTGCATGAACCGGGCAGCCAAAAGCGGCGGCCTCCATCAAGGCGCGCTGCGGGTGATCGGCGGGGAGCGGCACAAAAACCCGGGTTAACAACCGCCCGATCCGACGGGTCGGAGTGACAGCCATCTCTTTGTCCACCTGGATCCGCATGCCGCGCAGGTCCAGTTCGTGTCTTGCGGCGACAATCCCCAAGATTGTGGCGATACACGTGCCCAGAGCCGTTCCCACGAGGTCGGTCGGGGAAAAAGCCTCGCCCCGTCCGTGATTATCCACGGGGGCGTCAGTCATGAGACGACACTGCGACGGACCATGCACTGCTTCGCAATGAAGATCCCCTTAATACTCAATTTCAACACGCACCATGCCCGAGAAGAAACACCGACTCGGGTTTCAGTCAAAACTCCCCTCCTCTTTTCCCTATAATTCTCGGACCACCTGCACAAAATCCCGCATTTTCGCAGAATCCTTTCGCCCCGGAGCCACTTCGA
>CAMCYN010000090.1 GCA_945883955.1 Akkermansia muciniphila
GTAATTCTTTTAACGGCTTCCCTGCGGTTCATTTGCTCAATCATTGGTTGTGGGGATGAAGGGGGCTGACGGCCCCCCTATTCTATCAGAAGGCCTCCCCCAAGAAAGCTCCAAGCACATCCCCTGTCCAATACCGGGCTTATCGACTAAGAGGCAGGCGCCTGAAGCACAGAAAGGAAAGGTTCCCTATCCGCCCGCTTTTCCGCGCCAACTCCCCCCCAAAAAGATCACTCCAGCCTCTAAGGACCGGGACGGGCGCTTCGTTTTAGAAAGAAAAACCCGCGGCCGGCAGCGACATCACATCGCTCCCGGCACGCGGGGTATATCCCACAAGGACTAGGCTCGCTCTTTATTTGGCCCAGGCGGCCTTGGCGAAATCGATCGATTCGCGCACCTGCGGGACACTGTCCTTCCAGTCATTCTCGTGTTCGACGGAGAAATGGCCGTTAAAGCCTTGGGCCTTCAGTTCGGCCAGGCAGGCGGCAATATCCACCACGCCTTTTCCGGCTGGCACCACCACGCCCTTCTTTCCGGGCTCGGACTTATCCTTCAGATGCACACTGACAATACGCCCTTTGAGAATCCGCAGACACTCCACGGGTTTGAGCTCCGACGTGACCCAGTGGCCCAGATCGGCGCACGCACCCACCCGGGAGTCGCGGCTTTCCACCACTCCAAGAATATAGAGCGGATGCCACACCTTGTACTTGGGATTAGACATCGAGCCGCCGTGTTCATGGAAAGCGACCTTGATGTCGAATTCCTTCGCCGCCGCCTCCCAGTCGGCCACCAGTTCAGCCGACTCCGTGCAGACTCCATAAAGACCCATTTTCTTGGCAAACTCCATGATCTTGCGGATTTCGGCGGCGTCCTTGGCTCCGACCACTCCGTAATTGACCGCATGGATCCCCTGCCGGGCGCATTCGTCCTGAAGCGCCTTGAGGACTTCCTCGCTGGCGTTGTGATGGACGGCTTCGCCCTTGGGTGAATCCGGACGCAGTTTCTGGCCGGGATAAAACTCGATAAGCCGTCCGCCGGCTTCCTTGGTCTTGGCAATGGCCTCGAAGGCGCTGAATTCCTTGAAGGTGTATGCCTGACAACCGATGGCGAGTCCGTCCTGACGGGCAGAGTCGGGGATGGGTGCCGCAAAGACATTAGCCGCCAGGGCAAGAGAAGTAATGAGGAGGGGAATACGCATAAGCAGGCCGGAAGTATCCGCTGACATGCCGGTAAATCAAGCTGCGGCAATCTGTGCGCCGGCGCCCCCAAAAACACGCCGGACCGGCACCAGTTCCCGGCTACAGCGACGCCACGTAGACCGTGCTGGCCGAGTCGCGCTCCAGGAGCGGATTACAAAAACGCACCACCTCCACGTTTACCTCCGCAAACACCTGGGAGAGCAGCGCCAGAAAATCGTCGTCTGGCGCATCGTCCGACCAAAGGGCAAAAACACCTCCTGGCATCAGATGCCCGGCCAGCCAGCGCAGTCCTTCGATCGTGTAAAACAGGCCGTGCCTAGGGTGGAGCAGGTTTTTAGGCGAGTGATCTATATCCAGAAGCACGGCGTGAAAACGTCGCCCGCAGGTCTCCGGATCAAACCCGGCCGCCGATTGCGCCAGCGCAAAAAAATCGCCATGGACAAACCGGCAGCGCGGATCGGCCGATAGCGCGGCCCCGAGTGGAACCAGCCCGCGTTGATGCCAGCCGATCACAGCCTCCAGCGCGTCGACGACCACAAGCGAGGCTACCGACGGATGCTCCAGCGCCGCCGCCGCCGTGTATCCCAACCCCAGTCCGCCCACCACAATGTCCCAGTGCCCCGGTTGGAGCTTTGCGAGTCCGAGCTTTGCGAGAGCCACTTCCACCTCATGGAACAGACTCGACATCAGGAAGGCCTCGCCCAGCTTGACCTCGAAGACGTCCAGATTGTCCAAAGAGAGGATCAGACGGCGGCGCAGGGTCAGATCGCCCAGGGGAGTTTTTTGGAAATCGATTTCCTCGAAAGCTTTGCTCATCCGGCGACCATACTGACCGGAGCGCCTCACGCACGCTTATCGTCCGAAGGGTCCCGCCAGACGGCGGCGCACAGCGTTGGCCGTATCGGCGTAAAGAACCCACCTTCAATTCAGATACACTCCCTCCCTTGACTCCGCGCTGGAGTTAGCCCGTTTCAGGCGTATTGTCCGACGCCCTTATGTACCGCTCCACCTCCTGCAACAGCCTGCGAAAGGAACACACCGGCCAAACTGTCACTCTGGCAGGCTGGGTGAACTCCCGCCGCGACCACGGAGGCGTCATCTTCATAGACTTACGCGATCGCGACGGCCTCACCCAAGTCGTTTTCCGTCCAGACGAACACGCCCAAGTGTCCGAAGCCGCTCACGGTCTGCGCAGCGAAGATGTGCTCCAAATCACTGGAATCGTCGCCGCCCGCCTTACCGGAAGCGAAAACCCGAAGCTCGGCACGGGAGATATTGAAGTCATTGCCAGCGAATTGAAGGTGCTGAACAAGTCCGACGTCCCCCCTTTCCCGCTCGATTCGAAGGTCGCTAACGAAGATCTGCGCCTTTCCTACCGCTATCTGGATCTGCGCCGCGCGGAGATGATCCACAATCTCAAGCTGCGCCATCGGATCACCAAATCGACCCGGGATTATCTGGACGAACGCGGCTTCCTCGAAATCGAGACGCCTATCCTTTCCAACCCTACCCCCGAAGGCGCCCGCGACTTCCTCGTACCCTCCCGCCTTAACCCCGGGACTTTCTACGCCCTTCCGCAAGCCCCTCAGCAGTACAAACAACTGCTCCAGGTCGGCGGGATTGAGAAATATTTCCAGATCGCCCGCTGCTTCCGCGATGAAGATTTACGCGCCGACCGCCAGCCCGAATTCACGCAGATCGATCTGGAAGCCTCCTTCATCACCGAAGTGGAAATCCAGACGCTGATCGAAGGGTTGCTGCACCGGATTTTCAAGGAAGCCAAAGGGGTGGAAATCCCGCTGCCTTTCCCGCGTATGGCCTATTCCGAAGCCATGGACCGTTTTGGTTCGGACAAACCCGATCTCCGGTTCGGCGTGGAAATCACCTCACTCACCGACATCTTTCAGGACACCCAGTTTAAAGTGTTCCGCAGCGTACTCGACGGCGGCGGAGTCATCCGGGCCATCAACGCCAAAGGAGCGGCCGCGGCTCTTTCCAAAGAACAGCTCAAGAAATGGGAAGAATGGGTCAAAACCGAACTCGGCGCCAAAGGCCTCGCCTACATCCGCCTCAAGGACGGCGAATGGGAGTCGCCGATCGTGAAGTTCTTCTCAGAAAGCGAAAAAGCAGCGCTCGCCGAACGTATGGGGTTTGAAGACGGCGACGTGCTGTTCTTCGGGGCGGACAAGGCACAGGCCGTCAGCGACGTGCTCGGCCGAGTCCGGCTACGAGTGGCCGACCTGCTCAAACTCACCGAAGGCTCCAACGAACTGAACTTCCTGTGGGTGGTGGACTTCCCGCTGTTGCAGTTCAGCCCCGAAGACAACTGCTGGGCAGCCGTGCATCATCCCTTTACCCGCCCCAAGACCGAAGATCTCGCGCTGATGGAAGCCGGCGACTACGCCAAGGTACGCGCCGTAGCCTACGACGTGGTACTCAACGGGGTCGAACTCGGTGGCGGCTCCATCCGGATTCATGAACGCGATTTGCAGGCCAAACTGTTCGCGGCGCTCGGCGTCAGCGAAGAGGAACAGCAACACAAGTTCGGGCACATCCTCAAGGCGTTCAGCTTCGGAGCGCCACCCCATGGCGGGATCGCCCTGGGTCTGGACCGGCTCGTGATGCTGATTTGCGGCGCGGAAAGTATCCGGGAAGTCATTGCGTTCCCCAAAAACAACCGTGGCACCGATCTCATGACCCAGTCGCCAGTCAGTGTGGAGCCCCGCCAACTCCGTGAGCTGGCCATCTCGAGTACGATTAAAAAGGCATGATCCGCACCGCTGTTCGCGTCGAGTGGGTGTTTGTGATCGGGGGCGGCGTCCTGCTTCTCCCTGTCACTGTCGCCACGGCGCAGGGGAACAGCGCCCCGGAGATTAAACCTCCTTTTAACCTTGTTTGGGGAGAAACCGCCGACCGGCTCGAAAGGCTCGTCAGCGCGGCCGGCGGCAAGGTCGTCGGCCGCAAGATGGTCCGGGGCAACCGGGAGGCCCTGGAAGTCGAAGGGCTTTTGCAGGAGGGGTTAAAGAAGACGATCTTCTATTTCAAACTCGGGATCCTGACCGGGGTTGAGCTCCAGTATCAATCCGACGCCTGGCCCGAGGAGAGATACAACACCCTGATGGGCGATCTTCGCCGGCGGATCGCGGAACGTTACGGTGAAGGCACCCAGATTACGCGCAAGACCGAGCGTGTGGGCGTCAATGGAGTCACGCAGACGGTGGCCGGATACAAATGGACGGTGAACGCCGCTTCGATGCAGCTGGTGTATTTTTCGGCGACCGACCCGAAGAACGCCTACCGCACGGTAAGCGTTCATTACATGGCCTACTAAGGAAGAGGCGGAAGCAAACCGCCCCTTCGAATCGCGCGGGGGAGAACCCCGCACGATCGCTCCCGGAGTTAGGCGAGAAGAGCTTCCGGATTTAACCCGTGGAGACTCTTGGGAATAAAAATCCCGTTCTCGCGCACCAGTTTACCATCGAAATGAATGGTGCCGCCGCCGTAATCCTCGCGCTGAATGTTTACGAGATCCCAGTGGACCTGGGAGCGGTTGCCGTTATCGGTCTGCTCATAACACTGGCCGGGCGTGAAGTGAAAGGAGCCGCGGATCTTTTCATCGAACAAGATATCGCGCATCGGCTTTAAGATGTGCGGGTTAAAGGCGATCGCAAACTCGCCGATATAACGCGCCCCCGGATCGCTATCTAAAATCTCGTTCAGCTTCTGGGTGTTGTTGGCCGTGGCGCCCACAATTTTGCCGTCCTTGAACTCCAGCCGCACATTATCAAAAGCCGTCCCCTGATAGATAGTCGGCGCATTGTAAGTCACATAGCCCTGAACGCTGTTTTTCACGGGGGCCGTAAACACTTCGCCGTCAGGGATATTATGAGTGCCACCGCAGGGAATGGCGGCGATGTTCTTTATGGAAAACTTCAAGTCGGTGCCGGGTCCGCGGATCTCGACCTTGTCGGTGACGTCCATGAGCGTTTTGAGCGCCTTCATGCCGGGCACCATCCGGGCGTAATTGAGCGTACAGACGTCGAAGTAAAACTTCTCGAAAGCTTCGGTACTCATACCGGCCAACTGGGCCATCGAAGGCGACGGCCACCGGAGAACACACCAGCGGGTTTTCTTCACCCGCCAATCCAGCACAGCCTTCATCTTGCGGGCGATGAGCCGCATTTGTTCGGGAGGCACATCGCTCATTTCGGTGATGTTGGCCCCGCCACGTACGGCGATGTAGGCATCCATCTTTTTCATACGCGCCAGTTCCAGAGACGAGGACACGTCGAGACCTTCCTCGACGAAACCCAGCGCAAGCTCCCGGTTAACCTGACCCTGATGGATTTGCACAAACGGAATCGCCCCGGCGGCACGCACCGCACGGACCAGAGCGATGGTCATCTCGGGCGGAATATCAAAGGCATCCAAGAGGGCCTTTTCGCCCTTTTTCAGGGCGGTGGAAAAGTTCACAAGCAATTCGGCAAGCCGATCAAAACGAGGGTCGTGCATGGCAGAAAACAAACTACCCCACAGGCTGACTCCGAGAAAGAGACGAACCTCGTTTTTTGCACACTCCACGGTAATATTGCCCGCAACCGACTCCCCCCAATGTCTGTTTCCCTCACCACACCCGTTTATTCCGTTTCCGACAATCTGCTCTCGATGAGCGATTTGCTATCCTGCTTTGTCAACCCAAAGCACCAGCTGCGCGGCCTCTCGCGCTACTCGGATCTTCACCTGAAAGTGGCCCAACCGGCGGCGTTCCGGTACGATGGCGAGTTACGCGCCATCAGCGGCGGCGTGCCCCTGACGGCAGAGGTTATTGAAATGCTCATTTTTCCGATGCTCGGAGACGAGCAATGGAAACGCCTCAAAACCGAGCCGCTGGCCGATATTGACGCGTCTTGGGAATGGACGGAAAAGAACATTACCTTCCGGTTAAACGTCTTCTCGGATCGGGATGGGATCGCCGCCGTTATTCGCGGGCTGCCCGCCCAGATTCCTGCCGTGCAGGACATGGGGTTTCCCGCCGAGGAAGTCTGGCAGGACATTTGCGGGCTCAAAAACGGACTGGTGCTGCTGACCGGAAATACTGGCAGTGGGAAATCCACCACGATCGCGGCCTTTGCCAATTACATCAACCAGACGCGCCCGGTGCGGATTATTACGCTCGAAGACCCGATCGAGTACGTTTTCAAGAGCCAGTCGGCCCTATTTTCACAGCGCGAACTTGGCCGGCATATTCCCTCCTTTTCAGCCGGGTTACGCAGCGCACTGCGCGAAGATCCGGACATTATCTTTGTGGGAGAAATGCGGGATCGAGAAACCATTGCGCTGGCGCTGACTGCGGCCGAAACGGGTCACCTGGTGTTTTCGACCCTCCATACCCGCGATACCCGGGGAGCCATTACGCGTATCATCGATATGTTCCCCGGCGACCGCACCAAGGAGATCGCCACCCAGCTCTCCATGGGGCTGGCCTACATCATTTCCCAAAAGCTGGTCCGCAACCAGACCGGCGGCCGGACTGTGGCCATGGAAGTCCTTAAAAACACACCATCCATGGGCAACCTGATTCGTTCCGGGGGAATCCACCAGATCAACACCCAGCTCGAAACTCAGAGCAAGGAAGGGATGATCACCCTGGAAGGGCACCTCAAAATGCTTATCCGGGCCGGAACCATCTCGGTGATCGAGGCGATGGAAAACGCCAACGATCCCCTCGCCCTTCAGATGCTCCTGACAAAATAACCGTGGGGCGCCTCCCCCCGGCGCGGCAAGGGCCGGTTTTAGCGCGCGGTAATCGCCTTGTGAACCGCCTGGCTAATGATGGTGTACCCCTCGGCATTGGGATGCACCTTGTCCGGCACCAGGGCGCCTTTGCCCTCCATCGCCTTATAAAGGTCGATGACACGGACGTTCTTTTCTGCGGCCACTTCCTTCAACTGTGGAATCACTCCGGTTTTAATCACGGCATCGGTGATGCCGAAGTTCTCGGGAAAGGCGGGAATAGGCAGACAGACGAAGATCCGGGCTGCGGAATTGGAGTCGCGGATGGCGTCAATCAGAGTCGAGGCGCTCGGCTTGAAATCTTCCTTCTTCACCCAGTTGCGTATCTTGGTGTCGTTGGTGCCGAGTTTAATGACATAGATATCGGCCTTCATATCGAGCATCCAGCGGTACTGGGGCTGGGATTCGTAAGGTTTGTCGCCGGTCCGCAGCATGGTGGAACCGCTGTTGCCGAAATTCTTAACCTCGTATTTCTCCCCGAGTAATTTGCCGAGCTGGACCGGATAGGAAAACTCTGATTTGGCCCCGACACCCGCCGTAATGCTATCGCCTACACAGGCCACGCGGATTTTGGCCGGAGCGGCAGGAGACTGGGCATGAGCGGAGGTGGCCAGGGAAACGACACCAATAAAAAGAGGGAGGTAGAATTTCACGCGCTGGATAACACACTGGTATCGAGCTAAACTCAACCATGGGAAAAGCCGCCGGGGGGGGAGGTTGGCTCAAAGACTTGCCCCGTACGGAGGGAGCCCTCAATTTTGAAGTCCCAATCTTTTATGAGAACCAAAACGCTCCTCGCAACGGTGTCCGCTCTTGTTTGGCTTCCTCAACTGGCCTTCGCCGAAATCCGAACGGAAGTAATCGAATACCGCGAAGGCGACACGGTTTTGCAGGGATTGCAGTCGTACGACGACGCGGTTCAAGGCAAACGGCCCGGGGTACTCATCGTACACGACTGGATGGGGGTGACCGACCACACCAAGGGAGTGGCCGAGGAGATTGCACGGTTAGGGTACGTGGCATTTGCGGCTGACATTTACGGCAAAGGAGTGCGACCGGCCGACATGCAGGCGGCGGCGGCTGAGGCCGGAAAATTCAAGGCCGACCGGCCTCTTCTGCGCAAGCGAGCCACGGCCGGACTGGCCGAATTGCAAAAGAATCCGCTCGCGGAGAACGGCAAAATTGCCGCCATCGGGTTTTGTTTTGGAGGCACGACTGTGCTGGAGCTGGCCCGCAGCGGAGCGGCGATTGAGGGTGTGGTGAGTTTCCATGGCGGCCTGGATTCGCCAACGCCTGCCGACGGGAAAAACATCAAGGCCAAGGTTCTGGTGTTACACGGCGCGGATGATCCTTTTGTCAAAGCCGAGGACATCACGGCCTTTCAAAGCGAGCTCCGACAAGGCGGCGCGGACTGGCAGATGTTTTATTACGGAGACGCCGTGCATTCTTTTACCCAGAAACAATCCGGCACCGACAAGAGCAAAGGCGCGGCGTATAATGAACCCGCCGCCCGGCGTTCCTGGCAGGCGATGAAAGGATTTTTTGCCGAGATCTTTGGACAAAAACCTGCCTCTGGCGCTTTCTAAAAATGCCGTCGGTCTCTGACTAACCACGCTGCGTCCGTTACTTTCTTCTGACTATGAGAGGCCGTTTTTTACTACTTCCACTCGTTGCCGGGATCCTGAGCTCGTGCGTTGACCGGACGCATGTTTTGCGTGTCAGCATCCCCGAGCAGCGCATGGCGCTGTACAAGAAGGGGGTGGAAGTGGCCCGCTTTGACGTATCCACGTCCAAATTCGGACTCGGAGACGTGCCCGGAAGTAACTGCACACCGCTCGGAAAATTTGAAATTGCGTCCAAAATCGGCGGCGACGAGCCAGCGGGAATGAAGTTCAAGAACCGGAAACCCACCGGCGAAATCGTCCCGGTCAACTCCCCGGGCCGAGACCCGATCGTGACCCGGATCCTTTGGCTACGCGGTATGGAAGACTGCAACCGGTGCGCGCACGAAAGGACGATCTATATTCATGGCACACCCGAAGAGTGGCGGCTGGGTTCGCCGGCCAGCTACGGGTGTGTCCGAATGCGTTCGAGCGATATCATCAGCCTGTTCGACACGGTCGGCAAAGGCGCCCGGGTATTTATTCACACCGATCCGCTTCCCTTCAACACTGACTCGGCGCCCAAAGCCGAACGCGTGATCACGAGCAATGCCCAGTAAAGAGACCGTCCTGGTTGCGCGGCATTCGCCATTTAACTTCCTGTTCCTGACCGAAGACGCCGAGGGGTTGCGCACACTGCGCTTCTCCCCAGAAGGGGCCTTTCAGAGCATCGTCAAGGTGGACGACCCCCAATATCTCGCTTTGCCGTACACACGTGTACTGCCGATGTGCCTGGCGTTTTTGGAGAAAACGCCCACCCGGATACTCGTCGTCGGCCTCGGAGGCGGCACGCTCCCTCGTCTTTTTCACCGGCTCTTGCCTGAAGCCCGGGTCGACGCCGTCGAGATCGATCCGGAGGTTGCCGACATTGCCCGGGATTATTGCGGGCTTGTGGCCGACGCCCGGATGCAGGTGCACATCGAGGACGGCCGTGATTTTATCGAGGCACGCGAAGGCCTCTATGACTTGATCGTGCTGGATAGTTTCGGCGCGGAATCCATCCCGGAACATTTACTGACGGTAGAGTTTCTGGAGGCGGTACGCCGGGCCCTCACAACGGATGGGATCGCCGTGGCCAACGTCTGGGGGCGTAATCACAACCCGCTTTATCCCCACATGCTGCTGAGTTACCGGGAAGTGTTCAAAGAGGTTTACGTGCTGGATGTGCCAGGACCGGGCACCAGGATTTTTGTGGCTCTACCCGCTCCGCTCGATGTGAGCCACGAGGAGTTGTCCGGAAAAATGGACGCCATTCCGCTCGGACACAATTTTCAGCGGTCAGCGACGACCTTCAGGAATTCGGATCTGGAGCGGCTTGGAACGGGCAGCGCGCTGCGGGATCGTCCCGTGTTATCGGGGCGGCCGGCCGGCTCCGCGCGCTAGAGCGCGTTCATACTGCTGGCGTTGTTCGGGAGTGATATCCGTTTGAGCGGCCACCCACGCTTTACCGACGTCTGGCGCACTCTGGGAAAGACGTCCCAGGACCATACTGAGAGTGCGTTGGCGTGTCTGGGGATCTTCCATTTGGGAAGCGACCTGAAGAGCGCTGTTTGGATTGGATTCCGCCAGACGCATCGTGGCAAAGGGCAGCACCTGCTGGCGCATCTCGCTGTTTTCGGAGGAGGCGGACTTTTTGACCAGCAGTTCGAGTTCAGAGGGTTCGAGCAAGCGGTTGAATAACAGCGAACGCACCGCTTCGACCTGGGTGGCGGGGTCGGATTCGAGAGCCCACTTGAGAGGAGCGCCCGGGGCGATCCGGGACCAGGATTCGAGCACGGGCTGAAGCAAGTGCTGCTGTTTCATTTCAAGGCCTTTGGCGGCGGCGCCCTTGGGATCCAGCTCGGCCCAGCGCCGGGCAAGGGCGCGCATGGCTACGTAATCGCCACCATCGATGTCTTCTTTGGCCGTCTTGAGCGCCTCCTGAATCTGTTCGACACCCAGTTGGCCCGCCAACCGGTAAGCCAAGGCGTATTTACGGGAATCACTCCTTAAATTGGAAACCCGCTCAAAAAGCGCCAGCACTCGTTCGGGAGATAAATGAACCACCTGCTCTGCCTGGCGCGCGCCGGGAAACCGTGCGGTTGTATCCGAAATCCCGGACTGCGCGCTGGGAAGGGTCTCATTCGATCCTCGGGAAGATTGCTCGGAATATGGGGCGGGCGAAGACCTCTGCGCTTCGGTGGGTGCCGACTCCGGGAGAAGCGCTCCCAAGGCAACGCCACCGGCCAGACCGAACGAGGCGGCTAACCATCCGCGGGATGTCATGGGGGAGGACATGGGCACAGTGTGCCTCAATGGTATGAATGGATGCAAACCGGATCAGGGCACGCGTCTTTTCGGTTTCCACTCGTGGCAGGAGCGGCGATTCTGGAAATATGACCAAAGCGATCATCCTCGCAGGCGGGGCAGGAAGCCGACTTTACCCACTCACCCGGATTGTCTGTAAACAGCTTTTGCCTGTTTATGATAAACCCATGATCTTCCATCCCTTATCCACGCTTATGCTGGCCGGGATTCAGGACATTTTGATCATCTCCACCCCGCAGGATCTTCCCCGGTTTGAAGAACTCCTCGGCGACGGCTCCAAACTCGGACTGCGTTTGTCCTATGTCGCCCAGGCCAAACCCGAGGGCATCGCCCAGGCCTTCCTCCTAGGGGCAGACTTTTTGAGCGACGCAGACCACGCGGTGCTGATTTTGGGCGATAATATCTTCCACGGAAATTTGGATTTTCTACGCGACGCCCTTCAGATCGGCGAAGGCGCCTGCGTTTTCGCTTATCCTGTGCGCGATCCGGAGCGGTACGGAGTGGTGGAATTCGGTCCGGACGGACGCGCCATCAGCCTGGAAGAAAAGCCTGTGGCACCGCGCAGTCAATTTGCCGTCCCAGGGCTCTATGTTTACGACCGCCAGGTGGTGGACATCTGCCGCAATCTGAAACCCTCCGCCCGCGGAGAACTTGAAATTACCGATGTGAACCTGACGTATCTGGCCAAGGGGCAACTGCAGGTTCGGTGCCTGAACCGGGGAATGGCCTGGCTGGACACGGGCACGCCGGTAAGCCTTATGGAGGCGAGCAATTACATCGCCGCAATCGAACACCGGCAGGGGTTAAAGGTCGCATGCCTCGAAGAGATCGCTTATTCCAAGGGATTTATAAACAAGGCACAGTTTCAGGCCCTGGCAGCCTCTTTGCCAAAGAGCGATTACCGGGCTTACCTCGAACAGTGCGTCGAATCGCGCTGGGACGGCGAATCCGGCGGCGTCCGCTAAGGCCTTCCGATTTTCGCAACCGCCAGGAGTGTTTCGCGCATCCCTGGCGGCTTCGACGAACCGCGCTTCCCTCGGGTTCAGAGGTGTGTGAAGAGCCGGATTAAGCCCGACTCAGGATAAGCGCCGCCGTTCTTTCGGCCGCGCCCTGATGCTGTTGCAAGGCTTGTACTGCCTTGGTTCCGAGCAGTTCGCGCTCGGCAGCATCCCCCAGCAAGCGATCCACAGCCTCGACCAGCCCGTCCATATCCTGAACCTGTAGGACGGCGCCCACCGACAAAAGATGCGCCACAATCACGGCAAAATTCTGCATGTTCGGCCCAAAGACCACGGCTTTCCCAGACAGAGCAGGTTCGACCGGATTTTGGCCGCCTTCGGCCGTAAGACTTTTGCCGACAAACGCCACCGTCCCAATGGCGTACCAGTCCCGCAATTCGCCCGTAGTATCGACCAGGATAACATCCGGCGAACCGGATGCCGGCAAAGCCGTCCGGCGCACTACACGGACACCACACGCCTCGAGTTCAGGAACAAGCGCCGGAACCCGTTCCACATGCCGGGGAACAATCACAAGACGCAGATCGGGATGCCGCTTCCGCCACAAAGCCAGGGCCCGGACCAGCAACACCTCTTCGCCGTCATGGGTACTTCCAGCCACAAGCAGGGGTGTCTGAGGTCCAATTCCCGACGGCTTCAACAATTCCAATAGATCCTTCCCGGTCCGGTCCGCGACCCCGCCGTTGTCAAATTTGATACTGCCAGTCAGCCGGAGACGGTCGGGCGAGACACCCACAGCTTCCCATCGCGGGATATCCTCCGAATCAGGCACACCGATCCAGTCGAGCATCTGGAAAAACGGCGCCGTCCAGCGTCGAGACCGGGCAAACCGGGCTGCCGAACGTGGGGACAGGCGCGCGTTAGCCAGCACAAGGGGAATCCGCCGCTGAAAACAGGCCGACACCAGATTCGGCCAGACTTCGCCTTCGATCAGAATCAGGCGCTCCGGGCGGAGCAGCTTGAGCACCCGGGAAACGGGCCCCAGAGCGTCCACGGGATTATACATGGGAAACAGCCAGTCGGAGGCGGCTTCGCAGGCCAGGCCGTAGCCGGTGGAAGTCGTCACGGAGAGGGCGATACGGATTTGGGAATCGGCAGCGTGTAAAGCGCGGGCGAGCTTCAGGGCGACTAGTGTTTCGCCTACACTAATGGAATGGATCCAGGTCCAACGATGCGCGCGCAAGCGGGCTAAATCCGGGGCATGGAACCAGCCAAAGCGCTGGCCGAAATTGCGCTTCCAGTTTCCCCGCCGTTGCAACCGCAAGATCAGCCCGGGCAACAGGATGCCAGCCAGGCAGGGTGCGGCCAGGCGGTACAAGGCCAGGGGGCCAACCACGGATTGGGGTAACTCACGAAACTCGCTCATTTTCTAAAAGACCCAATGGCGCAAAGCGGGGCCTTTGAGAAACCCGAATTTGAGCCCGCTAAAAAAACAGGGCGCCCACGGCCTCAGAGTGAAGCCAGGAGCGCCCGTTTATTCCCTCTCGGGAGAAGCCTAGTTTACGTAAGCGGCCTCGTTAGCGAAGAG
>CAMCYN010000091.1 GCA_945883955.1 Akkermansia muciniphila
GTTCGTTTCCTGCCATCTTTTGCGAGCCACTCGCGTAGTCACGCTTGCTCATCGCCAGCTCTTTCCAGTCAGAATAGGTCCCGGAGGAGGTATTGCGCGTATAAATCGAAATCTTGCCGGCATTGCCACCCACAGCGCTAAAATCCTGGACATCTCCGGTGAAGATTTGCTCCACCTGCGCCTTGCTCAACGCCTTGATTGGACTTGCCGCATTTACAATAACCGCCATGGCGTCGTACGCCACAATCGTGGGACTAAGGTTAACACCTTTGGCAGCGCCGGCAGACTGTTCAGTGGACTTGGCGCGGCGACTGGACATTCCGATGTCGGCCGACCCATCGATTATTGCAGTTATCCCCGTTGTGGAACCTTCCGCAGCAATTGAAAATTCGGTTCCGGGATTAGCGGCCTTATAGGCTTCAGCAAGCTGTGGAACAAGTTTCGCACCAAGGGTATCCGAACCTTTGATCACGATTTTTTCAGCCTGTGCCTGAGTCAGCCCGAGCGCTAGTGCCAGCGCGAGAAGGGGGAAAGATAGTTTCATAGATAATAATTATAACGTGGATATTGAAGGGATCAAAAAAGAAGGGATCAAAAAAGCAGCCCGCACAGCGCGCTCGCGACAGAGGCTGCACCCACAGCCTCTGTCGGACTTAGCACACCAAAATTCACCGATTGACGCTCAACGAAGAGCCACGGCAGGAGAGTGTCACTTTGCGCAAAAGCGGCAGTTGCTTTAAAGAAAGCTGAGCTCGACAGTAACTTTTCAACATGGAGTGGAGTTGACTGGTTCACCAGAATCCTGCCTCTCATTACGAGCCCCAAGGGGAACAGGCTAGCGAACCAACTGTGGGTACCTTGACAGCACTTTGTCACGAACAGATGACGGGGCTGTAACAAAGCAGTGAGTTTAGAAAGCCACAGATAACGGGACTCCTCTCGTGTGGCGCAACCTGTTCGGGCCGGCATCGCGTGTTTTCCTCCTCCTGGGAGATCGATCCGATTTGGATATGGCATATTTAGCGTCGGCCAAGCCATTTCAGGATTCCTTTCCGATTCCTAGGAAGGATGAATGAAGAAGACGCACTCCTAGCCCTCCACCTCGTACCCAATTTGGGGCCGGTTCGAATCCGTCATCTCATCACTCAATTCGGCTCCGCTATCCACACGCTTGGAAGCGAAGTGAGCAACTTGCAGCGCGTGTCCGGAATCGGGCCCGACCTCGCCAGAGGCATCCTCGAGGCCGCGAGTACTGGAGAATGGGAGTCCGAACGACGCCGGGTGCTCAGCCTGGGCGCATGGATTCTAACCGATCAGGATCCACGTTACCCCAAAGCCCTAAAGCAACTGCCCAACGCCCCGATTTTACTCCAGGTACTAGGCACTATCACCGCCGCCGATCAGCACGCGATTGGGATTGTCGGCTCGCGGCAATGTACATTCTACGGCACCGAATGCGCCAAACGCTTCGGCTATCAACTCGCCAGCGCTGGCTTAAGTGTGGTCAGCGGTTTAGCCAGGGGCATCGATTCCGCCGCGCATCTCGGCGCGCTTGCAGCCCACGGGCGGACCATCGCCGTCATCGGCTCGGGATTAGCCGAACTTTACCCGCCTGAAAACCGCGTGCTGGCGGAACGTATAGCCCGGCAAGGGGCCGTGGTCAGCGAATTCCCGATGGGGTTTCCGCCGACGCCCCAGACCTTTCCGTATCGAAATCGGGTCGTGTCTGGATGGAGCAACGGCCTTCTGGTGGTGGAAGCCGGGTTAAAGAGTGGGGCTTTGATCACGGCCAATCTGGCCATCGAACAGGGCCGGCAGGTGTATGCCATACCCGGCCCGATTGACCGGGCGAGTTCTGCTGGCGCAAATCACCTCATTCAGCAAGGCGCTAAACTCGTCACTGCCGCCGAAGACATCCTCGAAGATTTACAGGAGTTGTTTCCACGGCTGAAGAATGGAGCCCAGCCCTTACCGGAAAAACCACCGGAACACTCGACCCCCCAAGAGGCCATCCTCCTCGAAGCCCTTCAGAACGCCGAACGGGGAATCGACGACCTCGTCGAATGTACCGGCCTGGCTCCGTCTCAAGTCGGCGCCGCCCTGCTTTCTCTCGAACTTAAGCGGCGCGTCAAAGCGCTCCCGGGCCAGTGGTACCGCCGGATATAGCCGTCGCAGGAGCAAAACGACCGCTTCCGGCACCACCTTCCCAACCGTCACCCCGGATTAGGATTTCTTATTTGCCTGAGCGCGTTGCTCCATAACTGCGACAACACGCGCGTCAAACTCCGGGTAACGGGCGCGCAACTGATCAAAGGAGTCCTTTTGCAACTTATATACATCGCAATAGTCCACCGCCTTGATACTCGCTGTCCGCTTATCTCCGGATACAAGGGCCATTTCACCGAAAGGGGAACCGCTTCCCAGTTTCGCCACCGGATTCCCATTGACCAATACTTCCGCCGTACCCGAGGACAGAAAATACATACAGTCTCCGTGCTCGCCTTGCCGAATAATATAATCATCGGGCAGGAACACTTCGGTACGCATCATATTGACGATTTCCCGAATAAATATTTCGTTGGCATTCTTAAAGAACTCCACCTTCTGCAGGATTTCCCGGTTTAGATGAATCAACACATCAACCGCAAGGCTATGGGGTAATTCTTTAAGAATAGTTTCATCCTGAATATTATGCCTCGTTTCCCAGAGGTAATGATAATAATCCCGCACCCGCGACTGCATCCCCGCAGGCAATTCCTTAATGCGCATAAACTCATTAACTTCCTCGGTGCGCTTGGTAAAGGCCGCCTTCGCAGCATCCAAGTTTGCAATCAGCCCGGAAACGTTCCCGACAATATATCCATACATCGACACGCCGGCTATCATCACAAATATAGTATAAATTATCTGCTTATTATTATCCTTGCTCGGACTGTAATCCCCATATCCCACCGTCCCCACTGTGGTCACTGTCCAATAGAGAGCTCGGAGATAGATCTCAGAATGTGTGAACTCCCGCACCTCCGCATCCGTAGTCACCTGCTCGATTACACCATCCTTGATTACCCACTGCGACTTAGCCGGACTTGTCTCGATCTCCTTAGGAGACCCCCCGAAAAACACCCACCCGATTGCCATGCCATGCACCGCCTGACTGAACCAGTACCCGAACGTCATCAAACGCATGATGGCCGGATTGAGCTGCAAGTGTCCTTGGATATCCCGGATAACGGTACTTACCTTAAACGCCTTGAGTAGAGGCAAAATCCGAAGCAGCCATAACCCCCAATGTGTGCTGTCCGTCAAATCCGCTATGTATTCAAAAGGGATCGCGGCCAATAGATCTATGAGGAACCAACGCCGAAGATGATACCTCGCCACAGAGCGCCAGTCATTTAACACCTTCAATCCGGTTTTTACCGTGGTGGTAAAATCCAAAATCAAATCCGCCCACATGAATGCGATAACGATCCAATAAATGGTGTCGTGAATACGCAGATCCCACAGCAATCGATACGAAAGCAGAACCGCAAAACAAAGGTTCAGGGGAATCAGACCAACCCCCCAAGCCAACCGCATTTTTCCGTCGTGACGAATTAGTAACATCGCAAAAAATAGGTAAATCAGTTTCCTATGCGCTTGCGTGCAACATTCTAGGGCTGAAGGCAAGCTTGCCCATTCATTTTCCCAACACTCGTCTCCCCAGTCTCAATCAGCAGAGAACGTGTGGGATAGGGCATTTTGAGACCACAACGGCGCGCTTCATGCCAGATATTGGTTCGAACCACATCCGCCACCGTCACAAGGTCTTCCTCCTGCGCCACCCAAAAAGAGACCTCATAATGAACGGCCGATTCTGCGAAATCTTTGAGTACCACACGTGGGGCCGGTTCCGACAAAACTCCCTCGGCCCGTAATACCGCCGCGTTTAGACACGCCTTCACTTCCTCTGGAACCGCGCAATACTCAAATCCAACGAGCACCATCGAAGCCCTCTCGTGTGTTGGGGCGGAAAGGTTGGTGATCGTTCCTCCAGCAATCGTCTTGTTGGGTACCTCCACCATAACATTATCCGGAGAACGCATCCGCGTCGCGCGCCAGTTCACTTCCACCACTTGCAGGCGCCGCCCGTCGAGCATCAACCAATCGCCTCTCCTGAAAGGGCTTGCTATCTGTAATGCCATCCCCGAGAGCAGGTTTCCAAGCAAATCCTGACTAGCAAACCCAAGCACCGCCACGGATACCGTGGAACCGAGCTGCAACCCGCTCAAGTCCAGCTTGTAGACAATCTGTCCAATAAACAGCAGGGCAATCCCCACAATCAGAACGCTCCCTATATCTGAAATAAACCTCGGCGCCCGGGTCGCTTGAGTCCGCTCAAACCAGCCGTCCCAGAAGTATTTCTGAACGAGGCTCACCGAAAGTAATGCCCCAAAAAAGATCCCTCCGGCCAGAAACGCCCGTAAGAGAGGTTCGGGTAAAAGCACCGGCATCACCGGCACTGCAGCCCCGTCCACCTGGACATCCACAGCCCCTCCTTTGGTTAAAGCGGCTACCTGCGCCTCGACCAGCATTTGGTAAAGTCGCAGGGGGAGGTAGGTAGAAAATGCTATCGCTGTCAGTTTATAACGCAGCCCAAGGGGGACCTTGGCCCGGCGCCTCAGGATTCCCCCGATGGAAAATGTGGCCAAAAGCAACACGGGAACGGCAACGAGAGCCGAAATGAGTTCGAGAGTGTAATTTGAAAGATTCATCGGGCAGAAATCGGCATTTTCCTGAGTCCCCAACCTTCCCTCACCCCTAAGGCCCCTCCAAGAAAATCCGTCCGCCGCGCCGACGTACAAAAATCCCCCCCGGCAGGTTCACCCGTGCGGGCTGAATCCGCCCCAACAGCCCCAAAACCCGCTCCACTTCGTTAAACCCAATCTCGCAAACCCCTTGCCCTCGCAGCCAGCGGAGCACCCGCCGACGCCGCACCGCCAACGGAACACCGCGTAAATCTCCCACCCTTAATTCCCGGTCCTCCGCCTCTGGCGTCGGATCCATCGCATCCATCCAGGCCGCTTCCGCCCGAAACAGTTCCGCCGCCCTCCATAAGGCCTCCGCCACGGGACGCTGCATAATCCGCTCCATCGCCGGGAGCAGTTCGTGCCGAATCCTATTGCGAGTCCAACGTGGATCAGCATTCGAAACATCCTCCCGGAAAGAGATATGAGCCAACTCAACTAGCGCATTAATTTCCCGCCTCCAAATCGCCAGCATCGGCCGCAGCAGAACCAGTTTCCCCTCCTCGCGGTAGCTCACAGGGCTCATCCCCCCCAACCCGGACGAGCCACTTCCGCGTAACAACCGAAAGACAAAAGTCTCCACCTGATCATCGGCGTGATGACCGAGCACCACCCGGGGACACCCCACCTGGTCCGCAATCTTGGAAAAAAACTCATACCGCATTTCCCTCGCGGCTTCCTCCAGACCTATCCGGCGGGCCAAAGCGGCCGCCGCCACATCCACCCGTTGCCCACGGAAGGCGAGCCCGCGCTCCAGCGCACACCGCTCGGCCCAAGCAGCATCCCCCGCGCTTTCAGGTCTCAGGCCATGGTCCAAATGGCAGAGCGTGAGATTTTTCCAGCCTGCCTGAAGCAGGAGTTCCAGCAGCACCACCGAATCGCGCCCGCCTGAAAACCCGACCAGCAGGGGAGCTTCCGGCTCCACTCCGGAAGCAGCAAGCGATTCCCTTACACGTTCAGCCAGAGGCAAATTCACAACGTAAAAGCCCGGGTATCCGCTGGCAACCCCTTAAAAGTGAAGCCCGCCCGATCCCGATGGCCGCCGCGGGTTACCCAATCTGCGACGCTCCAAAATAAGGCCTCAGCGGCTCGGGCAGGAGCACCGTCCCATCCGCCTGCTGATAGGTCTCCAGCAAGGCGACAAAAAGACGCGGCAAAGCCGTCCCCGAACCGTTCAGGGTATGACAGAAGCGGTTTTTACCTTCCGCATCTTTAAAGCGCAGGTTCATCCGGCGCGCCTGAAAGTCCCCAAATGCCGAGCAGCTAGAAACTTCCAGATACCCCTGCTGACCAGGAGCCCAGACTTCGATGTCATAGGTTTTGGCGGAACCAAACCCGATATCGCCCGTGCACAGCTCAATGACACGGTAGTGGAGCCCCAATATTTGCAGTACCCGCTCGGCATTCGCCGTAAGGCGCTCGAGTTCCTCGGAAGCCGTTTCAGGCGTCGTGATTTTGACCATTTCCACCTTATCAAACTGGTGCATTCGAATCAGTCCCCGGGTGCCGAGCCCGGCCGAACCAGCTTCGCGGCGGAAACAGGGCGTATAAGCCGTGTAACAAACAGGAAGTTGCTCCAGGGACAGAATCTCTTCGCGATGCAGATTAGTCACAGGCACCTCTGCGGTGGGAGCTAGATATAAATCATCCCGTTCACAGCGATAAAGTTGCTCCTCAAACTTGGGCAGCTGCGAGGTCCCCACGAGGGCTTCCGGCCGCACCACAAACGGGGTGCTGACCTCCGTATAGCCATGTTCGCGGGTGTGCAGATCGAGCAGAAAGTTCAGCAGGGCCCGCTCCAGACGCGCTCCCGCCCCTGTGTAACAGACAAAAGCACTGCCGCTGATTTTTGCCGCACGTTCAAAGTCAAACAGTCCCAGCGCCTCGCCTAATTCCACATGGCTCTTGGGCGCAAAAGAAAACCCAGGGCGCTCCCCCCAGGTCCGCACCTCGGGATTGGCGCTGGCGTCTTCCCCTAAGGGGGCGGCGTCATGCGGCAAATTGGGCAGTTGAAGCACCAGCTCACGCTGTCTTTGGTCCAGCACCGCACTAGCTTCGTTTAAACGGGTGACCGCCTCCCCGAGTCCGCGCACCTCCGCTTCGAGCGCAGAGGTGTCCTCGCCTTGACCCTTACGCGCTCCGATCTCTTTACTCATCCGCTTGCGGTCACTCTGCAAAAGCTGCAGTTGCGTTTCGGTCGCACGCCGCTCGCGGTCACAGGCCAGGATGTCCTCAATTCGCAGGTGAGCATCTCCGCCGCGAGTAGCGAGGCGAGTTTTGACGTAATCGGGTTGTTCGCGGATGAGGCGGATATCGAGCATAAAAAGACAAGGGGTTCCAGAAGCCGACGCTGGGTGCAAGGGCGAGTTGCACCTTGCTTGCGCGAAGCCTGACTTCCCAGCAGGATTTAGAGGATGCGTGCCCGTCTGTTTTCCCTACTCATGGCCCTCCCCGGACTGGTTGAAGCGGCTCCGGCCAATCCGTTTTTCGCCATGGATACGGGCACTCAAGGCCCACCTACGGCCGCTGCTTCCACTGTCGCCCAACTCGGCTTCACCGGGATGAGCGTCAATGCGCACAACTTTCCCGCTTTTATGGAGCCGCTGAAGGCGAATGCCATGAAGCTTTACGCCGTTTACTTCACAACGGCTCTCGAAGCGGACAAACCCGCCCTCGACGCCCAACCAGCACTCCGCTCTCTCATCGAAAAACTAAGCGGCTCCGGCAGCACCTTGTGGCTTGGAATCCGAAAAATCACCCGCGAAGACGTCCCACTCCCGCGCGCGGACTTCCCCGATGTTTTACTCGCGGCAAAACTCAGTGAAATCGCCGCCTATGCCGGAGAACATGGAGTTCACGTTTCCCTTTATCCACATGCCGGGTTTCATATCGAGCGGGTCGAACATGCCCTCAATCTGATCCGGCAGGTGGCACAGCCAAATCTGAGCCTCACCTTTAACCTCTGTCATTGGCTCAAGGTAGAAGGGCCAACAGACCCGGCCCCCCTGCTGTCCCAAACCCTTCCCTATCTGGACTTGGTCACTGTAAACGGGGCCGACACGGGCGACACTAAATCCTTGCCCTGGAGCCGGCTGATCCAACCCATTGGACACGGCGACTACGACCTTACCGCACTGCTGCGTACCCTGCACGTCCTGGGGTACAGGGGCCCGATCGGACTGCAACACTATGCAATAGCAGGCGACTGGAAAGAGAACCTAGCCTTGTCCATGACCGGCTGGCAGGCACTCCCCTAAGAGAGTTTGGCCCCGTTACCCAGACACAAGTCCCGTACTTTCGCGCACGAGAAACTCAGTGGGAAATACCACCTGCTGAGGCAATCCCAGCTCCGCACCAGATTCGATCCGCCCGTGGATCAGTTCCCAGGCTTTTTCTGCAATTTTCCCAATCGGCTGCGAGATTGAAGAAAGATTCACCGGCAGGAAACGCCCCAACGGAATATTATCCACACCCACGACCGACACATCTTCGGGGACGCGAAAACCGGTGTCGACCGCCGCGCGTATGGCCGCCATGGCCGCCAAGTCGTTGATTGCCATCAAAGCTGTCGGCCGTTTTCCAGCCTCCAATCTTTTCCGGGCCACAGCATACGCATCTTCAATGGCCGGACCGCACCGGATAATTTCATGTTCTACGCCGCCAGAAGCCTGCTGCTCCATCAGTTCGGTAAACAGGCGCGAACGGTGGCCATCCGACTGGCCCTCAGCCAACGCACTAATAAAGGCAAACCGCCGGTGCCCGTCTCTTAAAAGCGAGGCAATCGCCTGCTGCAATCCACTCTGGAAGTCCGAAATCACACAGTCCACAGGTAACTCTCGCCCCACGGCCGTCCCAAAAACAACAAAAGGGGTTCCGGATGAAAACTGCTTTTGAAGAAAGGCTTGATGGGTTTGCGGATCGCTCAGGAAGGCCACGACACCATCAAGTTGCCGGTTTAAAATCTCCTGCAAGCAGGTGCGCTCGCGCTGCAAGTCACTCCGCCAGCTTTCTATCACCACGTCATAACCTGCAGCTTCCGCATGTATTGTTAAATGGTGGGCGAAAGTTGTGTAAAAGGGGTTGTTCAGATCGGCAATAAGCAGGCCGATGGCGTTGAACCGGCCTATACGCAGACCTAACGCGGCGCGATTGGGCCGATATCCGAGTTCTTCAGCCGCCTGAAACACCCGCTCGGCGGTCTCTTTCGAAGCCCAGGAATTGGGGCGTCGGTTCAAAATCGTAGAAGCCGTGTTTACGGCCACATTAGCTTTGGCGGCCACATCCTTGAGGCGAACTCTCATACTTCAGTAGCAAACCGCCATAGGACACGATTCGCAATGCCGGTGTTCAGCTAGGCCGATTCTTTCTGGCCCCAAGCCCGCAAAACTCAAGGCCACCCAGCTCACCCTAGGAGCGACCAGAGGCACAAGAGTTGCTATTCCAGAGCCTCTCCTACTGCCCGCCCCGCAGAATGAAACTAAAGTACAAGATCGCCCTGACCTCTCTTTGCGGGGTTTTGATCACCAGTGCAGTCTGCCTCCTGGTGGAACGCTCCATCATTCGTTCCGTCGGCATCCAGAACGCTCACAGATCCATGCGCGCCACCATCCTGGCCGCTGAAGATGTTCGAGAATCAGTCGCCGCAATGAATCATGCAGGCGCATTTTTCCACGAGGAAAGCCTCCGGAAGGATTATCTTCAGGTTAAAGAGGCCGGCGGCGACATTTCCAAAACGGCCCTTTATAAAACCATCCCCGTGGTGGCGGCATGGAAAGCCTTGGAAACGGCCTCCAAAGCCGAAGGGTTCCAGTTTCGCATCGCCAAGGCCGGGGCACGCAACGCCAAAAACCTCCCCACCGCCGACGAGGAACGCATCCTCGCTTCTTTAAAAACCAGCAAGCAAGGCGAATACTTTCACGTCGATCACGAAAAGAAGGAAATAGTTTACGCCCACCCGATCGTTCTAACCCGAGACTGCCTTGCTTGCCACGGCGACCCCGCTCGCAGTCGCTCCCAGGACGGCAAAGATCCATTCGGATTCCAAATGGAGGGCTGGAAGGCTGGCGAAACCCACGGGGCCTTCGTCCTGAAAGCGAGCACCGAGCACATCGACGACGCCGTTACCGATAGCATCCAGAAGATTGCTCTCATTCTTCTGGCCGTCATCGTCCTCGCTACCGGAGTTACGCTTTGGATCGTCCGCAAGATTACCTCGGCCCTTTCCCTGGTCGAAGACGTCACCTCGGGGAACCTGACCTCCTCCCAAGCCTTCGGATCCAATGATGAATTGGGCGTCACGGTCAAAAAAATCCGCAAAATGGTCATTGGGCTTCAAAAGAGCCTAACCACCGTAGACGCTAACTCTCACTCCCTGGCGCTCGCGTCCTCTGAACTCAGCACAGCAAGCGCCAAAGTGCGCTCCAACGCCGAACATTCCAAAATTGAAGCGGAGGCCGTCAGCAACACCTCCCAGAACGTGAGCCGAAATCTCCAAAGCGTGGCCGCCGCCACCGAGGAAATGAATGTCAGCATTAACGAAATCGCACGAAACGCAGCTCAAGCCTCAAAAGTAGCCAACCGCGCATCCACCGCCGCCGGGGAAACAACCGCTGCAGTCACTCAACTAGGCTCCAGTAGCCAAGAGATCGGCCATGTCATTGGCGTCATTACCTCGATTGCGGAACAAACAAAACTGCTCGCCCTAAACGCAACCATCGAAGCCGCCCGGGCTGGAGACGCCGGCAAAGGCTTCTCCGTCGTCGCAAATGAAGTCAAGGAACTCGCCAAACAGACCGCTATGGCAACGGAGGAGATCGGCAAAAAGATCAATTCCGTTCAGTCCGACACCGAAACGGCTGTAAGGAAGATCCAAGAGATCGCAGGAATCATCCACGAGATCACCCTAATCCAGACCACCGTGGCCGGCGCCCTCAGCCAACAAGCCGCCACCACCCTCGAAATTTCCAAGAACGTTCAGGAAGCTGCGGCCGGCGGCCTGCAGATTTCCCACAACATCCAGTCCGTGTCCGATTCCGTGCAAAATACAGCACAAGAGGCCGCCCGCACTTCCGAGGTGGCCCAAGAACTCGCAACGCTCTCGTCTGACCTCCGCCGCTTGGTTAACGCCACCACCCAACATGCCGGACTATAAGCCCCTCCCTGAGGCGAATGAGGAATATTTCAATAAAACCTTAAGGATTCCCATTAATAAACCGAACACCTAAGTGAGAGTCCTCGATCCTTCGGGCCTCAATATTTTCAGTGACTCAGTAATCAGTATCAAAACAAGGAAGTATCCGGCTAAAACAAAAAGGAAGTTATGCCAGTCTCAATCAACACAAACACTTCTGCGACACTCGCTTCGCAGAACTTAAGTAAGAGCAACATGCTCTTGCAAAAGAGCCTCCAGCGACTGTCCAGCGGCTCAAAAATCGTCTCCGCCTCGGATGATGCCGGTGGTCTGGCTGTATCGCTTCGCTTGGAAGCGGCACTCAAACGCACAACAGCAACCACATCAAACGTTTCCAATGCTATCTCTTTCCTGCAGACTCAGGATGGATCGCTAGGAAACCTCTCCAACCTCCTCGCACGGATGGCTGAGCTAAGGACTCTGGCTAACGATGTCACAAAGACCAGTGGAGACGTCGCCAACTACTTCACCGAATTCCAAGCACTTCAGAGCGAGTTCTCCAAGACCATGGCCGAATCCTTCAACGGAATCAGCCTCTTCAACACGACTACGGTGGCCACCTCGCTCACCGTCAATCTCTCCGAAGACGGAGCGCAGTCGATGATCATCAGCACCTTCTCGCTCAAGTCCGCCGCCCTGACAAAGGTTCTTGGGAGCGCGATGAACTTCTCGAGTGTTGCCAAGTTCCAGACAGCCGTCGGCGGTATCTCCACCATCAGCGCTGCGATCTCCGAGATCGCTACCGATCGCGCCACCAACGGCGCTCAGACCTCCCGTCTGCAGTTCGCCCTGGATTCCCTCGCTTCCAACCTCACCAACCTTGAAGCTGCTAACAGCCGCATCATCGACGTCGATGTTGCCGCTGAAACCACCCGCCTCGCCCGGAATAACATCCTCGTCCAGGCCGGTACCGCGATGCTCTCCCAGGCTAACGCCTCGAGCCAGATCGCTCTCAAGCTCCTCCAGTAGTCCGTTCCTTTCAAACTCCAGTCAGTCCTCTTACTAATCTATTTTTATGGGTATCTCGATTAACACCAATACTTCGGCCACTCTCGCCTCCCAGAACCTGAGCAAGAGCAATATGCTCCTGCAAAAGAGCCTCCAGCGTCTCTCCAGCGGTTCCAAAATCGCTTCCTCCTCTGACGATGCTGGCGGCCTGGCCGTTTCGCTCCGTCTCTCGGCCGCGCTCAAGCGCACCGAAGCCACCACTTCCAACGTTTCCAATGCTATCTCTTTCCTGCAGACCCAGGATGGTTCGCTCGGAAACCTCTCCAACATCCTCGCACGGATGTCGGAACTGAGAACACTGGCTAACGATGTCACCAAGACCAGCGGAGACGTCGGCAACTACTACACCGAATTCCAAGCACTTCAGAGTGAGTTCTCCAAGACCATGGCCGAATCCTTCAACGGAATCAGCCTCTTCAACACGACTACGGTGGCCACCTCGCTCACCGTCAAGCTCTCCGAAGACGGTGCTCAGTCGATGATCATCAGCACATTCTCCCTCAAGTCTGCCGCCCTCACAAAGGTTCTGGGCAGCGCCATGAACTTCTCGAGTGTTGCCAAGTTCCAGACGGCCGTTGGTGGTATCTCCACCATCAGCGCCGCGATCTCCGAGATCGCTACCGATCGCGCCACCAACGGTGCTCAGACCTCCCGTCTGCAGTTCGCCCTGGATTCACTCGCTTCCAACCTCACCAACCTTGAAGCTGCTAACAGCCGCATCATCGACGTCGATGTCGCCGCTGAAACCACTCGCCTCGCCCGGAATAACATCCTCGTCCAGGCCGGTACCGCGATGCTCTCCCAGGCTAACGCCTCGAGCCAGATCGCGCTCAAGCTCCTCCAGTAGTTCACTCCCTTCAAACTCTAGTCCGTCCTCTTACTAATCTATCTTTATGGGTATCTCGATTAACAC
>CAMCYN010000092.1 GCA_945883955.1 Akkermansia muciniphila
CACCGAAACGACCCACACCCCTTTGCCATGCTCCCCTACGGTATCGTCCGGTATCACGGCGCACCGGCGGATCTGCGGGACATCCCGCTCGGCACAGTGCTGCACGTCCGGGCATTCCTCCCTCCCGACCCGAAGAACTCTTCCGTGCCGGTGCTGCCGGTGAACAATAAAAACGTCGATGCCAACCACTACCGCGGCCTCGGGGTGTTCCCCGCCGAAAATCATGTGCTCCTGCTGGAAGACGAGCCCAGCCGCTGTCTGCGCGAAGGACTGATCTGGAGGCTTAAGGAGGTGGAGCTCAAAAACAACGAGGGCTTCCTCCTTGCCAGCCGCACGCTGAAGCAAGGGGACGACTCCAAGGCTACCGAAGAAAAAATGACTTTCGATGCCGCCACCCGTTTCTGGCGCGGCCGGGAGTGCCTCCGGATCGAGGAGGTGATCGCCGAGGGCCTCTGGCCTGCCGGCGGGAAGAAATCCTACGCAGGCCAGCCCATCCTGCTTGGCATCACGTGGAAACCTACGCCAGACGGGACATTCACCCGATTCCACGTCTCCGACATCTGGCTCGACGATACCTCCATCGAACGCGCGGCCCAAAATCAGACCGAAACGCACAAGACGTTTATCCGCAGTCGCTGGATGCCCGCCTGGGTGGACAGCGTCGAGTATGGCCAGTTCGGCCGTGCCACCGTCACGGCGACGCTCTTTGGGGGCATGGATCCCTCGCTGTACGCCGATTTTCAAAAGGGCACCCAAGTGATCATGAACGGCGCCGAGAACACCTTGAAACACACCGCTGGTGGATATGGACCAGCCCATATCGCCTCCAGAGGTCCCCTCTTGCAGGTCACTAATGCGTCCAGCGAGGTCCCCATGGGAAGCAGTGGTATTCAGATCCGGTTCGAGACGGACCTCATCATCGAGGCCATCCGCCCCACTCGGGTCGTGCGCGTGCGCCCCGCAACCTGGCCCGCTGTTTCGCTTCCGAGGGAGGAAATCCTCGGTGATTCAAACAATCCTCAGGACCGTTTCCCCACATCCGCGATCTTCCCGAAATATTAAGGCTGCGCTTTTGTGGCACTTCGTTGCCCTGCTAGAAGCCGAAACCCGGAACCCAAAATTCAATACATGAAAAGTGTCATCCATTCGATTCTTGCCATCACGATCTCCGCCTCGGCCTTCGCTCTCGATCCTCATGTCGAGGCTGTCCTACGCACCGTGGAGGGAGCAAAGGGTAAGGTCGAAAAGACCGAGGATGGCCAAAACCTCAAGCTTGTGGATCTCGCGGTGCCCGGCGCGGGGCCTCACGACCACCGCAGCGAGGATCCCTATGACGCAGTATTCTTCGAGCATCTCGGGCATATTGAAACGCTCGAATCGCTGAATGTTATTTCCACCAAGTTTAACGACGATTGGATTCCGAATATCGCGAAGCTGACAAACCTCAAGAGCCTGCGCTTCACCAATAACGGTAAACTCACTGATGCCGGTATGGAGCAGCTCGCAGGGCTCAAGAATCTCGAATCGTTCTCGTTTGTAGGCACTCAAATCACCGGTAAAGCGTACGCAAAATTCGAGGGGTTCACCAAGCTCACCAATGTAAGCCATCGCGGCAGCAGCATTGACGACGAAGGCCTGAAACAACTCTGCGAGCACCTGCCTAATCTCAAGTCGATCAGTCTCGCTCACGCAAAGTTTTCGGATGCCGGTGCCCCTTCTCTGGCGAAATTGACCAATCTCAAGGGCCTTGAAATTGGCACCCGCAACGCGACTTCGAAAACCCTTCAGTCCCTAACGAGCCTTCCTCTGGAATATTTGCAGCTTGGTGAAGGATTCACGTCCGGCGACTGCATCCCGCTGATTCAGGGTATCTCCACACTCCGCAGGCTCACTTTAACGGAGGCCAAAGGCTTGACGGATGAAGATCTAAAGTCCGTCGCACGACTCACGCAGCTGGAGAGTCTCGAGTTTAGTGCGCTCGATCTACCTGAAGAACGAGTCTCCCAACTGTCGGCCTTTTCGTTCCTCAAAACACTCACCCTCGCCTTGCGCCCCAAAGGTTACCCCGAAGAAACTCAGGCCAAAATCAAAGCTCTCTTACCCAAGGTAGAGGTGAAGTTTGTTCGATGATTCGCCATCGCTTCCGATGAAGCTCCTCGCTCACTTCCCCCGTCTCTGGCGATTCTAGCGCTTGGGAGGGAGAAGGTTTTCGTTCAGGGCTTTTGCGATTGCACCGCTTCGACTGTGGACCTGGAGTTTCTCGTTTATCGGTGACCCCCATTGTAAGCGGTCCGCACGGCTTCTGCGATTTGCTCTGCAGTCGATGTTTTTAAAATGTAGACCGTTGCACATGCACAGATAGCCCTGAAGATTTTATCGTCATCTTCAAACACCGTAAGAATCACGACGCTGCATTTTGGCGCGGCTTCCTTAAAATGGCTGAGGGCGTCGATCCCGCTAATCCCGGGCAATTCAACATCCGCTTAAGTTTCTATCCCGTTGTCCAGTACCCCCGAAAACTCGGGGGAAGACCCTCACCGCTCTGGAACGTACATTGGATCTCTAGAATCACGAGCCTGTGAACACGCAAAACATCTCCCCCTTCCACACTCTGGCGACTCGTCGCGAATTCCTCTCACGATCCAGCCCGGGGATCGGTGGACTAGCCCTCGGCACCTATCAGTCCAAACCAGCCCAGAAACTAACTCTCCAAGTGGTACAGAAAAGTGAGCCCGGTCGCTAGGAACAAACCCCTAAGAACCAGTAACCAATAACGACGAACTCTTAACATGCGACCCACCCTTTCCTTCCTCCTCTCCCTCCTGCTGGCGCCGCTGGCAGCGCTGCAGGCCGCCGACCAGACCCTTTTCATGAACGAGGACGCGTGGCATTACTTCACGGCCGCGTCAGACGTGAAGCGCGGAAAAGGCGATGAAGAAGACGGACCCGCGATGCGCCCCGAATTCACCCTCACGAAGAAAGGTCTTGAAAACTACATCGACGAAATCGCGCGCGGACACGTGACACACTTCGCCATGAATCTCAACTCACAACGCGCCAACTTTCCTTCGAAGGCGCTCGAGCCCCTTTGGAAATCGCTCGACGAGCCTGAGCGCTACCACCTCGATTACATTCGCGTCATGAAAGGCCTCTACGAGAGCGGCGTCGACCCCTACAAGACCTGGATCGACCGTTGCCGCGCGAAGAATATACAGCCCTGGATCTCCATCCGGATGAACGATCTCCACCGGTGGGACGAACCGAAGAGCCCGAATATCTCGAACTTCTGGCACGAACATCCGGAATACCGCCTGAGACCCGACGCATGGGACAACGGGCTCGACTATTCGCACGAACCAGTTCGCAAGCGGATGCTCGATTTCATCACGGAGGTGCTCGACCGTTACGATCCGGAGGGGCTTGAAATCGACCTCATGCGCTTCAAGCGGTATCTTCCCATCGGGCGTGAAAAGGAATCCGCACCGATCTTCACCCAGTACATGAGGGAAATCCGGCAAGTTGCCAATGCCGCTGCCGCGAGACGCGGCCATACGATCACCCTCTCCGTTCGACTAAGTTCGAAGCCGTCCGAAGCGCGCAACCTCGGCATGGAAGCGGACCACTGGGCCAAGGAAGGCATCGTCGACATGATCGTCGCAACCAGTCCGTGGGAAACCATCGACTTCGACATTCCGCTCGCCGAGTGGCGCGCTTGGACGGGCAATAAGGTCCAAATTATTCCCAGCGCCGACGACGGCATCATCAACGACCGCAGACGACGGAAAGCGACCTTTGAAGATTATCGGCGCTGGGCCAGCATCATGCATGAACGCGGTGCGAAAGGTCTCTACATTTTCAACCTGGCGTGGCACCCCCAGGAAGGATCCGTCTGGAACGGCGTGCTCTCAAGAGGTCTTGCGCCGAAGACGGACGACGCCCCGTAGGCCGCCGAAACCCAGGCGCCCAAAGCTGCCTCGACCGGCGACGTCCGGCACGTTCGCGTCGTCCGCACCGCCGGTCAAGAGGCCCGCGCCTCGCTTAACCCGCAATGCTGATTCGGACCCTCCCCCCATACGTGTGCAAAAAGGGAATTCAGTTCGCAGTCCAGTTTCAGTTCCAGTACCCCCGAATTCTCGGGGGTAGCCCCTCACCGCTCGGTGACGTAAATTGAGTACGTAGAATTACCAGCCTGTGAACACGCAAAACAGCTCCCCCTTTCACGCTCTTGCGACTCGTCGCGAATTCCTCTCACGATCCAGCCTGGGGATCGGTGGACTAGCCCTCGGCACCTTACTGGGCCAACAACAGGAGGCCTTTGCCTCTCCTCTCGCTGTTAAGGCTTCTCACTTTCCGGCAAAGGCCAAGCGGGTCATCCAAATTTTCTGCGATGGCGGTCCTTCTCATTTGGATACATTCGATCCCAAACCACTTCTTCAAAAATATCACGGCAAGCTTCTCGGGGAGGTCGTTCAGGATTACCTCAAAAACGCGGGAAGTATTGTCAATGAACAGGGAAATTTGAAGGGCACATTGAAAGGGTCCCCTTTTGAGTTCAAGAAGCACGGCCAGTGCGGCATGGAGATTAGCGAACTTTTCCCAAAGCTCGCTACCCATGCAGATGAAATGTGTCTGATTCGCTCCATGCAGACCAAAAGTGTCGTGCATGAGCGGGCTGCAATTCAGCTGAACACGGGAGACTTCGTGAGCGTTCGTCCCAGCTTGGGTTCTTGGACCGTGTACGGGCTCGGGACGGAAAACCAGAACCTTCCGGCTTTTGTGACGCTTAGCCAAAGCGGACGAGCCGCTGGGGGCGACCGTCAGTTCGGGAACGCATTCCTTCCGGCATGGTGCTGCGGTACTGGGATCCCGACGAAAGACGCGTCCGTGACAAAAATGATCGAGTACATTCGAAGTGGAACAACCTCGATCCAAGAGCAACGGCGTCAACTGGATCTGCTTCGTGAAATGCATGATCGCTATGCAGGCACACACGGAGAAGACCCATTGCTCGATGGAAGAGCACAGGCGTTTGAGACTGCCTTTCGCATGCAAGTGGAAGCAACGGATGCGTTTGACCTCAGTCGCGAACCCGCCCACATCCGAGAGCTCTATGGCGACGGATCAGACGGCCGCCAACTGCTTCTCGCACGTCGCCTTGCCGAACGCGGGGTCCGTTTTGTTCAGGTTCGCACTTCTGGCTGGGACACCCATGACCGAAACGACGAACAACATCGGGAATTGACCGCAGCCTGTGACCAACCCCTGCACGCTCTCCTAAGCGACCTCAAACAGAGGGACATGCTCAAGGACACGCTCGTGATTTGGGGGGGGGAATTCGGCCGGACCCCGACCTCCGACATGGTAAACGTAGCCAGTAAAAAGGGCGTTGGACGCGATCATAATGCAGGAGGCTTTTCACTCTGGATGGCCGGAGGCGGCGTCAAACCTGGAACAGTCTATGGGAGCACGGACGACTTCGGGGCCTTAGCGGCCGAGAACAAAGTCGAGATACACGACTGGCACGCGACGATCCTTCACCTACTCGGGTTCGATCACGAAAAGCTTACCTACCGTTACTCCGGCCGAGACTTCCGGTTAACTGACGTACACGGCGAAGTGTTGCAGGGAATTCTCGCATAACCCTCCCCCCATGAACCCCTCCTCCTCTGCGAAATTCCTCCTGCCCTTTCTGCTGGGTCTTTTTTCAGGCAAGGCTCACGCCACCGAGGGGATTGCACAATTCGAATCCCAGATCCGCCCAATACTGACCGAATATTGTTACGAATGCCATAGCGCAGACAAGAAGCAGAAAGGCAACCTGTTGCTAGACACCAAAGATGGCCTTCTCAAAGGCGGTGACACAGGCCCTGCAATCCTGCCTGGAGATCCTTCCAAAAGTCTTCTCATTCAGGCTGTCCGCCATGTGGATAAAGACTTGGCCATGCCTCCCAAAAAGAAGCTCTCCGACGAACAAATCGCGGCTTTGGAGAGTTGGGTGAAAGCAGGCGCGCCGGATCCAAGGTCAGGAGCCGTAAGTATCAGCAAAATCGACCAGCACCTGGAGAACGCAAAAAGCCATTGGGCATTTCAGCCAGTTGTCGACCCTAAGCCATCGTCGCTTGATTCATTGCTTGGATTGCAAGGCACTCCGCGCTCCGACAAGCGCATATTGATTCGACGTGCATACCTGGACCTACTCGGTGTTCCTCCGACCTACGAAGACGTTTCCGCTTTTTTAGCAGATACTGCGAGCGATGCCTTCGATCGAGTTTTAGAGAAACTCCTCGCTGATTCTCGATATGGGGAACGGTGGGGACGCCACTGGCTGGACGTAGCTCGATACGCTGACACAGGCGGAACCAATGGAGGGGAAGATGACTCTTACCCCTACGCTTGGACCTACCGCGATTACGTCATCAAGGCGTTCAACGAAGACATGCCTTACGATCGATTCCTCCAGGAACAAATCGCGGCTGATCGAATGGCAGTCCCAAAGGATAAGACCTCTCTAGCTGCTTTGGGTTTCCTCACCATGGGATGGAGAAAACAAGAAAACAGGATCGACGATGACACTTGGGATAATGCCATCGATACGATTGGACGTGGAGTTCTTGGTCTCAGTCTGAGCTGCGCACGCTGCCACGACCACAAACTCGAACCGATTACGACAAAGGACTATTACGGTCTCTTCAGCATTCTGAAGAGCAGCTCCGAGCCGAATGATATTCCCGAGCTACCCGCGGCTCATTCTCCTGAGGTGATGGAGTTCGCAAAGAAGAACATCGAACTTCGCAGCGAATATGCCGTGCTCTCCAACAAGGCTTTTGCCGAAGCAAATTTAGGCGCACGTGGGCATGTAGGGGATTACTTTCGTTTGGCCCACGAGTCTCAATGGCAGAACCGCTACAAGAACCTGAAAGTGGAGGTCATGTGTAATAAGGCCGGACTTTTGCCTGAGATCCAAGGCTACGTAGTCGACAAAGGGAAAGCCTGGATGCAGGCGCATCCAGAAGTGTTTGCACCTCTCTGGGAAGCGGTCACCCAGGCAAAAGTGGAACCAGCTCCCGAGTTACATCCGCTGATTGCTCGTGCGTTTCAAACGCCAGCAGAGTCGCTGGAAGAAATTGCCAATCGATACAACACCGTTTTTGGCGAAGTGGCTGCGGCATGGCACAAACTCGCGGAGCCAGAACTCAAAAAGGACGTCTCGTTAACCGAAGAAGAAATTCATCTCTTCATTACCTCAAACTTCCCATTCCAGGACGCACTTCAGCCTTTGCTCCTTCGCAGAGTAGAAGCGCTCGAAGAAAACATCGCGCTTCCGGACCCACAACAGGAGTCACTCAGAAAACTTCTGATCGCCAAGGATTCCCCTTTCAAATTCGCCCGAGACCAGGTCCGCAGAACGCGAATTATCCCCGAAAAAGACCCTTCTTATAAACCCGTTGGAGCGCTCCGGACCCTCATTAATGAGCATCCAGGATCACCGCCACGCCCAATGCTGTTGGAGGACAAACCCAAACCCTATGACGGGTTTGTCTATATCCGAGGAAATCCCGAAAGCCGAGGGCAACCAGCTCCCCGTCAGTTTCTGACCGTTCTGAGAGCAGCATCCCCGAATCCATTTCCGAAAGCCACAAGTGGCCGCCTCGAATTGGCAAAGGCTCTCTCAAGCAAAGAGAATCCGCTCACAGCCCGCGTCATGGTGAACCGAGTCTGGGGCTGGCATTTCGGGAAACCAATCGTGAACAGTCCGAGTGATTTTGGGTTTCAAGGGGATAAACCTTCCAACCCTGCCCTTCTGGACCATCTCGCAGCCTGGTTTATGGAGCACCAGTGGAGTTTTAAGCAGTTGCACCGCTATATCATGCAATCGGATGCCTATCAGAGTGCCCATTTCTCGTTCAGGCCATTGGAATTAGAATCTTTTCGAGATTCTGTACTTTCAGTGAGCGGACGTCTGGACCCCACGCCATTCGGCAAACCACGAAAAGGCGATACCGACGTCCGCCGGACGGTATACGGCTTCGTCGATCGCAAGTTTTTACCGGCGCTTTATCGTAACTTCGATTTTCCAAGCCCCAGCTTTAGCGCGCCCCAACGTTCCCACTCGGCTTTAGCGCCGCGTGCGCTGATCCTTCTGAACAGTCCCCTTCTTGCGGAGAGTGCTAAGGCTTTAGCTGCCTCCATTGAAACCCAGGGGGAAGAACCGGGCGCAAAAGTCACAATGCTCTATCGCCGGGTACTTCAGCGGGATCCGGTTCCACAGGAGATTCAGAGCGCTTTACGGTACTTGGCGGCGTATCCAAAGGAAAATGAGGTGCATCCTGAATCCCTCGCATGGCAGTACGGATACGGGGAATTCGAAAAAGAATCCGGAAAGATCAAACAATTCTCAAGTATCACGCAGTTCGATTCCAGTGCGAGTGCGATCAAGGGCAAGGCTCCCATGGCAGACGGAAAGATGGGGGGCGTTATGCTCAACCGCATGGGAGGTGAAGCGGCTCCTAGTCAGAGCGTGGGAAGTATTCGTAGGTGGGTCGCTCCAGTGTCGGGTAGCGTCGATGTAAACGCTGAATTAACCCACACGGATACAAAAACCGAAGGCGTGTTAGCGCGCCTAATCTCCAGTCGTGTGGGAGTTCTCGGCGAATGGAAGGCTTCCAAAGGGTCGGTCTGTACGGATTTGCACAAAGTCACCGTCGAAAAAGGTGAAACCTTGGATTTTCTGGTCTGTAGTCTCAATGAAAAGGAACCGGGAACCTACGTGTGGTCGCCTTGCATCGCAGCTCCAGGCATGCCTGTGCCAGGAATGCCTGGGATAGTCCAGCGATGGGATGCACGCACTGATTTCGCCGATCCCAAAGTACGGATTAAACCTCTGTCCGCCTTTGAGGAGCTTTGCCAGACGCTACTACTTTCGCCTGAGTTTGCCGTTTTAGAATAGGTGCGCTCCGGATTCATCCGCTTCGACTCCTTTGGAAATATGAGCATCTTGATCCGCTCAGCCCTTCACTGAGCACGGCGCCCATCATCCCAAACAGCAGAATGGATATGCAGCGGAATTACTCTTCGCCGCTCGGCTCGAAAATTAACTCGCCGCGGCAATGCAACCATCCCCTCCACACGTACGTAAAAAGAAAATTCCGGCTATGAGGTTGGTCAAGCTTGAGCGCAAAATTTCCCGCTAGAGTTTGTGTGATTTAGTGACCGATTACTGCTGTTGTTTCGGGTGAAAGGTTTTGGGGATATGCTGGGCTACTCCTGATGTCTTCCTTGCCGGGTAAGCGCCGTTGGGTTTCAACGATCGCAGCCTGCTATCGGCGCGTTTGCTTTTTGGCTTTCGCCTGCAAAGCGCCAAATGACAAATTCGGGTCGAGGAAAGGGCGCGGTACACGCCGGTCTCGTCTATCAATCAGACGTTTCTAAAACGCCCAAGATTTTCACCAGACGCGCGACACTCGGAGGATCAGGCTTACCGCACCTTGGCTCCGGTCGCCCCGGGCCACGGCGTAAAATGCTCCACGTAACCGATCATCATTTCTTCCGAGGTCTGTTCGCCCCAGCGCACCACCTTTGTCGGATCCGGGTTGGCCGGGTTCCCCCGGCTATTATCAAACACCGCGCTGATCTTCATCGTGCTGCCCGCCGCCACAAACTTGGGTTGCGCCAGGTCGTATTGAAGCTGCCAGTTGAAGTCGTACCTCGGAATGTCCAGCAACGTCTCCGTCCGGCCGTCCGCCGTGATCAACTCGTATTTGAACGCTTTCCCGCGCACGTGCATGTGCGCCATGTAACCAGTGAGCATCATCTCCCCGGGAACTACCTTCTGGGCCGTCTCCAGGTGATTCGGGGCGTTCGCCGGAATACTCAGCCTCGGGTTCGCCACCGACGACACGTGTACTTCGTATTGCGGCGGTTGTTTGGCAAAAATGAGCCCAATCCTGATCTGATCCTGCGTCGCCTTGCCCGTCGGCGTGTAATGGATCTGCAACTTTAACTTCGCCCCGGCGGGAAGCCGCTTGGCAAACCCCTCCGGCAACACCCGGTAACTGTTCCCAGGCACGTACGCCGCCCAAAATCCGTCCGCCGCATTCGTGCGCACCCCGGGTTTGGCGTCCTTTTCGTGCATCGACACAATCACGTGATGCACCACGGCCCGGGCACTCGGCGCCACCTCATAAGCCTGCACCCAACGTTCCTCCGGGAAACTCGTTTCAATCACCGAGTGCTGATATGGCATCGTCCCCTCCGCCTTGATCGCAATGGCCTGGGGCATCTGCACTACCGCATCAGGTTTGCCGATCATCCATTCCTCGGAAAACTTCCGGGCCAGGGGCGCGTCAGCCGCCGCTCCCTCCGGTCGACCCGCGCCTAACCACTGCAAAAGATCCGATTTATCCCGATCCGACAGGGAACGATCGTTGGCCCACACCGGACCGCTATGCCTGGCCGCAAACCAGGGCGGCATGGCTCCGCGCTCAACCTGTTTTTTGATCATCCCGGCATTCTCGAGCACGTCCGCGTACGACTCCAAACTGAACGGCCCGAGCCCATCCCGGCGATGACACGCCACGCAGTTCGCCTGCAAAATCCGGCTCACATCCTTGTGATAAGTCAGGCTCCCGGTTCCCACCGGCTCTTTTCGGGTCAACTCCAGCGCGCATCCGGGCGCGGACACCGCCTCGATCCCCGGCGGTTCCCCGCGCAGCACCGCCTCGAGCGCCTGCCGCAGATAATGGGTTCCAGCCGTTTCCTTCGCGTACCCCAACCCGTACTGGTCATTCACCGCGCCCCGATAAACCAGCGTCCGCGCGGCATCGAGGACGAACACCTCCGTGGTGGTCGTGGCGGCAAACGCTCCGAGCATCGTCTGGGCCGGATCCTGGACCACGGGCGATTTCAGCCCGTAATCGGCCACGAACTTCGCCACCGCTTCCGGTCTGGCTTCCGGAGCGGTATTCACCAGCAACATCCCGATCCCTTTCCCGGCATAGTCCCCTTCGATCCGCGCCAACTCCGGCCCGAGCTTGTTACTGATCGGGCAGGACGCGCGAAACAAGGCCAGCACAACCGCCTTCTTTCCGTTCAACTCGCCACCCAGCTTCAGCGATCCGCCTTGAGCTTTCTGGAGCTCAAAATCCTCCACACGCCGTCCCACACCCACCTCGCTGCCTTTGAGACGCTGGGGTTGTTCGGTCAAAGCCGCCACCTCGCCTTCCCCGAAACTCGCGCCCGACGGCAGCCCCTTGCCCGCGGCCTGTTGTTGGGCCATCAGTTTTGGAAAAGCCTCCCTGGCTTCCTCCAGCGTCACGCGGCCGTCCCCGTTTTTATCGAGTTTCGGTAAAATCGGCGACGCGTTGAGTTCCTCACCGCTCAGCGCTCCGTCGCGATTGGTATCGAACTGACGGAACCTTTCCTCGAGCCGGTCTGCTCCGTGGACCGAAAGCAGAAGCAACCCCAACCCGGCAAACACGGTCACGGCAAACGGTTTCATAACAAGAGAAGGCAAGTAGGCGGAATCAGGGTTCAGGGGAAAGGAACGTTAGGGTGTGAGTTTAAAAAGGTGGGTCTCGCCCCGGATAAACAACGCGCCGTCACTCGCGGCGGGCGAGGCCAGGGTCCGTTCACCCAATTCGTTTGTGGCCAGCAACTCGAAGGTCGGCGCGACCTTCACCACAAACGTGCTCCCGGTCTCATTCTGGAAATACACCCGGCCCTCGGCCACGATTGGGGACGCCGAAAAGTTCCCCGCAAGCCGCTCGGTCCACCGCACCTCCCCCGTTTTGGCTTCCACACAGGACGCAATCCCCGCATCCGACACGAAAAACAGCAACCCCTCCGCCACGGCCACCGAGGGTGTGTGCGGCGCTCCCTTTTTAATCGTCCAGGCGACATGGGTCGTCGTGACATCCCCGGCAGCGCCTTCGGGCCGGATGGCGTAGAGTGTTGCCGCATCAAATCCCGAGCTCAGAAACAACAGTCCGCCTGCGTACACGGGCCGGGGCACTACCGAATAACCTTCGCCATAACTGACCCGCCAGAGCTCCGATCCATCCGAGGGTTTGTACCCGGCCACATAACCGCTGCCCGGACTGATAATCTGAAGTGCCTCCTGCACGCGGATCGGAGTCGGCGTGGAAAAGGAGAAGTTCTTGCGAGCCGACCCGTTTCGGGGCGTTTTCCAGCGCAGCTCGCCAGTGCGAGCGTCCAGGGCGGCCAGAAACGGGGCCTCCGCACCGTCGCCGCTAAACACCAGCAACCCGTCAATCAGCGCGGGTGAGCCGCCGGTGCCATGCACGGGTTTATATTTGAGCGACTCCTGTTTCCAGAGCACCTTGCCGTCCGGATCCAGCGCCGCCGTGCCCATGTGCCCGAAATGCACAAAGACTCGCCCCTCACTGACAATCGGCGTGGGACTGGCAGCCGTGTTTTTGCGGTGCATCGCTTTGATCTGGCCGGCATCGGGCCGGAAGACTTCCTGGTTCCACACCACCGCTCCCGTAGCCTGATCCAGACACAGGGCGTTGAGGGTGATCTCACCCGCCGCGTCCGCGATGGCGCTGGTCACATAGATCCGGCCATTGGCCAGAACCGGCGACGACCAACCTTTCCCCGGGATTTCCACACTCCAGGCCTGGCCCTTTTCGGCGCTCCAAAGCAGCGGCAGGTTTTTCGCCTCCGAAACGCCGTCTCCGGTCGGACCCCGGAACTGAGGCCAGTCCGGCGAAGTGGCCTGAACCTGAGAGGCACCCAGCACCGTGATGCCGACAACAGCGAGCTGCGACAGAAAGAAGGGGGGAAACTTCATGCCCCAAATGCTTCAACGCCACCTGCCCCCTGTCGAGTGGCAAG
>CAMCYN010000093.1 GCA_945883955.1 Akkermansia muciniphila
AGTCATGGTTCGAATCCATGCCGGGTAGCCACTTCGCCAAACTGGCGCAGTTCTCCTCTTTCAGAACAATAAATGCCCCCCGGAGCGGCTACCACCGGGCTTCCACTCGTGAAAGGCGAACCACTTTCCTCGATGGCCCGGCGTTGGACTACTCCTGTAGCCGGCTGGGCTTAAAAAAGGCGCTTGGATCTGTCCCTCCATGCTTCCTTTCGAACACCGCTCGGGACCCACGCGCATATGTCGCCCCTCGCACCCGCCCGCGACCCTCCATCGATTCCTGCAACAGGGGTGGCTTCACAAGTGGGCCATTAATCCCAGATTACTCCGCAACATAATCCATCGGCCGGTGTTTTCCTTATCATACAGGCTTTTCCCCATTCCCGGCTGATATGACTACTTCGTCCCTCCGTTTTGCCCTCGCTTCACTTGCGTTCGTTTCGTTGGGTGTTGGCGCCTCCGCCGCCAAACCTAAAAATGGTGTGAATACCGCGAACACGGCTTCTTCTATGGAAAAAGCCGTCAAACCGACCCTGATTCCCTCGCTCCCGAGTACAACTTGGCACACGTGGAGTGACGATAAAGGCAACCGGGTCGAAGCTGAACTCCTCTCTCTGGATGGCGAGCATGTAATGGTGCGGACCAAAGAGGGACAATCCTATCGACTTAATCTCACCCGCCTGGTGCCTTCCGATCGTGATTATGCGCAGAAAGCGCAGCGTCTATTGCCGGGTATTGAAATGCCGGCAGCCAAAGCGGCCGCTACAATCGACCAGTTCGTATTGAATGGTCTAAATAAAGTTTCCCTAAAGCCCAATCCGCCGCTTCCTGAGGAACAATTTGTCCGGCGGGTTTACCTGGATGTGGCTGGCCGAATTCCGACGGCAAAAGAAGTGTTTGATTATGCGAGGGATCAATCGGCGGATAAACGTGCCAAACTCATAGATAGCCTGCTGTCTTCTGAAGGATACAATTCACAACTATTCAACTGGCTCGCCGACTTACTTCGTCTGGCTGACAATTACGGCAAAGGAGTAAAATCGTATGTTTATCAGGAATGGATAAAGGAGCAGATAGCCTCCAACCGTCATTGGGATTCGATTGTTTATGAAATGATGACAGCGGAGGGCCGGATATCAAACAACGGCCCAGTCGGGTATTTACTCCGAGATCGAGGAATGCCCCTCGATAACCTATCCAACACTCTCACGACATTCCTGGGAGCTAATGTCGCGTGCGCACAATGCCATGATCATCCGTCGGCCAACTGGACGGAGCGGAATTTTTATGAAATGGCCGCTTACTTTGGTGCCACAGAACAAGGCTTTAGTAAAAAGCCGCCATTCAAATTCCTGACCAAGGCCGGCATCGATAAACGTCTGGCCATCTCTATTATGGCACCGAATGCAGCCAAGGTTGAAACCCTGGACAAAATTACGACCGTTTTTCCCGAAGACTACAAATACGACGACGCAAAGCCCGGAGACCGTGTCCACCCGAAATTGATCACTTGGGAAAAAGGCGACGAGAAAAGCGAGGCATATATTGGTGCCAGCACAGACAAACCCGCCGAACTTCGCGAACATTTCGCCGTTTGGCTTACTCATCCAGATAATCCGCGCTTTGCCCTTTCGATAGCGAACCGGATTTGGAAAAAGTTATTCGGCCTTGCTGTTCAGGAACCGGTGACCGATTTGGACGACCTTAAACAGGCCTCTAACCCAGAATTACTGCAGCATCTTGCGAGTGAAATGAAACGGGTTCATTTTGATCTACGGGAATTCCAAAGGATTCTACTTAATACGGCAGCCTACCAGGCACAGGCTAGTCCGACGCCCAATCTTGAAAACGGCCCTTATCTTTTTCCTGGTCCGGTGCTGCGACGAATGACGGGAGAACAAACATGGGATTCTATTTTGACTCTGGCTGTTGGAACAGAGCTCGACAAATTTAAGCTTCAGCGAGCTGGAGAAGTTCGTCGGTTTGATATTCCCGACTCGCAAATCTCCGTGCCTACCGTTCTGGCAAAAATAGAGGAACTCAAAGCTAGCGCAGGGAAAGGCAAAAAGATGGGCGGTAAGCGCGGTAAAAATGCAGATCCAGGCCTCGAGGAAATAGAGAGCAATCCTCCACCCAAGTTGGAAAATCTTACCCTGGCCCGCGCCTCCGAGCTTACCCAACCTTCTAAAGAATCCCATTTTCTACGTAACTTTGGACAGTCCGACCGACAGATTGCCGAAAGTAACAGTACAGAAGGAGGCGTGCCTCAGATTTTAATGATGATGAACGGAGAGGTCCAAAAGGTCCTTACTAGCCCACAATCCACGGTCCTAAGAGAGACAATGAAATTGTCCAGTCAAGCGGATCAGATCCGGTTTTTATATTTAAGCTTCCTGGGACGTCTCCCTTCCCCAAGCGATCTGGCTATCACACAAAATATGCTCGCAAGTGGTCTAACCCCTCGAGATCTGGTTTGGGTATTTCTAAACACACGCGAGTTTCTATTTATTCAGTAACCCTTTCCCCTATGCGCGACCCTATTCAATCCTTTGATCCCCTCGCCCGCCGAATATTTATCGAACGCTGCGCACGCGGTGCTTTCGGATTAACCGTGCTCCCGTTCCTTGCCGGCCACTCAAGTTCCAGAGCGGTCGCAACTGTGCCCCTGGGCGTGGCTTCACCCGGATCCGGCTTTGGATCGGCCAAGCGAATCATATTCCTGCAACTCCGCGGAGGAATGAGTCACATAGACACATTCGATCCCAAAGAAGGCGCTTCGAAAGGTCCAAAGGGAGCCCTTTCCACTAAAGGTGGTTTTCAAGTTTCTGAATTCCTGCCCAAAACCGCGGCTATTGCCGACAAGATCTGCATTATCCGCTCGATGACCGCCAAGGTCGGCGTCCATGCAGCGGCCACCTATATCATGCGGACCGGCTACGAACAGCGTGGAACGATTAAACACCCCATGCTCGGTGCCTGGGCACAAAACTATCTGGGAGTCAGCCATGACACCCTCCCGTCCAGTGTCGCCATCAATCATGGATCGGAAAATGGAAACGGGTTCTTGCCCGCTACCTATTCCCCTTTACCGATCACTGATCCGGACGCTGGACTCCAGTATTCCACCCCGTATGCGGGCATAAAAGCGGTCGAAGAACGCCTTCGATTGGTAAACCAGATCGACGGCACATTCCGTGAACGTTTTCCGGATGAAAACGTAAAAGCCTACAACGACTTTTACGACACAACCGTCCGGTTGATGAAAAGCACGGATCTTAAGGCGTTCAATATAGCTGACGAACCGGAGCCACTTAAAGCCGCTTATGGACCGTCTAAATTCGGGCGCGGCTGTCTTTTAGCCCGTCGGCTAATTGAAAGCGGGGTGCGTTTTGTGGAGGTAAGTAGCGGTGGCTGGGATATGCATAACAATCTGGAAGACGCCATGGAAAGTACCGGTGCGCAGTTCGATCAGGCTTATGCCGCGCTTATTGGCGATCTGGCCTCACGCGGACTCCTCGAAAGTACACTGGTTATTGTAGCCAGTGAGTTCGGCAGAAAGCCCGAAATGAGCGGTTCCGGGCGAGGCCATTATCCGAAGGTGTTTTCAACCGTATTAGCGGGCGCAGGAGTTAAACGCGGCTTCGTTTACGGCGTTAGTGACGCAGCAGGAGCCGAACCGGTCGGAGAGGGCGTTTCTGTTGGTAATCTTCACGCCACCATTGGATGGGCAGCGGGTTTCCCGCTTGATAAAATTGTAACCGCGCCCAATGGAAGACCGTTTTCTGTTGGAAACAAATCCAAGCCGCTCACGGACATTTTTGCCTAATCGCCAGGTCAGGCTTCCTTGCGGATTCTAACAACAACCGCTTTGGATACAGGTGTATTACTGCGCTCGGCAACACTTTCAATTGGCACTAATACATTGGTTTCCGGAAAATAAGTCGCCACGCACCTTTCCGGAATGGAATACGACACGATGATAAACCGGCGTGCAATCCGTTCGATGCCCCCGGTATTATTGATCAAATCCACAATGTCGCCCGCACGGAAACCGCCCTTCTCAATGTCCGATTGATTCATAAACACGACGCGCCTTTCATTGATAACACCGCGATAACGGTCATCCAATCCGTAAATTGTCGTATTGAACTGGTCATGACTGCGGATGGTCATCATCAGATATTCCGTCTCGGCCAGTATGGGAAACGTCAAAGGTGCCGAACGAAATTGCGCCTTCGCGTCCGGCGTCTCAAACCGGCCTTCCCTGTTTTTGTTGGGTAAATAGAATCCGCCGGGAACCCGTACCCTGGTATTGTATTGCGAAAAGCCCGGGATTGTTCGCTCAATGCCGTCCCTGATGAAATCGTAATGACTTCCAAGCTGGGACCAGTTGACAACACTGCGCGCTCCGAGCGTGGCTTTTGCCAAGCCTATCACGATTGTCGGCTCACTTAACAAATGGGAGGAAACGGGTTCGAGGCTTCCTTTAGAGGCCTGAACCACGCCCATGGAATTCTCACAACTCACAAACTGTGGCACCCCACCGATGATATCCAGATCGCTACGGCCGAGCGTGGGTAAAATAAGCGCCTCCAACCCGTGAACCAAATGACTCCGATTTAATTTCGTAGAGATCTGTACGGTGAGCCTACAACGACGAAGCGCTGCGGCGGTATATAGTGTGTCGGGAGTCGCCGAGAGAAAATTCCCTCCCATGGCGATAAATACCTTAGCGGCTCCCGTCGCCATCGCTTTAATTGAATCGACAACATCCAGACCGTGGGCAGACGGCGGAGTAAAACCGAAGGCATCGCTTAATTGCGCGAGAAACCTGGCGGAAGGTTTTTCATAAATTCCCATCGTTCTATCCCCCTGCACATTGCTGTGTCCACGCACAGGACAAGTGCCCGCCCCCGGCTTACCGATACTGCCTTTGAGCAAAAGGAGATTCACGACCTCCTGAATGGTAGCCACCGCATTACGTTGCTGGGTTAACCCCATTGCCCAGCATATAATAATCCGGCTTCGGGACTGGAGGAGATCGGCCACCTGCCGGATTTGAGCGAGGCCGATCCCGCTTACCTGCTCGATGACTTCAAAGCTTGTGGAATTTAAGGAGTCGAGCAGGCCTTGGTAACCGGTAGTCTGATACCGGATAAAATCCGTATCGAATACCGTGCCCGGAGCTTTTGATTCGGCTTCCAGTAACACCTTCATGATCCCTTTGAGGAGGGCCATGTCGCCGTTAATCCGCACTTGCAGAAACAAATCACTGATTGGCGTATTAATCCCAAGAACACCTCTAATTTCCTGAGGATTTTTAAAACCCATTAACCCCGCCTCCGGGAGCGGATTAACGGAAATAATTTTACATCCGTGTGCTTTGGCATTCTTAAGTGCCGTTAACATACGAGGATGATTAGTGCCCGGATTCTGCCCAAGGATAAGGATCACCTCAGCCTTTGCAAAATCCTCCAAAGTCACCGATCCTTTTCCTATTCCCAGAGATTCGTTCAAAGCCACGCCACTCGATTCGTGGCACATATTCGAGCAGTCGGGCAAATTGTTGGTCCCAAACTCCCGCACAAACAACTGGTATAAAAAGGCGGCCTCATTGCTGGTGCGACCGGATGTATAAAATACCGCCTCATTTGGAGATTCTAATTCACTGAGATGTTGCGCGATTAATTCAAAGGCTGCCGACCAGGTTATCGGCTGATAATGCGTCGCCCCTTTGGGAAGAACCATCGGCTGGGCAATACGACCTTTTTTCCCGATTTGGTAATCATCCAGTCGCGACAAATCCAACACCGAGTTTTGCGCAAAAAAATCCGGTGTGAGTGCCTTACTGGTCGCCTCCTCTGCAATAGCCTTGGCCCCATTTTCACAATACTCGGCAATTCCCGATCGCTCGTCATCAGGATCGGGCCAGGCGCATCCCGGACAATCAAAGCCCGTCTTCTGGTTGAGTCGCAGAAGGGCATTCACACCGCGCGACAGACCCATTTCGCCAAACACGTGCCGAACGCTACTGAAGACTGCCGGCATGCCAGCCGCGACCCTTTGCGCGGGCCTCAGTTTTAGCCCGGTAAACTGCGCCGGGTTCTCCGCATCAGGTACCCCCGGAGGATCCAACGGAGAAATAGAGTCCAATTCGCTCATAAGTATCTTATAAAATTTCGAATTCAGCTCCGCTCATAAAGCATGATTACAATGGATGCGGTGCTGCCCGGAGTAGATGTTAAAACGGCCGGGCCGGAGAAAACCAATCAAGGTGATATGGAACTTGAGGGCACACTCCACAGCGAGGGAAGAAGGAGCGCCGACCGCACAGACTATTTGTAACCCCGCCATAGCTGCTTTTTGGAGTAACTCAAAGCTGGCCCGACCACTTAAAAACAACACCGCCTCGTTCAAAGGTAACAATGAACGCTCAAAAAACATTCCGATCAATTTATCGACCGCATTATGGCGGCCGATATCTTCCATCAACCCCAAAAGGGTTCCCTTCTTGTCGAAAAGCGCAGCGGCGTGGATTCCGCCAGTCCGCACGAATACCCGTTGCTGCCGGATAACCGCGTCTGAAAACTCAAGGATAGTTTTGGCCGAGACAGAAAGATCCTCGATTTTTGAAATATTACGAACCGGAGCAGTAATTGAGTCCAAACTCGTTTTACCGCAAATCCCGCAACTGGAGCTAATAAAAGAATATCGTTGGAATAGGCCAGCGGGAACCAGCACATGTTCGGCGAGATTCACCTTAAGGGTATTTCCCGCGGAATGCGGGTTCTCAGAAGCCGGACAATCCCGGATCGAATACACGTCCTCGGGCTTTTGAATAAGCCCTTCGCAGAAAAGAAATCCCAAAGTCAGTTCCCGGTCATTTCCCGGAGTTCGCATCGTGATTGCCAGATCTCGCTGCAACCGTTCACCCGCCACTGAATAAGCCAAACGGATTGCCAGGGGTTCTTCTGTGACGAGCAAGTCCTCTTCATACAACGCGCTATCAGCCGTGATTTTGCAGATTCTGAGAGCAGAAACGGGCGCCTTTGGCATGAGGTTAAACGTAGGCTTTGGGAGGCGCTTTTTTTAAGTTCAATGGCTAAACCAACCCACCGACCATAACCAAAATGGCGACATTGACCATTGGATAGGCGAACTTCCTTCTTTAAGTGCAACTCCTTGCCCCTCTCCCGTGGCGGTTTTAGCATCTGAGTGCCGTTTCGCACGCAGGTTTGTGCGCGCACTGGGGGCGGATTCTTGATTTAACCGGACCCGGATTGCAGATCCGCCCATTTAGAGGCTGGTATACGACGCACCTCTCGCGCGTACTCCGAGTTATTGAATAAAGACTTTTTAGGCTAAGGTTTAGAGCGAGAGTGGGGTTGTATTTCCGCGTTGCTTTTCGGCCATTCGGCCCCCTCTCAATTTATGAAACCCCTCCTTCCCAGCCTTATCCTATCGTTCGGCTTGTTCATCGCCGGAACCACCAGCGATGCGGCTGGAGCCACAGCAGGTAAACGCCCCAATATTCTGTTTGTCATCGCCGATGACTGGGGGTTTGGGCATGCCGGCGCTTATGGGTGCGCCTGGGTGAAGACGCCCAACTTTGATCGCGTTGCGCGGGAGGGAATTCTGTTTACCAACGCTTATACCCCGACGGCCAAATGCTCGCCTTCGCGTTCCTCTATTTTAACCGGACGGAATCCATGGCAACTCGGGGCGGCGGGGAATCATTTCTGTATATTTCCACCCGAAATAAGAACCTTTACGGAATCACTCGAAACTTCCGGCTACCGGTACGCATCGACTGGAAAAGTCTGGGGCCCGGGTAGCGCTTCCACCGAGGACGGAAAGGTGCGGAACCTTGCCGGACAGCAATACAACAAACATAAGGCGCCAGCTCCCACGACGGGAATAAGCGCGAATAATTATACGGCCAATTTTGAGGAATTTTTACAACAGGCTGGAACCGAGAATCCCTGGTTCTTTTGGTACGGAGGAACCGAGCCGCACCGCGACTATGAGTACGGGTCCGGGGTAAAATTCGGCGGCAAAAAGACAAGCGATATCGAACGGGTTCCGTCTTACTGGCCGGATAATGAGGTCATTCGAAACGACTTACTGGACTACGCCTTTGAAGTAGAACATTTCGACCGGCATCTGGGCAATATGCTGGCCTTATTGGAAAGGCGTGGACAACTGGATGATACGCTGGTCGTTGTTACCAGCGATAACGGGATGCCATTTCCACGCGTAAAAGGAAACACGTATGAAAGCGCCAATCATCTGCCCCTGGCCATCCGCTGGCCCAATGGGATTTCAACCAGCGGACGTAAGATCACGGATTATGTGAGCTTTGTCGATTTAGCCCCGACCTTCGTGGAAGTGGCGCAGATTGATTGGAATAAAACCCCGATGGCACCGTCCGCGGGTAAAAGCCTGTTGGATATTCTGCGTTCCAATAAGGATGGTCGCTGTATTGAAGGGCGCGACCACGTGATTATCGGGCGGGAAAGAAATGATTTGGGGCGTCCCAATGACGAGGGATATCCGGTTCGGGGAATCGTTAAAAACGAAACCCTTTATCTGGAAAATTTTGAACCTTCGCGCTGGCCAGCCTGTAATCCCGAGACGGGCTATATGGATTCAGACGGCAGCCCTACCAAAACGGCGATCCTCCAGGAACATCGCGAGAACGAATCCTCGCGGGCCTGGGCGGCGTCGTTTGGAATGCGCCCCGGCGCCGAGGCGTACGACCTGACGGTGGACAGGGATTGTATGGCGAACCGGGCGACGGATCCGACCTTCAAGCCCAAGGTGGACGAATTACGCGCACAGCTTTTTGCCGAACTCAAGGCCATGGAAGATCCAAGGGTGTTAGGACGGGGGGCCGAATTTGATCGGTATCCCAACGCAGACGAGAAGAGGCGGAATTTTTACAACCGGTATATGAGCGGGGAATTGATGGACGCTTCATGGGTGAAAAAAGCGGACTTCGAGAAGCCGATTCTCAAAGCGCCAAAACAATAGGTTTTTGGTGCAACCCAGAGGGCGGGGCGGATTTCCTCTGTCGGCGAACACCCAAGGTGCACCATTTCGAACATTTCAAGCACCGCCTGCGGTGCACTTCCATCGACACCGGGAAGGTGAAGTTTTTTCTCAACTGGCCGAGGAAAAACGGGGGGTAGAAATTTAGAAATGACGGGAAAACATTGAGCGATTTCTTGGCACGACGGCGATGCGCCCTCTTCTGAGAACATTTCTCAAAAGGCTTTCTGGGACAATAATTTCTACCCCGTTTGGGAATGCAGATCTCAGAGTGGATGGGGACTTTAATTGCGAGCTTTAACAATAGCGTAACCATTTTGTGAGGCGCTTGCCCAACTTCTCGGCGGCAGGTCTGGTAAACCCCCGACCTAAAGTGTGGGAAAGAAGGTATGTCTGATTACTGATAAAAGATGTCCGCAACGGATGGTCATCGGATGGGTTTTCCTCATAGCCCTTAATCTCAGTCCCTCTCTCCCCAAAAAACGGACCACACCCATTATGTATAAACATTCCCTCCTCCTCGGTTTTGGATTCCAGTTACTTTATTGCCTGCCCCCGGCCTTTGGTGCGCCTCAACCCAGCCCTGAGAAGCCCAATGTGATTGTGATTATAGCGGACGATCTGGGATACGGGGACGTGGGCTGTCTTTCCGGTGGAAAAGTAAAAACGCCGAATATCGACAGGCTCGCTCAGTCCGGAGTCAAGTTTACGTCAGGATATGTTACCGCACCATTATGCGGACCGTCGCGAGCGGGTTTTTTGACCGGCCGTTATCAGCAACGGTTTGGCTTTCGGAATAATCGCGGTGGTATTCCGACCGAACATCCATTGTTGCCTGGGGTATTACACGAGGCAGGTTATTATACTGGATTGCTTGGCAAGTGGCATAGCAGCGGCCCGATGCCACATGAGCGCGGATGTTTCGATGAAACGTTGTGTTCACATATCTCTGGTCCGTTTATTGACTATTATCGCCCTAAGCTGGCCCGCAATGGGAAGACAGAAGTTTACCACGAATACAGCACGGATCTGTTCGCGAGGGAAGCGGAGGATTTTATTGAGCGCAACAAAAATAAACCATTCGCACTTACCATCGCTTTTAATGCTCCGCATATCCTGCGTGTTGAAAAGCCTGCCGAACAAATCCGTGCGGAATGGGACAAGGCGAACCACGAAGGTAAAGTTTTGGATATTCCCAAAATACCGACAGCGCGTTCCGGTGAGTCTCAAAAATATGCGGCACAGTATCCGGGCGATTCAGCCAGAGCCGATACTGTAGCCACGATTGAGGCGTTGGATCAGGCGGTTGGTAGAATTATTGATAAATTGCAGCAGGTGCATCTGAATAAAAATACGATGATTTTCCTGTTCGCGGATAACGGCGGCCACCCGGAAAACCGCAGTGAGAATCTGCCGCTCAGGGATTATAAATGGGAGCTATATGAAGGCGGGATTCGGGTGCCATTTTTAGCGACTTATCCCGGTGTATTTCCCGAAGGATTCACTTATGCGGCACCTGTGAGTACGCTTGATATTTTTCCAACCGTGACAGCGCTCTGTGGAGTTACACCTCCAGACAATCTCGATGGAGTAAACCTCACTCCTTATCTCAAAGGGCAAAACAATGAGCTTCCGCACAACGAGCTATATTTCAGTATGCATGATAAAAAGGGGCCGCATGCGATTCGTGCAAACAATTGGAAATTGGTCATGGATTCCAATGGGGGATCGTATTTGTTCGATCTAAGCAAAGATCTGGGGGAGAAAAACAACCTCGGAACAAGCCATCCGACTCGGGTGCAGGAATTGACGGCAAAATTAAAGGCGTGGAGTGCCCAAATGCCGATCGGTGATGCCGGCAAATAACTCTTTGAAGTCCCCACTTGGCGCTCGAAGTTTCCGCCCCCGGGAGGCGTGCCGTCTTTAAACCAATTTTGGCGGGGGGTACCGAAGGGAAGGAATTAGGGGGTCTTCGGACTGCAGAGTAGCGAAAGGAGGAAATTTAGGCCACAAAAGGCGCGAAGTGGACGGAGAGGTCGTATTTGCGAGCCATCGCGGATGTACGATCGGTGCGGAAAGTTACCTTTTTTCTTGTCGCACCCCGTCCTCCTAAGGACTCAATCAAATTGTATCGACCCATGGAAACGAGCATTCAAAACCTAGGCCCAGGCCAATTCGTTTCCCCCCTGAGACACAGCGGTGGAGTGGAAGTGAAGTTTCGCCAGGAAAACGAGCGTGTCCTTTTTGAACACCTCACGGCCAATCTTTCCACCAGCGACAACCCCACCAGCTTTGAACTGGCCGGTCCACGCGAATACCTCGCCTTTGATCCGGCTAAAACTACTGCTGCTATAGTCACTTGCGGTGGACTGTGTCCGGGCCTCAATGACATCATCCGCGGTATTGTCACCCAATGCCATACGCGGTACGGAGTCACCCGTACCTACGGGTTTCGCTACGGGTACCAGGGGTTGATCGCACGATACGGATTTACTCCCATGGTGCTGCGCCCGGAGTCGGTTGCGCAGATTCATAATTTCGGCGGTTCGATTCTCGGCACCTCTCGCGGTCAGCAGGACATCGGTGAGATGGTCGATTTGCTTGAGGAGATGAAGGTCGATATCTTTTTTGTTGTCGGGGGTGACGGCACCCTGCGCGGAGCTGCGGCGATTTCGGCCGAATGCCAGAAGCGGGGGCTCAGAAAGGCGATCGTTGGGATCCCAAAGACAATCGACAATGACATCATGTTCCTGGACAAGAGTTTCGGATTTGAAACAGCCTTCGCTATGGCGGTGCAATCCGTACGATCCGCCTACATAGAGTCGACCGGGTCGCTCAACGGGATCGGGCTCCTCAAATTGATGGGACGCGACTCGGGGTTTATCGCCTGCTATGCAGCACTGGCCGGAAGCAACGTGGATTTTGTACTGATCCCCGAAGTAGACTTTCAACTGGAAGGCTCCGGTGGATTACTCGAAGCGCTGCATTATCGGATCGCGAAGCGGAAAGGCGCCGTAGTGGTGGTGGCCGAAGGGGCTGGCCAACACCTGATGCCCGCCTCCGGTAGCAAGGATGCAAGTGGAAACATTGTTTATGGCGACATCGGACTGTTTCTGAGGGACAAAATTTCGGCCTCATTTGCCAGTCGGCGGATTCCGGCCACGGTCAAGTATATTGACCCGAGCTACATTATTCGGAGTGTTCCTGCGAACCCGCAGGATAATGTGTATTGCTCTCAGCTGGCGCAACATGCAGTTCACGCGGCTATGGCCGGAAAAACCAGTATGCTTGTCGGCCGCTGGCACGGGGCCTTTGTCCATCTTCCGCTGGAGATGGTCACAAATGGACGCCGGAAAGTGGATCCACAGGGGGAACTCTGGAATTCGGTTCTGGAAAGCACAGGGCAACCATCCCGGTTGTATTAACGCGCCCGTGGCAATCCCTAAAAAGCCTCGTGCCGCGTCCTAACCTGCGGCGAGGCGCCCGACTCGTGGCCCGATCCCGGTGAAGATTTCCCACGGAATAGTGCCAGCCTTGTCGGCCAGTTCCCCTACCGAAATTTCAGCG
>CAMCYN010000094.1 GCA_945883955.1 Akkermansia muciniphila
CAGCCGCAAACGATAATTTAGAGAAAGCGACATCAGGACGGCGTTTTTATGAAGCAGTCAAAGATACGAAACCCAGCTTGTCATCGATGATCCGCCTCAAGCCCGACAGGCTCCTAACACCGCCTCCAGTTCATGCTCGAGAGCTGGGATATTTCCTTCCTCACTACGAGCCGGAATAACAATAAAAACCAGAGGCAACCCGCTCGTAATTTATAAAATTAAAATAATTTTACTTTCTAACTCACTATTAAAACAGTCCACACGACAAGGATCTAAGCATTCCGAATAAAGCTAAGATACGGCTGCCCCCGTCCCCAAAGCTTCCGGAATTCGGCCAATTGATCGAATTTTCCGTTTTCAGCACAGACCATAAATTCCCGAATAGCATCCAGCGTTTTTGGATGCGCGCCTTCCAGAAGCACGAGTACCAGCTCCAAGTCTTCAATCAATTGCGTCACGGGATAAGCCGCTTCCGCGCGCTCGGAAGCAAACTGTTTCCGATAAATGGCGTTACAAATAGTAACTAGCGCCTTGTTTTTCACAGCATCCCGGCTGGGGCTTGTATAACGATAATCGATAAAGTTATGCGCATTGGCGAAATAACTCTCCTCACCCGACTCGTTAAAGGCGAACCCGGCCCCGTGGATATCTTTATACCAACGCCAGTCATCAAAAAAGCGTGGCGAAGATCCATGGACTTCAAATTCGGACTTCAATGCGGCAATAGCTTCCGACATCGAAAACAACGGACCGGTCCAAATGTGTAAAATCTGGTCAATCACCCAGTCTTCATGCCTCCGGGACATACCCTCGAGCGAATTCAAATCCGGACCGAAGAACTCCACGAGTAACTTGAGTTTCTGATCGAACGATTCGATCTCCCGAGTGAGTTGCGTGGCCGTATAACGACGCAAAATTTCAGAGAGAATCGAGATTGGATCCATACAGGTCATGATCACCACACCCCCCGGCGCAGCAAAGGAGGCGATGTGCTGTAAGAATGCCGCCGGATTTACCTGCGTGGGAATCACGCCCTCACACACAACCAGATCAAACCGCTCCTCGCTTTCAAAATGCAGGATGTCCGAGTCGACAATCTCGTAATTAGCATCCGGATAATACTTGGCTAGTTGAGCCTTCGTTCCGTCCAAGCTCGCAGGAGTGGCATCAACGAGAATATAGCGGGCAGGATTGCAGGAGGCCCAAAAGATCGCGTTATGACCGCTGCCAGGACCGAACTCGGCAATAGAGGCGTTTTTAAGCAACCCGGTAGGAATTCCCAACTGACGGTGCAACGCTTCGCGGCGTTGAAAATGGCGTTTCAAATCCGAAATATCCTGCCGGGTCGGAGTGAGCCCATGGGCGGAATAAAAATCAACAAAAGGCCTCTCTGTACTCATAAAATCGGATCAATGAAGGTTAGACGCCGGCACATGATAACGCCCCGGTCCGGCTCCGAGGCGGTCCGCAATCTTGCGCGCGAGTTCAGAAGGCTGGCCGATGAAGACGTCGCTTCCGACGGGGACCGCAGACGAGCTCAAAATTGGCGCACCATTGTAAGTACGACCAATCCGGTTGGGATCTTCATCCACATAGAAGTCAGGTACGCGCCCCAGTTCGGATGTGAGCCAAGCGGCCGCAATCGAGGTTCCTAAAATCCCGAAACTATGCGACGCAGCGGCCACGGTACGCATCTGTTGGGAGGTTTCCAACAGCCAGGTAATGGTCGATTCGACATCCTGTCCGTCACTTGCTACCGGCAAAGATTTGGCGGCTGATCTGGAAGGAATAGCGAGAAGGCTAAGTTCTTTAGCCACCCAGTCCGAGCAGGCGTGTAGCACTTCGAATCCGGCCTGTTCGAGCATCCGAGCGGCACTTTCGAGAGTAAAATGGGTAGCGTGATCGGTGATCAGCAGCTCGAAGGGCGTTCCATGATAAGTGGGCAATTCAACAAATAACAAACCGCCACTGGATATCTTCTTTTTTACAGCGGCCAGAAAAGACAACGGCTTTTCAATGTGCTCAAGCACGTGGATAAGCGAAACAAAATCATACCCGTCTGGAAGCGTTTCCAACCCGCCGACAAACATCTCCTCAACACCGGGCAACGACTCGACCAGGTCTTTGTATTTGGCGTCAAACTCGGTGCCATACAGGTTCCAGTTGGGATGTTTGGCACCGAAAGCCTTCAGAAACCTTCCGTTTCCGCACCCTATGTCCAAGGCACGTCCAGTCGGTGCGAGTTGGGTATGGGCCGCAATGCGATCCAGGAGCCACTCGGACCGGGGCAGGGTTTCGGCCGTGGCCGCATTGAAGACCTTTTGCTCTTCCCCACCGCCTTGGTAATAAATTGTGTAGTTTTCGTAGATGGACTGGATAGACGCCTGCCAGGCCTCGTCGCAGATCACCTGAGAACATCCGCAACTGCGGCAGGTTTGAAGCCTGCCTCCGGAAGGCCAAGGTTTGCAATCGGAGGTAATCCGTTGAAGCCCCCGGTAACGTTCGTGTTCGCGGACATCCCCTGATTCACACACGTGGCAAGTTTCAATCCTCATGAAAGCAATCTTCTAAAAAGAACTCGCATCGTAGTCTCGGCATCCGAAGTTCGTGAAGGGCTTTCCCCCGGCAGCCGAGGTTGCAGTCGAGAATACTGGGGAATGAAGTTTATCCCGGCCTTTTTACATTCTTTAGGTCGCACGAGTAATTCAGAGACTCGGGCTTCCTGAGCTAGCCACCGGGCCGCTTGGGCATAACTTATGTCTTGATCCCCGGATAAGTGAAAGATGCCGGGTTCGAAATCCGTCGCCAGCCGCAATAGACATCCGGTTACCTCTTCCAACGCAACCGGGCTGAAGAGCATATCTTCGAAAGGTTCCACAATTTGACCTTGCAGCAGTGCCCTCACCCAGCCCGAAAACAGTGCCATCCCGGGATGCACCACTTTGGTAAGCCTCACGATTGCGGCCCGGGGCCCTGTCGCCAGAATGGCAGCCTCCGCCTCGGCCTTTTGCTGACCATACAACGTGGCCGGGCTTAGGGGCGCGTCCCAAGAGGGGGCATCCGTTTTTCCACCAAAAACTAAATTCGTGGAAAGAAATACCACGGCCCCGCCCGCCTCCTGAACCGCCCTGGCGATTGCCACGGGCGACCCCACATTGACACGCGAACTCAAGCCGGGATCGAGTTCACAGTCTTTTATCGAAGTCATCGCACCGCAAATGATGGCCACCCGCGTGGCCTCCGGCGGCGTCCATTGCTCGGGGAACGAGGCAAGATCCAGGGGAAGCAGCCCCGAACCTCGCCGACGACTGGTTGCGAACACAGGGATCGCGTGACTCGCAGCTCCATCTACCAGAGCGCTCCCAATCAAACTGTCCCCACCGATCAGTAAAAGACTCATCAAAGAACCAGCTCGCGCTTAACTCCGGACATGGCAACACACCGCAAAAAGATAGTGTGCCATCGGATGAAAGCCGGTGTGCACCACCTCATCATTCATCGAGAAGATAAAGACATTGTGGAAAAACTTCTGCATCAACTGACGGAGATCCTTGGCCGTTTTACAGTTCACATGACCTTCTTTACTGGGGAGAGAAGCGTAGGTCTGCGACTCCAGAGAGGGACTGCCTACGATAACAACTCCGTCCGGATGCACCGAAGCGGCCAGGTTTTTTATAAAAGTACCCTCATCAGCCGGTTCAATGTGCTCGATCACATCACAGCAGTAAACACCATCAAAAGAACCTTCCACCGGCCCCGCCAACATGTCGTGAACTCGGAACTCGACGGGCCACTTGGGATCCACCCGGGTTTTGGCATCCTCAATAAAAACGGGGTCAAAATCGGTTGCGACTAAGTTGCCAACCTCCTGTTTGACGATTCGAGTTCCAAAAGCGTCCGCGCAGCCCACTTCCAGGACGTTCGACAAGCCGCTAAACATTTTGGAAACAAATTTATAGCGGCTCAACAAAAACACCAAACGGCGGGGGTCGTCCCGCCACACCTGGCTGCTCATTAGCCCCATTTCTTCCGGGCCGTCTTGATTGAGTAAAAACTGATACTGCTTCTCTTTAGTCTTCATTCTGAATGTCGGGATCGTTATTCGCGCTCTTTAAGGCGAGTGAGAGTCTTGTTTATCGAATAGGTATTGCTCTAATTCGAAACGAAATTCGGCCCACTGCCCCCCGGGACACAAGAGGCGTAGCACTTGCGCCGAGGGCGGACCGAGGTCCGTCAGTCACAGACCGCACTATGGGGCGACAAAGTTGGAAATCAAAAGCTAGTGGCGCACGAGCAGGGTCAATTCGATACTCACACGGCAGGTATCCGCCATATTTACCGCGCCGCCGTGCAGAAGCTTATCATGGAAAACTACCGCCTGTCCCGGATGGGTTTCAACAAGGTGAATGTCCAAGTCTTCAAGTTTCTCGTCAAAAATAGGCTTCGCTAATCCATTGATCACTTCGCCGTGCCACTTCCAGTGGTCGCTCAAATGGGACCCTGGGAGGACAAGTAAACCGTTCTTTCCGGGTGCAGTGTAGATAGCGATCCAGATTTTGACCCTTTCACACGGATAATCCGGCATCTGGCCGTGCCCCAAATCCCAAAACCACTTGTCGCTGTGAATGGGGCCAATATCGCTGTTTCCCGGCCGAACCAGACGCCAGTAGACGTTTTCCCAACCAAAACCTTCCTCGTCAGATATTTCGAATACGCCGAACTGGCTCTCGAGTGCCTTGAAGAAAGGTCCTTTCCGTAAAGCGGCGACTACCTCCCGAGGGAACACACGGGCCGTTTTTGGCCACACAGCCGCATGGTCCACCAAATGAGCCAGTTTATGGTACTGATCTATGCCGGTAAGATCGAATTCATGAATGTGTTTAGGGGCCAGCAACTGTAACCGATATAACCATTGCGCCCGGATGCAGTCCCGCAGGAGCTTCAATTCCGTTGGATCCAAACTCATGGCTGTGGAATAGCCAAGGCCCCCATTGATAGCTTTTCTTAAATCCAAAGTTTCCATTTTAAGTAGATAACAAACTTAAGGGCCGTATTGAAAAATGAACCCATTACCCGACAGTTGAGTGGCTATGAACCGAGCTTTTTCGATGAATCTGACCGGCTTGAGTGTTTGACGAAGTTGCAGGATCCGTTGGTGGCTTTGGCGAAGCATTTGGATTTTGAGATTTTTCGACCAAAGCTGGTGGAGGTGTTCACGACGGAGAAGAAGTCTCCGGCGGGCCGGAAACCGTACGATGTAGTGTTCATGCTCAAAATCTTGATCCTGCAACGCCTCTAAAATCTCTCAGACGAACAGGTGGAATTTTAGATCACGGATGGGCATTCGTTTCAGCTTTTTCTGGGGCTGCGCAAGGGACGCAAAGTCCGAGACTTCACTACGTACTGGCTGTTTCGGGACGCTCTGACCAAAGCTGAAGCGATCGTGGATGCGAGATTTGTGGAGGTTACGTAGTCGCAGACATCCCGCCCTATGGAAAGGATGTTGATGAGTTTGATCGCGCGGACATCTCTTTTGCGACGCGGAAGGGACCGAGCAAGCAGATTACCGAAAATGGCGCGGATGTAATCGTGCTGAATCGTACCTCGTTTCACTGGCCGCGTGCGATGAGCGCCGCGGGGTGGAGTAGTTGTTGTGATTCTATGTTCAACGCATACCGGAAGAAAGAGGAATACGGCCTCTTTGAGCTTTGGTACCGAAACGGCGTTGAAAGACCGTCCACCTAGACTTGGCGATGCGGGCAGGGCCGGTGGAACCTTCACGACACAAATTCCGAGTACGCTTTTGCGCACTTGGCTATCTGATCCCGCAGGCGCTGGGTGCGATCCATATTTGGGTTGGAAAAGGCACGCCTATGTTCTCCTACGGAAAGAAAGTCGTTCAGAATAATACAGCACCATTTGATCTGGTACGCTGGTAACAATAGCTCGACGCGCCTGGCGAAGGCCTCTGACTTAAAAAAAACCGCAACTGGAGCAGTAAAATCACTAAGCCAACCGATAGGCAGAGGAACAGTTGGCTGACAAAAGAAGTCACAGACGGTTTTTGCCGGATCATCCCAGCCCGCATATTCAAAATCGAAGAAACGCGGAGTGCCGTTAAGTTCGACGATGGAATTATGGAATCCGAAATCGGAGGGAGAAAGGCAGCGCTGATTTTGAGTGAGAACCGGATGAGTGTTTTGTTCCAGACGCTGACGAACCCGGCTCCAGGTAGGATGGATTTTATCCTGAGCGAACTGGATTGCGGCCTCGTGAAATTCGGTTTGGGGAGCAATGTCGTTCAGCCGTAAAACGCGCCGTTCAATACAACGAATATGTTCGTCCATACTGAAACAGGCTTCCGAAGCCGAGGGGATTTCGACGGCGGAAGCTGACTGGGAAGGTTCATTGATCGCGAAGAAGAAACGCAGAGCGCCTTCCATAAGCTCCCGCGTAGCAATCGTGGGCTTATTTCCCGCTAAGAACTCAAAACAGGCCAGTCTTTCTTCCGGTAACCAGCGGAGTGGCTCGGGTATTTGGCGGTTTCCTATTGTCCATAGGTAGGAATAAAATACGCGTTCAGTATAATAACGATCCCGGGGATCACCCGGATGTTGAACGTATTCTTTGACCAGGAATGGCGCCGCGCCTGCCTCGACCCTGAATACCCGGTTGTTTCCGGTAACATTGAGTGGGACGAGTTCACAATCGTCCACAATCTCCGCCTTGCGCAGGGCTGTCAAAATATGGGCCGAACTCATACGCCAAACAGGGCACGGAGCTCCGCCCAGGAGGTGACGACTCGGGGAGAGGAACCGTTCGAAGGCTGACCTTCCGGATCGAATAGAATGCGGTTAAGATCTGCAGAAAGACCGGGGTCAGACAGCACTTCGGGTAAGTCGTCGATAAAATGCGAACAACCGATCTCGGTGATGCGGGCCACCTTTTCATCTCGTGTCACCTTAAAGGAAACGTCGTCTAGCGAGATATAGTCCAGAAAGCGGTTGTTTTGTAGCCAGGCCAGTGCGGCCGCGTGCAAATCGTAGGGTTCGCCGGCGTAAGGCTGTCTGGAACGGTGACTGACGATGGAAACTCGCAGGTTCAGGGTCTTGCAGGCTGCGAAGAACTCCAGAGCGCCGGGGAAAGCCCGGGCTTCACACATACGCGAGCCGTAAGCGAGACCCTGAATAACCGTCCAACGATCTTCTTTTCCAGCCGCCCGCAGATGATCGCGTATCTGGACCTTGTCGTGAGGGAAATCGGAAGGAATAAGCCCTTCTTCAAAGGCCAGCTGAAAGAAAATATCGTCGTAGCAAACGATGGTGTTATCGAAGTCGGACCCGATATGAAGAAGGGACATAAGAAGGCTTTGAGGAAGAGGAGCTAAATCCAGGGGAGTCTAATCGAGCCCGGAAACCGGCGTGGGTTCGGGGCCTGATTGAGGCTGTTAAGGCGGACAAATGGCCTTAAAAGTGGACCATGGCGTGGATTACTTCACCGGAACGCATCCGCGCAATCCCGTCGTTAATATCCGTCAAAGGCAGGCGATGACTGACAAAGCCGCGTGGATCGAAACGGCCGGCCTGCATCATCCGGACAAAGCGGGGAATGTCGGTGGAGGGTAAAGATCCGCCGCCTTCCGATCCGGTTAAGACCTTTCCGAAATGGAGCGGGAGAGTGTGGATACTGATCCGTTTATCGTGCGCCATAACGCCAAAAAGGACCGTGCGTCCTTTATTGTTGGTCAGACGATAACATTGCTCGATCACTGCCGGTTGTCCGGTGCCATCAATAACGACATCGGCGCCTTGTTTACCCACGAGCTTGAGGATTTCCTCGTCGAGGTTCGGTGTATTCTTGGCGTTGAAAGTGTGGGTCGCGCCGTATTCACGGCCTTTGGCGAGTTTATGATCATGCAGATCGATCGCTATTACCGGATAAGCTCCGGCGAGATGCGCCCCCAGGATTGCACCAAGGCCTATTCCGCCCGCACCAAAGAATACGATGGATTCACCGATAGAAATGTTGGCATCCCGGGTGACTACGCCAAACCCGGTGGTGAGAGTATCTGCGAGAAGCGACGCCACTTCGAAGTCGAGGTCGTTTGGAATCACCGTGAGACGGTTTTCCGAGATAACGCTGAACTGTTGGAAGGTGGTAATATTACCCGAATTAACAATTTTATCGCCCCATTTATAGGTTGTGGCTTTGGCCTGGATCCCATTCCCCTGCCGCCAGTGGACCACGACATGGTCGCCGGGTTTTACCTGGGTCACTTCCGGGCCGACTTCCAGAACTACTCCGCCCGCTTCATGCCCGAGAAGATGGGGTAAATAACGGTCGGGTCCTTTCACTCCGTCGATTTCGCCGAGTTGAGAGCCGCAGATACGGGTCACTTTAATCTCAACGAGAACCTGGCCGAAACGGAGTGCTGGAATTTCCACCTCATCAATGACGAGGGGTTGGCGTTGTTCGACCAGAATGGCCGCTGTTGTTTTCATTCTAGGGACAAGAAAATCGCGTCGGGGCGCGGATAAAGCAGAGGGCGGAACACGTTACCGGGGCGGCTTACGATTTATTCGAAATAAATAAAGGAATGATCGCCCGTATAACCGGTTTGTTTGAACAACCATTCCCATTCTTCGGGAGCCGCGAAGGTGCGGCAGGTAAGCTGCCAGTAAAGCAGGTTCGCCTTTTCGGATTCGTTACGGAACGATTCTACGCACAAGTATCGGTGTTGTTTACCGACACGCATCATTTCGCGCAGGGCGGAATCCAGTTCGAAATTACGCAGATTATGGTGGGTATTGATCCCGAAAACGAAATCAAAACTGGCGTCCGGGAACGGCAAAGCCGCGGCGTTGGCGATTCCGATGCTCTCCTGAATCTCGGGCTTGGCGTGTTCCTTGGCGTATTCCGAGATTTCGACTCCGACGACTTCCAGTCCGGGAACGGCCTGGGTGAGGTCGTACATGAGGAAACCTTTGCCACAGCCGATATCCAAAACGCGGTCCCCGGCTTTTAGTCCGTAATGGGCCACCATGGCGTCTGCGACTTTCCGCCAGCGGCCATCGTATTTCATTCCACCGTAACCGGTGCGGCGATCGCCGTCCCAGTAGTCGTAAGCCCATTTCTTAGCGAGCTCGGCGGCGGTTGCCTTAGGGTATTCGGGGTCGGTAACGCGTCCGAGATAATCGCGGGTCGTACTCTTGTGGATAACAGAGAGAAAATCGGTGTAAGCCATGGGAGATTAGAGGGAAGCCAAACGGGACCGGACCTTTTCGGACATCCCGGCCGGAGTAAGCCCCAGGATTTCGCGGGCGTGTTCCTGTTCGCCGTTGCGGTGCAGGAAGGCGTCGGGTGTGCCGAAGCGCATCAGACGGGCGCGAAGCGAGGGTTGGTCACAGAACCATTCGGCTACACTTCCACCGAGTCCGCCGAGAACACTGTGTTCCTCGACGGTGGCCACCAGGCGATGGCTGGCGAACACGTCAGAGAGCATGGATTCATTGAGCGGCTTGACGGTCGGCATACTCAGGACGCTGGTGGAAATACCGACCTCGGCAAGGACCGTGGCCGTATCCAGACATTCCTGAAGCAGGGTACCGGCGCAAAGCAGGGCGACATCCGTGCCCTTGCGAAGCTCGATGGTCTGCCCGATTTCCCAGGCCGGAGTGGAGGCGTGAATATTGGGTTCTCCCTTCTTTCCGATCCGGATATAGGCCGGACCGCTGTGGCGGAGTGCCGCGGCAAGGGTCATGCGCACTTCAAAGGGATCGGCCGGAGCCAGCACGCTGAGTCCGGGCAGTAGCCGCAGCATTCCCATTTCCTCACAGGAATGATGGGTGGTGCCGAGCGACGCGTACGAAAGACCCGACCCCGTCCCGACAATCACGACCTTCTGATTGTGGTAACACACATCGTCCCGGATCTGTTCCATACACCGGTAGGTCAGGAACGGGGTGATGGTGTAAACCACGGGGCGCAGTCCGCAGGAGGCAAGACCGGCGGCCATACTCATCATGTTGGCTTCGGCGACGCCGCAATTATAAAAGCGGTCGGGGCACTTGGCCTTAAAATCGTCAAAGAGCCGGTTGCCGATGTCGCCCGAGAGCAGAACCACGGAGGGATCTTTTTGGGCCAGGGCGGTGATTTCTTTGGCAAAAGCGTTTCTCATAGGATTCCAAGCTCCTTGGCGGCTGCGGCGACTTCCTCAGTAGTGGGGATGCGGTAATGCCAGTTGTTGTCGTCTTCCATGAAGGATACGCCCTTGGCTTTTACGGTGTGGGCGATGACGGCCGTCGGACGCCTGTCGGCATCCGGAGCCATGGTGAGCGCTTCGATGAGCGCTTCCATATCGTGGCCGTCCACTTCGAGGGCGCGCCATCCGAAGGCGTCCCATTTTCCAACCAGCGAAGCCAGCGACATGACTTCGTTGCTGCGGCCGGTGGCCTGCCACTTGTTGTAATCCACAACGACGGTCAGGTTAGACAACTTCTGGGCTGGTGCAAAAAGAGCGGCTTCCCAGATGGAGCCTTCGTTACATTCGCCGTCGCTGACGCAAACCATGACTTTGTAGTCGAGACGGTTGATGCGGGCTGCCAGGGCGATTCCGACCCCGGCAGGCAATCCGTGTCCGAGCGAACCGGTGGCCCATTCGACCCCGGGAATTCCGTGCGGATGTGGGTGCTCGGTGAGGATGCTGTCGGTCTGGGCGAAGGTATCGAGCCACTCCTTGGGGAAGAACCCTTTTTCGGCAAGGACCGCATACAGGGCGGAGCCGGCATGTCCTTTACTGAGGATGAACCGGTCGCGGCTTGGGTCTTTGGGATTGGCGGGATCGATCTTGAGAGCACGCCAGTAGGCCGCGACAAGAATGTCGACGCACGACATCGCGGAACCCAAATGAGGAGCTCCGGAGGCGTTGGACATCTTCACCAGCTGATAGCGGGTACGTCGACTGAGAGCGGCAAGCTCGGTCGCGGAAGCGGCAACTGACATAGGCTTTGAAGTAGGGTGGCTAAGGGGTGAAAAATCCGGACCTCAGGCGAGGTTCGGAAGGGTCATCATGGTTTTGATGTTAAACCAACGGTCTTCCATCTTGAGGTTGCCAGCGTTGTAGGCCTTGGTGACCTCGGCGATGGCGTCGGCGACACGGTACTTCGGTTCGAAGCCGGTTGCCTGAAGTTTCTTCGAAGACAGACGGTAAGAGCGCGGATCGTTCGAAGGCGTGACAATGATCTCGGCCGGGATGGTCTGGGTGACGGTGTTGGCGATATCGAGGATGGAGATGTTTTCGAACCCGGCATTGTAGACGCCGGAGACTTCCTTGCCCTTGGCGAGGAAGTGCAGGTAAACCCGGATCATGTCCTGAATGTGGATGTTAGGCCGGGTTTGGTCGCCGCCGAACACGGTGATCTTTTTGTTCGCCAGAGCCTGCATGGTCAGCATGTTGACCGAGAGATCCAGACGCATCCGGGGCGAGTATCCGCACACCGTGGCTGGGCGGACGATCTGGACGTGGATCTGATCCTTGTAGCTGAGCAGGACGCGCTCACTGACCATCTTGGTTTTGTTGTAATCGGAGATCGGTACGAGATCGAGGTCCTCGGTCACTTCGGCCTCTTCCTTCACGCCGTAGACGCTGCCGGAACTTGCGAAGATGAACTGGGGTACGCCGTCTTTGATGGCGCGCTCGACTAGGAACATGGTGGCGAGGGCGTTCACTTCCCAGTTCAGCTTGGAGTTTAGATCCGAGCAGGGGTCGTTGGCGACATTGGCCAGGTGCATGACCACGTCGATACCGCGCATATCCCAGGAGCTGGCGTTGCGGATGTCGTCCTGAACGATGGTGAGGTTGGGGTGCGGCTCGAGGTAGTTGCCGAACCACATGATGTCGACGGCGCGAACGGTGTGCCCCTGGTTGAGGAGTTCGCGGGTGAGGGAAGTGCCGATGTAGCCGCAGGCGCCGGTGAGAAGGATATTCATGTGTAGAGGTAAGGTTAGTAATTAATGAGGGAGAGACCGCTTTTGAGCAGGCCCTGCTTGGAGATGGGGTGGCTGTTGCCGACGATTTTTACCGCCTGTCCTCCGGCCAGCTGGCCGAGGAAGGTGGAAATTTCGATCGGCTGGCCCTGCGCCGCCGCAAGAGCCGCCACGGAGAAGAACGCGTCGCCGGCGCCGATGGTGTCGGTGACGGTCGGTTCGAGGGAGGGCCAGCGGCTTTCATTCTCGTGATCATCGAGGCCGATGGTTTCGGTGCCGCCGCGGGTAAGCCAGGCGCTCTTGGAACCGAAGCGTTGCCGCAGTTTTTCCAGTTCGCGAGCGTGATCAATGCCGCGCTGGGCGCAGGACAGAAGCATTTCGGGTTCGTCCAGGGAGAAGCAGTCGGCCCGCTGGTATTGATGATTAATGATGTTAAACCCGTGGTTGTTGGAGTTGGTTTGGCAATTGAGCGCCATAAACGGTGC
>CAMCYN010000095.1 GCA_945883955.1 Akkermansia muciniphila
ATGCTCCCCGAGGGCTACGAAACAGACTCCGTCGTTCAGTTGGAAACCAATCTGGACGACGTGACCGCAGAAACTCTCGGTCACGTGTCAGAACGGTTGAGGGAAAGCGGGGCACTGGACGTTTGGCTGACCCCGATCCAGATGAAAAAGCACCGCCCCGGGGTGCTTTTAGCAATTCTGTGCGAAAGAGATAAGGTCGAGATCATGAGCAACCTTGTTTTCCGGGAAACGGGAGCTTTTGGCCTGCGAATCAGCGAGGTAACCCGGCTCAAGCTCCGGCGAGATTTTATCGACGTAGAAACCATCTACGGCCCCATCACCGTGAAACGCGGCTTTCGGGGCAAAGAGTTACTTCAACTCGCACCGGAATTCGAGTCCTGCCGTGCACTTTCCATTGCCTCTGGCCAGCCGTTGCAACGTATCTACGACGCCGCCCGAAACGCGGCGACCCGTCTGTATCCGCCGCTGCCCTAAAGCCGGGACAACTCATCCAGGAGCGCCTGGTTAAGAGCGATACCGGCGTAAAAGTTTGCCACCGGAAAATTCTCATTCGGCGCATGAGCCCGGCAATCAGGAAGGGCCAGGCCGAGCAAAATAGTATCGACCCCGAGAACCTGTTTGAAGGTGTTGATAATCGGAATACTTCCACCTTCCCGAATGAGCGCCACCTGACCTCCAGGGAACGCACGCTGAAGAGCCCGCTGCGCAGCCTTGCCGTGTGAAGAATGAGGATCTGCCAGATACGGCTCTCCACTATGACCCGGAAACAACTCCAGTTGTACACCCTCTGGGCATCGAGCACGGAGGTGAGCCTGAACGGCACCCAAAACCCGTGCCGGATCCTGCCCGGGAACCAGGCGAAAAGTCAGTTTCGCAAAGGCCTCTTTTGGAATCACTGTCTTTGTTCCCACTCCCTGAAATCCGCCGCCGAGTCCGTTCACTTCGGCCGTAGGACGGCCCCAGATCCGCTCGACCGGCGTAAACCCAGCCTCGCCCGCCAAAGCCGACACTCCCGTCACCGCCATAATCTCACCCTCTCCAAACGGCAATTGGGCCCAAGCTTCGCGTTCCCAAGTCTCCAGCGGCAGCACGCCGTCGTAGAACCCATCCACGGCAACTCGACCGTCCGCAGCGTGCAGCGAAGCGACTAGCTGGGCAATTACCGTGGCCGGGTTACGCACCGTTCCCCCATAAATTCCCGAATGTAAATCTACCGTGGGCCCTTTCACTCGAACTTCCAGCGCCGCAATTCCTCGCAGACCGTAAGTAAACGTTGGCACCCCAGCAGCCACCATCCCTGTATCCGAGACGGCGATCACATCACATCGAAGCTCTTCACGATGATTCCGAAGAAAAAGTTCGAGGTTCGGACTGCCTATCTCTTCCTCTCCCTCGACCAGCATTAGAAGGTTCACAGGCAGCTCACCGTGCTCTCGGATCGTAGCAGCCACGCCCTGAAGATGCGCAAAGATTTGCCCTTTGTTGTCGGTAGCGCCACGGGCAAATATCACCCCATCACGAATAGCCGGTTCGAAAGGAGCGGTCTGCCATTCCGCCAGTGGGTCTTCAGGCTGAACATCATAGTGACCATAAATGAGAACCGTTGGACGGCCCGGGCGGTGCTCATTTTTACCAAGCACCACCGGATGCCTGGGCGTCGGTCGAACCTCGGCTGACAATCCAGCCAGACGCATCTGGGCTGCCAGCCAGTCTGCGCATTCCGCCACCGAGGCCGTCCGAGACGGGTCGGTGGAAACGCTTGGAAAACGGAGAAATTCACAGAGAGAGGCCAGCGCGGATTCAAGCATAAGCGCCAAAAGCCTGCATCGCCCGCATCGGAATGGCGAGCCTTCAGCCACTGCATTCCTGCTTGAGAAACGGCACTACGCGTCAGAGGAACGCAATTACGCACGCCGAGTAAACCTACCCTTGCCTCCGTCTCTCGCCCCCCCCTACTAATTGTTAATACATCATGTTACCTCAAGGCCACGCTCCCCGTATTGATGCTGTCACTGCTGATTCCATCGGAATCACAGCCCATGGCTCCCCGGGAGCTCCAAGAGGCTCAACCGATTTCTGCCAAGTGCTTCCATGAACATCCACGAATACCAAGCCCGAGAACTGTTTGAGAAATTTGGCGTCGCTTCCTCCAAAGGGAAGGTCGCTTCTACTCCCGAGGAGGCGGAACAAGTGGCTGCGGCCATTGGAACTGCGAAGATTGTCGTGAAAGCGCAAATTCACGCAGGCGGACGTGGAAAAGGGACTTTTGTCAATGGATTCAAAGGTGGAGTACATCTGGTTCACACACCCGCCGAAGCACGCGAAGTCGCCTCAAAGATGTTGGGTCAGGCCCTCGTCACCAACCAGACCGGACCCGAAGGCCGAGTGGTCAACAAGGTGCTGGTCGCGGAAGCCGTCGACATTTCCCGCGAACTGTATTTTGCAATCCTCGTGGATCGGGCTACTTCGGCTCCGATGATTATCGCCAGCACAGAAGGTGGAATGGACATCGAAACGGTGGCTGAACACACCCCGGAAAAAATCCTCAACATCAGCGTCGATCCCCTGCTCGGGATACAGCCCTACCAAACCCGTAAGATTGCGGCAGCCCTGGGGTTGCGCGGCCCATTGATGACACAGGCGTCGAAACTTTTCACCGCCCTGTACAGGACCTTCATTGAAGCCGATTGCTCGATGGTTGAAATCAACCCGCTCGTAGTCACTCCGGAAGGTCGCCTCCTCGCTCTGGATGCCAAATTCAACTTTGATGACAATGCCCTCTATCGCCAACCTGCAATCGTGGCCATGCGCGATACAGCCGAGGAAGATCCCCGTGAAGTTGCAGCCAGTGAGTTTAACCTCAACTACATCGGCCTGGATGGAAACATCGCCTGCCTCGTAAACGGTGCGGGACTGGCCATGGCCACCATGGACATCATCCAATATTCCGGCGGAAAACCCGCCAACTTCCTCGATGTCGGAGGCGGCGCTACCAAGGATCAGGTCAGCGCAGCGTTCAAGATCATCCTCTCCGACAAAAACGTCGAAGGCATCCTGGTGAACATTTTCGGAGGCATCATGGACTGCGATGTCATCGCCCACGGGATCATTGAAGCCGCACGCGAGGTGGGGCTGAAACTTCCATTGGTGGTTCGCCTCGAGGGCAACAATGTCGAAGCCGGAAAGAAAACCCTGTCCGAAAGCGGACTCACAATCATCGGCGCCTCCACTCTGGCAGACGCCGCACAGAAAATCGTCGCCGCCGTTAAAGCCGCTTAATCCGCAAATCACATGGCCATTCTTGTTACCCCACAATCCCGCATTCTGGTTCAGGGCATCACGGGCAGTTTTGGTGCCCGGCACGCCCAGCTTTCCCTCGATTACGGCACCCAGGTTGTCGCCGGTGTCACGCCCGGAAAAGGCGGCCAATTCTTTGAACACGGCACTCATAAAGTACCGATTTTCGACACCGTTGAAGAAGCGGCAAAGCAAACCGGCGCCACAGTTTCCGTGGTGTTTGTTCCGCCGCCTTTTGCGGCGGACGCAATCCTCGAATGCAACGACGCCGCCCTGGATCTGGTCGTCGCAATCACCGAGGGAATCCCCGTATTTGATATGGTCCGGGTTAAGCAGAAGATGACGGGAAGCAAAACCCGCCTTATCGGCCCCAACTGCCCCGGGCTTGTGACTCCAGGCGAAGGTGACAAATCCTTCGGCGGATGCCGCATTGGCATTGCCCCCGGATACATTCACAAGAAGGGAAATGTCGGAGTTGTTTCTCGCTCTGGAACATTAACTTACGAAGCCGTCTGGCAACTCACCTCCCGCGGGTTTGGCCAGTCCACCTGCGTTGGAATCGGTGGCGATCCCGTCAATGGGACTTCGCATTTGGACATCCTTAAAATGTTCAATGAAGATCCTGAAACGGAAGCCATCATCATGATTGGCGAGATCGGCGGGGCCGCCGAAGAGGAAGCCGCGGCGTGGGCCGGGGCGCATTGTAAAAAGCCAATCGCGGGCTTTATTGCCGGAGCCACCGCACCTCCAGGACGCCGCATGGGTCACGCAGGAGCCATCGTTTCCGGTGGAAAAGGAACGGCGGCAGGTAAGTTCGAAGCCCTTCGCGCGGCAGGTATCGCGATTGCCGACACTCCCTCCGTCATGGCCGAAACGCTTCTGCGCCACTGGGGCAAACTCTAACATCCGAGTAAACCAACACCGAAGAACCCACATCACCCTATGCTTGTTGCAAAAGGACTCGAAGGAATCGTCGCCAACACTACGTCCATCTCTGATGTCCGTGGCGACATCGGACAGCTCATTTATGCCGGATACGACATTAATGAGCTTGCTGGGAAAGTCTGCTTTGAGGAGATCATCCATCTGCTCTGGCATGGAGAACTACCGAATCGCAAGCAACTTGAGGAGTTAACAGGCAAGCTGCGCGCCGCCAGATCGCTTCCTTCGGAAGTCATCAATTTCCTGAAGGCGGCCCCACACGCCTCCAACCCGATGGATGTCATCCGTACCGGCGTTTCGATGCTGGGACTTTATGATCACGAAACTGGGGAGGACGCGAATTACAAACGTTCCATCGCACTGACGGCCAAGATTGGGATCATAGCCGCTTATTTCCACCGGATTCGTCAGGGGAAAGATCTCCCTGCAATCCGTACGGATTTGAGCGAAGCGGGTCACTTTTTGTATCTCATCAACGGTGAGGTTCCCACGCAGGAAGCCACAGATACACTCGACATCGCCTATGTTCTTCATGCCGACCACGGTATGAATGCGAGCACGTTCTCGGCCCGTGTCACGGTGGCCACCTTGACGGACGTTTACTCCGCGATCACTTCGGCCATTGGAACCCTCAAAGGCCCGTTACACGGTGGAGCGAACGAGGGCGTCATTCACATGCTGCAGGAGATTGGGAGTGAAGACCGCGTGGATCCCTGGCTCGAAGAACAGTTTGCCAAGAAGGCAAAAATCATGGGCATCGGGCATCGCGTTTACAAAGTGCTCGATCCTCGCGCACCACATCTGCGCAACATGGCCATCAAGATGACCGACCAGCTGGGGGAACCCAAATGGATCCGGATGAGCGAACGTATTGCGGAAGTGATGCGCGAGAAAAAGCATCTCAATGCGAACGTCGATTTCTATTCCGCGACCGTCTATTATTCGCTCGGAATTCCAACCGATTTATTCACTCCGATCTTTGCGATCTCACGCACCGCAGGCTGGACAGCCCATGTGCTTGAGCAACTCGCGGACAACCGTTTGTATCGCCCGCTAAGCGAGTACACCGGGCCTGAAGTCGGCAAGACGGTAAAGGCCATTGACCAGCGGTAATCGCATCTAAATCACAACTCGCACAGCCGCACTTTAACAGGTGCGGCTGTTCTGTTTGCGCCCCAAACGCGAACCTCACATCCCTTCTCTCCCATCCAAAACCCTTTTATGAATACCCCCATCGGCTTCTCGATTGTTGGAACCGGCATGATCGCTGAATTCCACGCCCAAGCTATCGCGCAAATCCCGGAGGCCCGTTTGATCTCGGCCTATTCTCGCGGACCCGAAAAGTGCCGCGAGTTTGCGGCAAAACTGGGGTGCAAAGCCGCCGCGAGCATCGAGGAACTGATCGCCGATCCGGAAGTGCAGGCGGTTTGCATTACCACACCCAGCGGAGCCCATGCAGAAGCCGCCGTGCCGCTACTTTTGGCGGGGAAGGCTGTGCTGTGCGAAAAGCCCATGGAAGTCACAGACGAAGCTGTAAAGAGCATCATTAACGCCTCCAAGACTGGCGGCGGTTTGCTCGCCGGCGTGTTCCAAAATCGACTAGGGAACGCCGCGCGCCTGATGAAAACTGCCGTGGAAGCGGGACGGTTCGGGCGACTCTCCCTCTGCAGCGCCTACATTAAATGGTGGAGATCCGACGAGTACTACACCTCCTCCGGCTGGAAAGGCACCTGGAAGCTCGATGGCGGCGGTGCGCTTATGAATCAGGGCATTCACGCCGTGGATTTACTCACCTGGCTTGTCGGCCTTCCAAAACGGGTGGGCGCATTTTCAGCCACCCTCGCTCACCCCATGATGGAAACCGAGGACACCCTTTCTGCGACCCTTCAGTTTCCAAACGGATCGCTGGGGGTCATCGAAGCCTCCACGTCCAGCTATCCTGGCTCCGACCTTCGAATCGAACTCATTGGGAACAAGGGATCTGCGACCATGGTTAACGACAAGATCACCCGTTGGGAGTTTGCTGAGACCCAACCTGGAGACGACGAAGTTCTGCGGAATGAGTTGGCCGGAAAAATCGGTGGCGGAACAGCCGACCCCAAGGCCATCAGCGTGGAAGGGCACCGCCGGCTTATCGAAGATCTTGCGCTGGCAATTCGGGATAAACGGGCCCCCATGATTCCGGGCGAAGAGGCGGAGCGAGCGGTCGCATTGATCCTGGCTTGTTACGAAAGCGCCAGGACCGGAAGAATCGTGGAACTGTCTTAACCGAACGAGCCCAAGGGCATCCTGCGTTTCAGGATGCCCCACAGGCCTTACTGCGGGCAGGCTCGCCCGCTAGACGAGCCAGTGCTCCAGCGCGTACTGGTTACGCGTTAAAGCAAACTCGATCGGCACCCGTTCCGGATAACATTCTCTCTCCAGGCCGGCCTCGAAAACCTTCACCTGAAATCGGATCTGGTCGTCCCCATTCATTCCGAGATCCAGTAACGGGACTTTCACTTCCACCACCTCACGGGCCGCCAAATCTTTGCGTTCCATAATCGTACCGTCCGCACCCACAAGCCGGTAACAGCCGCGGCCGGTGGGGGCCAGCGGACCAAACTCGAGCGTGGCCGGTTTTATTCCGTGGAACTCCACGCTTACCGAGACGTCTTGCCAGCGCAGCAGTTCAAACCGGAGATAGAGTGAGTCATCGTCATTTCCAAACGCAAAGCCTTTGAGAATCCGGTCCGAACAATACATCGCACCCTGCTCGCTTCCAGCAACATACGACCCGGCCCCCATCCAATCAAAGTAAGAGGAGCGGCGCCCAGTCAGGCTGCACGCTACGGGCTGTTTCGGCTTGTCATATAACGGCGCAACCCGCATCGACGTGATCGGCTCCTCAAGAATCGAGGGCGGCAATTCTCCACAAATGGTATACACATTTTTGAGGTGCTGCCGGAACAGGTCGTCGAACAGTCCGTCATTTTCGGTACTGAAATCCGGTCCATACCACCAGAACCAGTCGCTTCCTTCCGCAGCGTAAATTTCCTGGAGTGCTGACGCCTTTTGTTCCGCGGTAAGCGTTCCCGCCTCGATTTGCTTTTGGAGAAAATCACGGGTGTTCCCCAACAAATCCCATCCGCGATTCTCTTCGTCCTCGCCAATCCAGATGTCAAAGTTGCTCGAAATCCAGGATCCGGTGTGAAGCGAACGAACCACCTTCTGCGGCGGAGCCAACTCCAGGTACTCCTCCATCGTCACTGATTCGAGCACCGGATCGTCGAGCAATCCGCCGTAAAGCGCTCGCAGAAACCCTTCTCCGCCATCCGCAAAAGTTTCCCACGCATTTTCTCCGTCCAAGATCAGCGGAATAACTCCGCGCCGGTTGGGGAGAGCCGCCTCAATGCTCCGTAGATGATGCAGGAGATGCCCCGCAGCATGGTGAGATTCATTCTTCGCCGCCATGAATCCGATAAAATCCGAGAGGGGCTTTTCACGGAAAAACGCCGCCACCGTGGCGCCGTTATAAGCCACGTTCCAGGCCTGGAACAACTCGAGGTGATCGGGATTGGAGCCGTGGGAACTCGGGTCATTTGCTAGCGAACGGAACAGATTCTCTTCGTCCGAGCAAAAGTAACGAATCCCCGCTTTTTGCATCAACGGGATTAACTCGGGAGCGATCGAGCCTTCACTCGGCCACAATCCGCGCGGGGCGCGCCCGAACATTTCGGTGTGCTGGCGGACGGCCAATTCCAGCTGAGCGCTGGCGTCTTCGGGCCAGTGAAACCGGCGCGGAAATTGGCGTCCGGGAAGGCAGCGCTCGGCAAGGGCACTATCAAACACCAGTGGGAGAATAGGATGATAAAACGGTGTGGTGGTAATTTCCGCCTGCCCGCGCTCTTCGGCCTCGCGGTAAAGGGGGATAATTTTGCGCACAATCTCGGTGTGGATATCCAGCACCCTCGTCTTTTCGAGCTCCGTAAAGTTGCGCCCCTTGGTCTTGAGAACAGCCAGTTCGGGATAAAGACGCTCGGCGGTATAACCGCACCACCCGAGATTAAACCACGTTTGAAGGTCGAGGAAATCCTGCGTGGACCAATAGCGCATTCCGCGCCGGACTTCTTCGCGATCAAAACGCAGGCCGCGTTTATTAAGTAGCTCCCAGTACCTTGGAAAGGGACGAATCATGTTGTCCCAGTGAATTTTGAAGAAATTCTCAAGCAGGGCCATCCGCTGGTACTCATCCAGATCGGCCGCCGGTTTTCGGGCCCAATCCATCCAAAGATCGCGAACGGTTCCTTCGCCCAACTCTTTGAGTTGAAGTAAAAGAACCGGAGTCATGTTGAGGTTGACCCGCACCTCGGGAAACTCCCGGAGGATGGAGACCATATCCAAATACCCCTTTACCGCATGCAACCGCACCCAAGGCATCATGGCCGTCTTGGTCGACGGATTGACGTAATACGGCTGATGCATGTGCCAAAGAAAAACCACGTGAGCCATAACCCTCTCCCTAAGCGGAACCCGATCCGTTCGCAACCCCCCACACACCTAATCTTCCCCTCCCCTCTTAAAATGCGCACCCTGCCATCCACCCCCAACGCCTTATCCGATTCCCTGCCCGCCCAACCCTTTCCTTCCAATGCCTGACGCACCTCTCCTCGCCTGGATCTGGAAAGAACCTCAATTCGAAGCCGCCAGCTCCATTCCCCTTTCGGATCGCGGGTTCCGATACGGGATGTCGGTCTTTGAAAGTCTCAGGCTGCACAATGGCACCCTCCAATTTGCCGCAGAACACTGGACGCGCCTGGAGCATTCCACCCGCAAGTGTGGCTTTGCGCTTCCCGACGCGGCTTTTGCAACGATCGAACCGACCCTTCGGGAACTCCACGGCGACTGGTTCATCCGGCTCTATGTGACCGCTGGCGACGGCGCCCCGAGTTCGCCCATCACTAACTCCCGCCTGATCCTTCTGGCGGAGGAACGCCTCTGGGTTCCAGGGAACTCCTTACGCCTCCTCATCCATGCCCAGACCTACCTCGCGCCGTTGGGTGGCCTTAAAACGGCCAATTATTGGGCCAACGTGAATGCCTTCAGGCAAGCCCGACAGGCCGACGCCATGGAAAGCCTTCTTTTCAATCCGGCAGGTCACCTCGTCAGTGCGGCGATGGCCAACACCTTCCTCAAACTCGACGGCCGCTGGATCACGCCCTCCCTCCAAACCGGCGCCCGCGATGGCGTCATACGAGGCTGGGTCATGAGCCGACTCCAAGTAGAAGAACGCCTGATATCCAAAGCGGAAGTGCTCCGAGCCGAATCGCTATTTTTAACCAATAGCTGGATGGGACTACAACCAGCAGCCCAGCTCGAAAGCCGCCCTTTGGAACAATGTCCAACGGCCAGCAGCCTACACAGGGAACTGCAAAACGCAGAGCATTAGGATCGGGCAGCCGGCTGGCCGGCCTGATGCTGGCAAACGCCCACCCGCTTCAACTCGTCGCAGTTTGCTTCAATCCGGGTCGATTTGTTAACGGGAGAAAACCCCAATCGCTTCGTAATGCAATTCTCGAGCGTATCGATATTACGGTCCTCAAATTCGAGGATCCGATTGCAGTCTAGGCAGATAAGGTGACTGTGCCGGGGATGATCGATGTAGTTCGGATCGTAGAACATCTGTTCCTTTCCCAGATCCAGTTCCTTAAGCAAACCACTCTCCACGAGTAAGGGTAAGGTGCGATAAACCGTCGCCCGGGATACGGACGGATCGATGGACCGCGCCCGGAGTAGCAATTCGTCAGCGTTATAGTGGTCTGTGTAACTAAAGGCCGCCTCAATAATAGCGTCCCGCTGAGTGGTCCGGCGCAGCCCGCTGGCTTGAATAAACTCGTAAATGCGGTCGCGCACGGCAGCTTCCATACAAGCAAACTTATTCGCCTTGGACCCTCCGGTCAAACCCAACGCAACTAGAGTCCTTACACTCGATTACACCCCGCTGGGCACCCGGATTTTATCCACCGTCACCGCCGTTTGTCCCATCGAAGGCAGTAGCAAACGCTTGATTAGATCGTCCCAAAATACGATCCCGACGCTTTTTCCGTGTTCGTCCCGGACCACGGCCATGAACTGACGGGCGGCCCGGAGTTTCCGTAAAAGGCCATAGGCGCTATCATTAAGGGCGGCCTTAAGAATACGGCGTTGGAACACCTCCACGCGGCCATGCCATTGCGCCCCCACAGCCAACTCGTGGAAGTCTACCAGTCCGCTCACCGATCCGTCCTCCCCCAAGACCGGCACCCGGTCAAACCCCTGCCGCCGGGCCACCTCTCGAGCCTCTTTGATGGTCATGGAATAAGGCACCGCACCGCTTCGCTCGATGGGCACCAGGAGTTGCTCGGCTGTTACGGTACGAAAATCCACGATCGAATGGATAATTGCCCGTTCCTCCGCCGAGATGGACCCCTCACGCTCGGACTCGAAAGTCATGTATTTAAAGTCTTCGCGACCCGCGAAAAGCTTCTGGGGCCTCCGGGAACGCTGCAATGCGAGTCCCCGTGTCACCCGCATACCGACGGCGTGCATCGGGTAGAGGAGAATGTCGACCAGACGTAGAGGGCCAGCCAAAGCCGCCAGGGCGCGATATGGAAAGCGGCGAAACAATGATTTTGGCAAAAGTTCCAACCCGACCACCCAAACCGGCAGCGCCACCAGAATGGCCAGCGTATACCCCGGAGTCCCAATCCATCCCACCAACTCCTGCACGACCAGGGTCAACGCCAGGATGTTCATCAGGTTGGTGACCATCAAAACGGTGATCAGGAGGCGTTCTGGATTGGAGAGCAGCCGGTTCAATAGAATCGCCGCAGGATCTTTCGCCTTCAGACGGTGACGCAACCGGACCCGGTTGACCGACAGAAGCCCCGCCTCGATGCCTGAAAAGATAAAGGAAACGACGAGGCACCCGAAAATGGCAAACCACACCCCCATTTAACCTACCTCCTCTTCATCGGAGACTTCCCCATGGGTCACTCGCTCTACAAGCACCTCCTCCACTCGCTTGTGGGACGTTCGCCGAACCGTAACACGCAGTCCGTTCCCCTCAAGCATCTCCCCTGGACGGGGCAACTGGCCTGCCACGTTGAAAGCAAACCCACCCACGGTATCGATCCCTTCGAGTTTCAGATCCAGTTCCAGCAACTCTCCAATATCCTCCAGCCGCGCGTGCCCGCTTGCAACCATCCGGCCATCGCCCAGCTCTTCAATGTACAATTCCCTATCCCCCCCCGGCAGAGCCTCAGAAAGGATCTCCTCCACCAGATCCGCCCGGGTAATGACACCTTCAGTTCCGCCATGTTCATCGACCACAATCGCAATTCCCTGAGGCAGGCGCAGGAACGAGCGCAACAGATCGAGTGCTTTCATCGTCTTGGGTACAAAAGACGGAGGCATCAGCATGGAAGTATAATGCACTCTGGAATCTTCCAGAAAGGCGCGCACTTCTAGAATCCCAAGGATCTCATCAGGAGTTTCACCATAAATCGGAATCCGGCGGTGATGAACCTTCGGGAGGCGTTCGGCCAATACCTCATTGGTCAGGTTATCGGGGAAACACACCACATCCACTCGCGGGGTCATACAGTCGCGGACAGTTTTGTCCCCTAGGCGAATGATCTCCTGAATCATCGCACTTTCACTGATGTGCAACGCCCCCTCTTCCGCCCCAAGTTCTACCAGCGTCGAAACTTCGGCCTCATTTAAAACATTCCCCGCTTTCAGCGAAGCCGGAGTCAGAAACTCCGCCAAACGGTCGCACAGCTGGTGAAGGGCTCGCACGGGAACGGCCAAAATCGACAGCAAAGGGATCACCACCACCACTCCGATGCGGATCAGGCGGTAAGGATTTAAGAGAGCGACTACCTTTGGTGCCAGG
>CAMCYN010000096.1 GCA_945883955.1 Akkermansia muciniphila
AAGAACTGCGGGATCTCATGACATTTCTTCTCAACGTGCCTGGGTCGAAGCCTTGATGGGTGTGCCAAATATCGCGGAGTCGTTTGGGCTCCGGGATCGGCCGATGTCGGTGCTGGAAACAATGCCTATTCATACGGATATAAATATCCTGAACTTACAGTGGGTTTATGCCATGTATTTTCCTGGCGGGCTTCTTGATGTAATTTTTTCGTATAATTTTTTCGTAAAGTGGCATTGGGGATAGATTAGAACCATGAACGAAATCATCTTCGACGTGCGAGAAGACTAGGTTGATGGCGGCTGTAATGCGGCTGCATTGGGATATAGCATCCACACTCAGGGAGATACCCTTGAGCAATTACGAGCGATGGTAAGGGATGCTGTGGCCTGTTATTTTGAGGAGACGGAGGAAGCACCCCAGGTGATTCGGCTGCATTTTGTCAGGGATGAAGTTTTAGCCAGATGACCGCCCGTGACATAGACGGGCGGCAATTTATGAGGGCGTTGAAGGGTGCTGGGATACATTTTTTGTCCGCGTGTGTTCATGAAGCGGCGTCTTCCAGCGCTTACGCAGCGACCATTCGCAGCTCAGCTCTAACGACTCCTCCGGAAACATCCGGAGCGAGAAATCATCGCTTAAAGAAATCACCCTACCTCGCCAAAAGTGATTTGACTGACAAGGGCGGTAGATTCATTGTATATCCATGATAACCGCCATTCAGAAATGGGGCAACAGCTTGGCTCTCCGCATTCCAAAGGCCTACGCCGAAGAGACTCGTATCCATGATGGCTCCTCCGTGGATCTCACCCTTCAGGCAGGAAATCTCGTCATCACCCCAGTCCATAAAAAGACTTTCACTCTCGAGCAGCTTCTTAAAGACGTCACCCCCGAAAACCAGCATCAAGCCATCGATTCGGGTTCTGCGGTTGGTCAAGAGATCTGGTAATGGCCTCTTATATTCCACGCAGAGGCGATATTATCTGGCTCACATTTAATCCACAGGCGGGACACGAACAAGCAGGCAGGCGCCCTGCCTTTGTGGTGTCTCCTTATTCCTACAACAAGACGGTCGGTTTATTTCTTGTCTGTCCAATAACCTCACAGATAAAGGGCTATCCGTTTGAAGTTCGGATATCGTCAAAGTCTGGAATAAACGGCGTAGTGTTAGCGGATCAGATAAAAAGCTTGGACTGGAAAGCACGCCAAGCTGAGTTTGTCGAATCCGCCGACAAGGACGTGGTCGACGCAGTGAGCGCCAGACTTCTCCCTCTCATTGACGAATCTATCTAAGCCCACTGTAGCTGGCAGATAGAACGCTCCCCACCCCAGGAGTCTCCTGAGAAACTAAAAATCCTTATTTTGAGTGTATTTATGGGGGCCTCTCGGAAAGTTTGTGTTTAAGGCCGGGGAAGCCTCCCCCCGCCTCGCCGAAACAAAATCCCGTCAGTTTGGGTAACGTTTCTGCTCCGTCTGCCATATCTCTTCAAAGGTTATGACAGACTCCCCCCACGATGAGCTTTCGCCCGGATGCGTTCGCCGGGCGCAGAACGGTGATCTGTTTGCCTACGAAGAAATCGTGCGTGTCTACCAGGGCCGGATCCGCGCTTGGGTGGCGACTCATTGCCCTCCCAGCGGGGATGCCGACGAGGTAGCGCAAAAAACCTTCATCGCAGCGTACAGCCGCCTGTCGGATTTTCAGCCGGAATCGAACCTGGGCGCCTGGTTGTTCACCATCGCCCGATTCCAGCTTAAAACCGAAACCACCCGCCTGCGTCGTCTGGCCGATTACCACACCCGGTTTGCCCCTGATCTGCTGGATCAGGAACTGGAGAGGCGCACCGAACTCCCGCCCGAAACCACCAGTGAACGGTTCGGACACTTAAGCGGGTGCCTGAAAGAGATGAGCGAATCGGCCCAAAGGTTCGTCCAATGGCGTTACAGCGAGGATCTGCCGTTGGAAGAAATGGCCCAACGCACCGGTCGCTCCATCGGCGCGATAAAGAAACAGCTTTGGGTGATTCGCCAAAAACTCCGCGAATGTGTGGACTTTAAGATGATCACTGACACCCAGGGAGAAGCACTATGAACGCACAGGAACGATTCTCGGAACTTTGGATGGATTACCTCGAGGGCGAAATTTCCCCCGAGGGACAAGCCGAGTTACGCGGCCTTCTCGCAGCCGATCCAGCCCTGCCAAAACTGGCCGTGGATGTGTATCAACTGCATCGCGCCCTGGGTTATGCCGCCACGGCGGACGTTTCTTCCGAGGCCTTTGTAGCCGATACCCTCAAACGGATCGCCCTTTCCAGGACCGAATTTGTTCCCAGAGTACTGGAGCGCATCAGCGCGGACGCCCCTCCTAAAACGGCCCAGCCCAACGCGTGGTCGTGGTTCAACTCGATGATCCGTCCGCTGGCCGCCGGGGTAATCCTGGGCGGTCTAAGCGTGAGTATGGTTTGGGCCTATACCTCGCCGGTGGCTCTCAGTCGTGTGCTCTCAATCCGGGACTTGGGCGGCACGGACTTTGATGGGCAAACCGGCGAGATCCCACGAGGATTCCCGTTGCAAGCTGGGATCTGGGGCGGGGATCCCGCCGACTTTATAGACCCGAAACGCCTCGACGGCGTTCGGGATTTGCCGAGTCTGCGCGATAAATCCTGGTTGAGATTTGTGAGCACCGCTGCCGACAAACCGGGCCTGAGGGCCAACTCCTGCGATGTTTTTCAAATCATTGACCTTCGCCATGTTCTCGCAACCGCTCAGGGCATCGATACCACCCTCGAATTTTCCGCCAGGTTCGCCGACCGAAACCTTCCCGAGGCCCCCGAAACCAGGGTGGGTTGCCAAATCTACTTCTTTCGAAGCTCCCCGGAATCCTTCACCCAGAACTGGCCCAGTCACGTTTCCGAAGCCGCTTCCTTTACGGCCAATCGCATTCCCATTCCCCGCAGCACGACCGAATTCCTGTGGACCCCCGTCTCGGTGAAGGTCACCCCTCCGCCAGACGCGCAGTTCGCGGTCATTCAGCTCACCACACAAACTCTCGGCGGCCCTGAGTTCGCGGAAAAACCGCTCGGAAACCATTTTGTGGATTCGTTGAGTCTCATCATTAAAACCCAACCTGCCCTCCCTGTGCAGTCCGTCAAAAAGTTATGAAAACTCCCCTCCTCACCCGTCGTAGCTTTCTGCGCACCTCGGGTGCCTTGCTCTCCCTGCCCTTCCTGGAATCCCACGCACGGGCTGCGGCTGCCGCCAATTCCGCCCCCCCCAAACGAACCCTCGCGATCATGACCAATATGGGGATCATGCCGCGCTATTTTTTCCCCGAAGCGGCCGGGCGAGATTACCAGAGCACGCCTTACCTCGATATTCTCCAACCCTACCGGGAACAATTCACCGTCTTCAGCGGCGTGTCCCATCCCGGCGTGGACGGCAATCATCATTCGGAAAAAAGCTTCCTCAGTTGCGCCCCACGCCCGGGAGCGAGCAATTTCAAAAACAGCCTCTCCATCGACCAGCTCATGGCCGAAGAAATCGGCCCTAAAACGCGCTTCTCTTCGCTAGTCCTGAAGGTGGGCAAAAACCACGAGGGCACCCCCTCCACCACACGCGACGGAGTCCGTTTACCCACTGAGGAAAGCCCGGCGGAACTCTACCGCCGTATGTTCCTTCAGGGTTCCCCAGCCGAAATCCATAAACGGGTTCAGGAGCTCAAAAAAGGGAACAGTATCCTCGATTTTGTGCGCGACGACGCCCGAAGCCTCGAACGGGATTTGCCCGCCCGGGACCGTTCGCGCCTCGACCAGTATTTCACCTCCCTGCGCGAACTCGAACAACGCCTCCAGTACGCCGAAGCCTGGGAACACACACCCAAACCCACCGTGGCCGTCCCAGCCCCCAAAGACATCGCCGACGCCTCCGAAGTCGAATCCCAGACCAACCTGATGTACGACATCTTACGTCTGGCGCTGGAAACCGACAGCACACGGGTCGCTTCCGTCTACCTGGGGCCGTTACTGGTGACGCCCAAAATCGACGGCGTCAAAAACCAGACACACGCCCTCACCCATCACGGCAACGACGAATCCAAAATCGCCGAGTTAAAACGGATCGAGGAAGCTCAGTTGCGTTCTCTGGCCCGGTTGCTCGAAGGCTTAAGCTCCGTCAAGGAAGGTAACGGCCACCTGCTCGACTCCACGATGGTGTTGTACGGCAGCAACCTCAGCAACGCCAACGCCCACGATACCACCAACCTTCCCATTCTCTTTGCCGGAGGCGGCTTTCGACACGGGCAACACCTCGCCTTCGACAAAAAGAACAACACCCCCCTGGCAAACCTCTTCGTCACCATGCTGCAGCGTATGGGGATCGAACGGGACAAATTCGCATCCAGTACCGGAACTATGTCCGGACTGGAACTCGCTTAAACCGGGAGTGGTCCCCGGAATCATTTCCCGGTTCAACACGTCTATCTAAGCGACTTGGTACGAATTCTTTTAGGAAGGATTCAACCACATGAAAACACTGACTCAACTATTCCTCCTATTGCCTCTATGCAGCCTGCTGCTGGGCGCGTGTACAACGATCGTTAAAGAGCCGCTGAACTCCACCAGCTCCCACACCGAGTCATCCGTCACCCGGTCCCCCACCTCCACGACCACAACCGTGACCAGAGAACAGCGCGGAAGTTACTAAAAGTCGCCTCAGCTCGATAGTCCCGATGGAGAAGGGCGCACCCTACACTCCCCATGGGCGGGCCCTTCCCCCACTCCCCACTTCCCCACCTCCCCGGTGGCTTTAAAAAAAACAGGTCGGCGCGACACCCTCCGAGCGGACTCCGGAGATAAAGCGGGAGCGACGCCGAAGTGAAAAGAGCGATAAGAACGGAGAGTCGGAACCACGAATCACAGACGACTTATAAAGTAGAATACAAAAACCTGACAAAAGATAATCTAAAATAAACAAACGTAGTAAACGAATAAAGACACAAGCATTCAACAAATTTAGCAAAATATTTTCCCGAGATTGCCCAGGAAGCCCCTCCAACGATAAACTATCAGAATAAAGCTATTCTATTGAGTTAAGACTTACAACTTCGGGGATCAGCTTAATCCATGGCTTTTCCAAAAGCTGGCTCCTCACATTTTCAACACCTCCAAGGAGGCGCTCTTTGTCCGGATCGGCACATTAATCAACCGGACTTAACAGGAGTTTTCCGATGCTTATTTCGCCAAAGTACGGAAAATTGTATTTGGGTCAGGAGTCGGCTATGGGCAACTTCCGCACCTTGATGAGACGTGGAAGCTTTATGACCGTCCTTCGGATGCCGATGTGCTTTTGAAGCTTCATCACCGCACAAAGCTGAAGCTAGCTGAAAACTCCCTGGTCTGCGTACTGGAAAAAGGACGTTCCGTTCTGGGCGAAAAACAACTCGTCGAGAATTTAAGCGCCGAGCTCCTCAAACGATTTGGGCAATTTCGCAGAGATTTCGACGACGGCCGGTTTCGAGAATAACTTTCGCTTAAAAAAGAGCCCTGAAATCCCGCCGACAGGATTCGGGCGCACTCGCCCGAGAAGTCCGCCTTTTTTGACTCTGTTGCGCCCCCCAATCCATCTTCAAGGAGGCTTACTTTTCCAACTCGCTCAGTTTTCCGACATATCGCTTTCCAAGGATCCTGACGGATAGAGCATCATAATGCAATTTGTCGCCTTTATGGTTAAGGCCTTCGCTGGAAACACAGCCATATTTTTTCAGCGTCGATTCTAGGAGGTGCACCTCCCTATTAAATCGACTGGTGACTTCCGCATTGGCGGGATCAAAGCTGGAAATCTCCCCGGCCACAAACGGAGCGTCCGTCTGTAAATCCGTCCGAATCCGCCCCACCAGATCCGCAAGCAAAGTGCGATAAGGAGGGGTAGCCGAGGCCCGGTCCGACTCTCCCTGATGCCAGATAATCCCCTTCAAAACGCCTGCCTTTTGCACCTCCAAAACCCGGGCGAGCATATCCGAATAGGGATGGGTATGGGTCGCCTGATCTTCGGCACCGGGCACCCACACCTTGATGGAAGTGCCTCCCACCGCACACGGCACAAGACCCACGCGGATATCGGGCGCGGCTGCAGCCATCGCTTTGCCAAAAGCCAGGCTGGGGCCAACACCCGCCACTGGTTTGTCAAAATGGAGCGGATCCGTTGCAGGTTTCCACTCCAAGGATTTGGCGAGCACAGTTACGCTTGGATCAGGCTGTTTGCTCTCTCCGTCCACAACACCGCGACCAGCCATGTTGGACTGGCCCACCGGCAAATAGAGGTGAAAGGAGAATCGGGATCCGCGTGAGCGGAAAACGTCGAGAGCACGACCGAAACAGTGAGAGCCATTACGGAACAAGGCGCGGAAAAGCGGGGGGAATCCATAGAAACAGGGCGCGGCGTGGGCTTCAATTTTACAGCTCCAAACGGGAGCCTGACACCATTTATACGGTGACCTGATCATGGCGCCCCTTGGCCGTTGCCGCGGAACGGGGAGTATTTACCAGAAGCTCGGAAAGAGCTTCCAATTGCGCCACCTGAGTTCCACCTGCGAGGAACTATTAAAAAAGACTGGCTCCACAGTAAATATGGAACTGAGCGGCGGACCTTATCGTCAATTTTTCAACAGAACGACTCGGATAGACGACCTGAATTCACAGACTCCAATTCTCGCAAAAAGCACCACGTAATTATCGCGCCAGTAGCGTACGCGATCCAAATCCGGCTATCGCAGACTTTGGGCGCAATTTATGGGATAATTAACTCCTGTCCCGGCTTTAACTTCAAACCACCATCGCTCCCGTAGAAGTTCGCGTCCTGGATATCCTTCCAGCGTCCCTTGTTTTTATAATGCTTCTGCGCAATCGACCCCAACGTATCCCCCGCAGCCACCTTGTACGTCCGGGCCCCGGCCGGAATCGGTTTCTGTACAGCCTCCCCCTTGGTCCCTTTTGAGCCCGGAGTTCCCGCAACAACCGGTGGCTGCGTTTTAATGGCACGTAGCTCCGCCAGGGCGCGGCGCAAGGCTAGGTTCTCGTTCTTCATCCGGGCCGCCTCCTCCTGGGTCAGCGGGGAACCTTTTCCGAGCTGATTCATAAGGCGAAGTTCACCCTCCTTCTGAAAATTACGCGCTTCCTTGGCAAAAGGACCGTCCGGGGCAATAGCGAGGTAACGCGAAAAATGATGCAGAGCTCCAAGTGGATCCTTTAAATTATCCGCATACAGATGTCCCAGAAGGTACTGCGCCTCGGCCGTTTTCGCAGTGCCGTCCAGAATCATTTCGTAAGCCCGGATCGCGCCCTCGGTATCGGCGGCCTGAAGCCGCTTTTGCGCCTCCGCCAGCGCGGCATGATAACGCCCTTCGCTCCACCGGTCGCACGCTGCCAGAGATAAGGCAAACATCAGACCGAGTATTGCGGAGTACGAGCGCTTCATAAGCCTTCTAGTTTAACTTCTTAATACCCGCCGACTCGAGGGCTTCGACTACGCTGCGCACCACTTCCACCCGGGCATTCCATTTGTAATTGGCTGGGATAATTCGCCAAGGAACCCCCGAAGTGCTGGTGCGCTCAAACATCTCCTGAGCCGCCTCATTATGATCGTCCCATCTACGCCGGTTTCGCCAGTCTTCGTCCGTAATCTTCCAGTGTTTATACGGATCGGCTTCACGTCGTTTAAAGCGCAGTAATTGTTCATCCTTGGAGATCTGTAAATACAGCTTCACCACGATCGCCCCATCGTCCACGAGTAGTTTCTCGAAATGATTAATTTCTTCGTAAGCCCGCTTCCATTCCTTCTCGGTGGCGAACCCCTCGACCCGTTCCACCAACACCCGGCCGTACCACGAACGATCAAAAACGGCCAACTGCCCGTAGGCAGGCAGACGGTTCCAGAACCGCCATAAATAATGGTGCGCATACTCCTCCTGCGTCGGCTTGATGATGGAGTGAACTCGAAGCAAACGTGGGTCCAGACGCTCCACCATCCGCCCGATCGCCCCGCCTTTGCCGGCGGCATCCGGGCCTTCCAACACCACAATCAAACTTCGCTTGGCTTCAGCAAGCGAACGCTGGAAAGTCAAAAGCCTCAACTGCACCTGTTTGAGCGCGGGTTTATAATCGGTCTCTTCGACCGATGGATGATCCAGGGAGTCTAATTTGATACCCTTTTTCCACACTAAAGAGGTCTTTTCCAGAGCCATAACTTATCTGCACTGCTTACTAAATTATTTTACTTTTGCTAACAAAGCCACCGCCAGAGACTCGGGGATCCTTACTAATTCCTCGACCAATAAGACCGCAATCCCACCCCGCACCGGATAAAGCCCCCGGCCATCCTCCACCAAAAGGGCTCCGTCCCAAGACTCCATATTCTTCATTTCCGCCGGTGAAAAATATTCGGAAACAAGAGTTCGCAAAAGGTCGGCAGGAACCAACCTTAGCAAACCCCGTGTCTCAGGACAACGCAGTACCCTCACAAAAGCAGGATCTAACGTATCCATTTTCCAGCAAACTTCTCAGGGCACCTAGTACTTGGGCATCGAGGAATCGACCAAGTCGGCCCAAGCCAAAATGCCGCCTTCCAGATTGGCGAGTTTTCCAAACCCAGCTTCCTGCAGCAGTTTGAGCGCCCGGGCCGAACGCACTCCGGATTTACACTGGAGCACGATTTCATCGGCACTATCCAGCTCGCTCATCCGGGAGGGCAACTGGCCAAGCGGAATCAACCGGGCGCCCGGAATACTGCAGATATCGTATTCAAAGGGTTCGCGCACATCTAGAAGCACAAATTTCTCGGCCCGATCCAGTTTCCCCTTCAAATCCGGCGCACTAATGGTCGGCACAAGACTTTCCTCGAGCTCAGCTGCATGGGCCTGTGGGATACCGCAAAACTGTTCGTAATCCACAAGCTCCGTAATGCTCGGATTATCGCCGCATATCGGACATTTAGGATCCCGGCGCAGCTTAAACTCGCGGAACTTGAGCGCCAGGGCGTCAAAATGAATCAAGCGGCCTAAAAGCGATTCGCCGATGCCCACAATAAGCTTGATGGCTTCAATCGCCTGAATCACGCCAATCACTCCCGGTAATACTCCGAGCACGCCACCTTCGGCGCAGCTTGGAACCATTCCGGGTGGCGGCGGTTCCGGGAACATACACCGATAACAAGGCCCGCCCAAATGCGGCGCAAACACGGTACATTGTCCGTCGAACCGAAAAATGGATCCATAGACGTTCGGTTTCTTTAAAAGAACCGAGATATCATTGGAACAGTAACGGGTGGGAAAATTATCCGTCCCATCAATAATCACATCGTAAGGCTCGGCAATCTGCCGGGCATTGGCGGAAGTAAAATAGGTGTCGTATAAATCTACCTGCACGTTCGGATTAACTTCCCGAATGCGATCGCGCGCCGAATTGAGCTTTTTGCGACCAACATCTTTGGTGCCGTGCAGAATCTGGCGCTGGAGATTGGAAAAGTCCACGGTATCTCCATCCACCAAACCGAGCCTCCCAACCCCAGCCGCCGCGAGGTAAAGCGCGATTGGGGATCCGAGCCCCCCGGTGCCAATACAGAGTACGCTGGCGGCTTTGAGGCGCTTTTGTCCCTCAAGAGTCACCTCGGGCATAATGAGGTGACGCGAGTAACGGGCGATCTCGTCGTTGGAAAACTCGACTTTCTCGAGTCGACTGGGGTCGATGATGCTTTGGGCCATAAGAGTGGAACGGACTAGCTTAAACATGAGTTAAGCGTTTGGAAAGCCACTGCGGCCAACTTAACATAAATTAGATAACCAACTACATCCCTTTCACTTGCATCCAAGATTCAAGGTTATTGCGCACAAAAAGGCGCAGTCCCTTTCAAGACTGCGCCTTTTTCAAAGCGTCTGTGGGTATTTGGCTCTAACCCAGCGTTAGAGCGCGGCAATATAATGTTGCTCAGCCACTTCCCAGTTAACCACGTTCCACCAGGCCTTCATGTAGTCCGGGCGGCGGTTTTGGTAGTGCAAATAATACGCATGTTCCCAAACGTCCAGTCCCAGAACAGGTTTGCCTTCGATCCCGGCCACGGCCTTACCCATGAGCGGCGAGTCCTGATTGGCTGTGGATCCGATCTCAAGCTTTCCACCATTCACCACCAGCCAGGCCCAACCGGAACCAAAACGTGTGGCTCCAGCGGCTTGGAACTTTTCCTGGAAAGCTTCAAAACTTCCGAATGCCGCCGTGATTGCGTCAGCCAACTTGCCCACGGGACGCCCTTTGCCTTCGGGCGTGAGCAGGGTCCAGAAAAAGGAGTGGTTTACATGTCCCCCACCGTTGTTACGCACAGCGTTACGGATTGCATCGGGGATGGTGGCCAAATCGCGGATGAGATCGACGGCCGATTTGCTGGCGAGCTCCGGCGCGGATTCCAGAGCCTTGTTGAGGTTATCCACGTAAGCATTGTGGTGTTTGCCATGGTGGATTTCCATGGTGCGCGCATCGATATGCGGCTCCAAAGCGTTCGTTGCGTAGGGTAATGCAGGGAGTTGATGTGCCATAAGAAGAATACTTTCGATGCGGCCGGCAGGTTTGCGTGCAACCGCTCATTGATGAATCACTCGGATATTGGGAGATGGTGGTCTCGTTGGCAAGAGCCCCACAGAGTCGCCTCGGTATATGGATAGCCATATTTTTGTTAAACATCTAACACACAGGGCAAAGCGGCCCCTGCTTCTTCTTCCTAAAAGATCCGCATTCTCCTACTGCCGGCTCAAGCGATTTGCCATACCGCACCCCGGCCCTATCCCAGAGACGACCCCCTGCCGTTAAGACAGTCGTTTCCGTCGGCGAATCCTCCAAATCGTGCGTAGGCAAAACCGCAACGGTCTTTGTAACTTACCTGCCCTTTTGTCCGTCCCCCAGATGAATAAATTCGCCTCTATAATCCTTCTGATGGCCCAGCTCTTCGGCCCAGCCAGTGCGCACTCCGAAACGTCGGAGCGACAGCCCACTCAGGAAAATGTTCCCTTCGCCAGCCATAAACATCAGGTGCTCGATTTCTATCAGGCCCCATCGCTCCAGCAGACACCGCTGCTATTCTATTATCCACGGCGGTGGCTGGATGAAGGGAGATAAGAAGAATCCTGATTTCCTGGCCCGTTGCCTGGAATCCGAGATCTCGGTGGTTTCAATCAACTACCGTTTAATCCCCGATGCCATCGGCGAGAAAATCAATCCGCCAGTCAAAGCCTCCCAGGAAGAAGCGGCAAGAACGCTCCAATTTGTGCGGAGTAAAAGCGCCGAATAGCGTCTGGATAGTCGGCGGACTGCTGGTTGCGGTGGATCCGCCGGCGGGTTTAGCAGTCTGTGGCTTGGGTTTCAGCCGGAAATGGCCGACCCTAACAGAGCCGACCCCATCCCCAGAGAATCCACTCGACTAAGCTGCGTCCTGGCTTTTGTGCCGCAGACGCCCCTCGATCCTCAGGAAATGAAGGATTGGATTCCGAACAATGATTACGGACATCACGCCTTAGCCCTAGCCAGCTACCAGGAGTTCCTGGATAAGCGGGAAAGCCTGATAACCTAGATCCGGCAATTCTCTCCGATGGCCCTCGCCGCCCCGGGAGCCGCTCCAGTCTATATTGTTCTACGATTCGGTACCGGCAGTCGGACAGCCCCACAGGGATCCCCCACTCCGCGAACTACGGAATAAAATTGGCGGAGCATCTCAAGACGCTGGGCGTGGAATGCGAGCTGAACTATCCAGGAGCACCCGGGATTAAAGATCTGGATATGTTCGCTTATCTGATGGAAAAGCTCCAGGTAACCGTACCCAGCAAGCTATAGTCGTCTTCTTTTCCAGCTATAAAACAACCCCGCGTCTGGTTTATCGGAGAACCGATCAGACTGCGGGGCGGTATTTGTGGATTTCATAAATGGAACCCACTTCCCGTAAAACGGGATGCGCCGGACCTTCGGATTCCCTGCCGTCAAGATCGACGAAGACGATCGGATACAACTCTCAAAAACTCCATACAGAGCCACATAAAGGAAATCAACGCTGCAAAGGCGGAATACCACTCCATATATTTTGGAGCAC
>CAMCYN010000097.1 GCA_945883955.1 Akkermansia muciniphila
CTCCGACGCAAATACCGAGACAAAGTGAAAGAAATGCAACGGGAAGGGTTTTCATAAGGGGGCTACAACGGTGAGGCATCCCCGGATGCTTTAACGGAGTGCAGGTCCCACGAGATTACCCAGCGTCTAGCTTTCGGTCTTGTCGTAAAGATTACGACATACGTCGGCGTGGACTCTGGTTCCCGTGCTCTATTTCCCGCTACTCCGCCATGTGACCTCCACCGGTTCAGTTGATGGAACAGTTTGGATTAGAATACGATCCTTGCGCACCTCGACGGGAAGTAAAGCGCCGGAATGTTGTCCCTTGGCGATGACTTGCGCGGCATCTTTCGCCGGAATGATGACCGTCAGCGGATCGTGGAACTGCGCTTGGTCCAAAGCGGATTCGAGAGTGAACGTCGCGCTGTTGCCGGAGATCGATTGCGTCAGTTTCGCTGAGTCCCGTTCCATCGTGTACCGCTTCACGTTGGCATACGTATCCAGCCAGAGCACCTCCTCGCGGCTCTTGAGGTATTTCAGATGGTTCTCGAGGACATCGGGACTGGATTGGGCGTTGTAACCCTCTGTGATGGCATGAATCATCCAGACCAACGGTTTGCCCGCCGCAAGGTAGCGTTCGACCATCGCATTCGCCTGCTCAGTGGTGAAGTCCTTGCTCGAAGGAGGCCAAGGACCGAAACGTTCGCACTGGTCCCGGATGACCGGATGAGACTTGTGTGCGGCGGCTCTGATGACTTCATCGATGGCATTGCCAGGCGAAGCGAACGTGAACGGTGCTACGCCGATCCTGCTTTTAATCGCCTCGTAGGCCTTTGCCACCTGCGCCTCCAACTTGGCAGGCTCCATGTGAACCCGTTGCCCATCCTTAGTTGAGATGACCGACTCATGGGTCCAAGTATGGCTGGCGATTTCATGTCCCTGAGCGGCCAGTTCCTTCAACCGCAGCCAACTGATGCCGCCCCAATCGCCCGGTTTTTTCCTCGCCGCTTCCTCATTCGTCTCGGGCGTGAGTCCGGGGATGACAAAGAAGGTCGCCTTGATGCCATACTGATTGAGCAGCGGCACTGCCAGGTCGTCCTGGTTGCGAAGACCGTCATCGAGCGTGATAGAAACCGCCGCCGCGCGGTTATTTTTGAACTTTGCTATAGAGATCACTTCGGAGTGATCGGCACTTTCACTTCCGGCCGCGTACACGGCGGATTGAGTAGTGAGTGTCAGAGCCAATAGCAGCAAGAGTAGTTGGTTCATAAAGAAATGATTACGCGTTACCTCATGAGCGAATGGCCCCTCGCCTATTTTGCAGACGGTCTTGGATCGGTCTTCCCGTACGTGTGCCACACCTCTGCAAACTTCCGGTCCGGAAGCCAATTGGCTACCGATTTATCCCCCTTAAATTCCGAAAATGGCGCAATCGCCAACTCCTGCTGCCCGCCCTGAGCCCTATCGTAATTCCCCCCAAGCCACCCGTCCTCGATCACCACAGGTTTTAGGGTTCCGTCACTATTTAGGCGGATACGCATAGCGGCTTCACAAAACGCAAAGATGAAATCCCAGGTTGCGCTCTGTCCTTTATCCACGGGAGCATGTTCGACATTCCCCTCCAGCATCATGGCAATAGCTGCGTCACGGTTCTTGCGAAGATTTTTGATCGTCTCCTCCTGACCATTCTTTAGGAAAGGATCGAGGTTGCCGTGTAGCGCCAAACCCGGAACTTTTTCCACTCCCGGAAACTGGAGATGGAAAGCTGTACCTGAATGATAGGACACCCAGGCGATGACTCTATCGGGACGTTGCGATGGAAAGATTCCTGCAAAGCCGGTGCCATTGGAGTGCCCGAACGAGATCAGTGGAAGCGTGGAGATTTCCGGGTGATGCAACAAATCCCCCAATCTCTGGATATCCTCATCAATCAAACTGACCGGATAGAACCCTCGTTGCACCGGGTTGCCGAGCAATCCCACGAGCGCTATCGCATTTCGATCCGCAAATTCCCTCAGCTTAGGATGGTCCACTGATCCGATCCCGTGCCGGGTCAGAAGAAACATCGCCTTCAGCTTGGAAGCACCTTTGGGAATGTAGGCTTGAAAATTCACGCGTTCCGTGGAGCCGTCCTTCTTTCTCGCATCCATCGTAGAAAAGAACTTTTCCCACTCACCCGCACTGATGTCCGGAGAATTGTTGGGAAACTTCAACCCCGGCGCCTGTAACGGGAAGGTGTAATCCATACTCATTCGCCTGCTGTATTCCGCCCGGTCTTCGGTGAGTGGATTCCGCTCGAGCTTTTCATTCACCGGTTGCTCGAAGGCATTGAGGTCCTTGAAAAGCACGGTCCGCCCCAGATACCCATCTTTGTCAAGTTCCAGAGCTGCGTACGCCTTTTCTTTATCCGGAACGAGGGGCTGTTGCGGGATAAAGGAGAGCGTGAAATGCCCGGCGGCGTCGGTTTGCGTCACGAGCGCCGTAGATTTTAAACCCACTCGAACGTCGGCGAGAGGTTTCGCCTCGGCATCGGTTATGCATCCCTTAAGCGTGTACTGGCTAGCTGACTCGGCATTTACGGGCTTTCCAGCCGGAGGCCCCTCGGCGGCTCGGATCGCGGCAAGTGGATTCAGAAACAGCAATGAGGTGAGTATAAGTGTTGTTTTCATCACGTGTTTGGATTGGTTCAGCGCGAGTGCTTCTGAATGAAATCCACGACCGGGCGAGGATCCGACAACCCGTGCGGGTGATGATCCACTCCAGCACTCATGATGAGCTCAAAATTGCCTCCCAGCTTTTCAAACTGCCGCTGCATGGGCGCTCCGTTTTCCGAGTAGGGAACATAATTGTCCTTCTCACCGGCGACATAGATAATGGCGACATTGTCCGCGACTAGCTTTGGGGCGAGATCGACCGGATTCTCTTTGAAGGCCAATGCCTCGGCTTCGTCTTTAAAGCCGTAAACCTTTTGGAGCGTCGCCCAGTCATTTGTGCTTCCCGGCCCTATGCCGAGTTTACCGCCCGGCCAGCTTTTGAAATCACACACAGCATGATCGAGGTAGATGGCCGATACCTTGCCTGGATTGGCAGCGGTCCAGCGGACGGCATTGAGACCTTCGCGACTGAGGCCCATCAACGCGACGTGCTTGGATAGATTCTGTTTAGTAGTCATCACTTCATAGACCGTGTCCCACACCGCATTCGGATCCAGTGCGCCGAGAACCACGCCGGGGGCTGCGCCTACGACGTGAAAGCCTCTTCGCACGAGTTCCAACTGTGTGCGCACCATATTGGCGACAGCTGGATTTCTCACGTCCTGAAACGAGCTAAGGACCCAAGGATTGCCCGGAAGAGGCTCGTCTGGCGTCATAACAAGCGCATTGACCTTTCCGTCCTTGCCAACCGGCACGGAACAAAGAGTGAACGCAGGGTATTTGATCGGGGTAACGCGGCTTGGCTCCTCGGCGAGTGTTGCACGCGGAGCAAGCAATAGGGCGCCAAGGAAGAGAAATGTGATGATGCGTTTCATGGATTGGTTTGGTGAAGTGCTTTAGCTCGTTGCATCTTCTCAAAAGGAATGGCTTCGAATCCCGGGATTTCCATAAACACTCGGGAGTCTGCTTTGAGCGAGAAGTTGCCAGATACCTCGTCTACAAATCCCGGATCCGTATCGATCTCGACGTTGTGGTGGCGGGTGTTTTTGTCGGGATAACGAGCTGGGCCTACGCCTTCGTTGTCTCCGATCAGGGCATTATTAAAAACCTGATTGAAGAGCGGAGTAGCCGGATCGTTGTTCACCATGACTCCAGTGTACGTCTCGAAAAACTCAGGATACCGGGTGGAGTAAGGCGGTGCTGTAACATCCACATCATTGGTGAGCATCCGGGCGCAGGATTCATACGTTTTGCGGGTCTTTTCGAAGTCTACCCCGTCGTTAATCTTCACCCCCGGATTATCGATAAAGAGATTATTGCTGATGACGTGGTTATGCCCCTCGGTGACTGCGATCGGCGCGCAGGCCCAGGGCTTCACGGTCCGCCCGATATTTTTGTAAAACACGTTCCCAAACACCTCCACCCCATGAGTGCTGTTATCCAAATAAATGGTGTAATTCGGAGCGTTGTGATCAGGACTCCCCCGCTGGTTATGGTGAAGGTAATTGAACCGGATCCTGTTTCCGAGCATCCCCGGGTTCTGCCGCGTCTCGACCACTCCGCCGTCTTTGGATGCCGTGAGTCCCCGGCAGATTTCGTTATACTGCATGAGGTGATCGTTCCCGAGGAAGTAGAGGAGCCCGCCGAAGTTGTCGTGCAGGTAGTTTCCCTCCACCAGATTTCCACAGCCGTCCACCACGACCGACTCGGCATACATGTGGACCCGCCGGTCGGTGCGTGAGATGTCGCAATTGCGCACGAAGTTCTCCGCAGGCGTCAGCGTCTTTCTGTCCCCTCCTCCCAGAAGCACGCCGCCGATGCCTGTGTCGACAATTGTGCAACCATCAAGCCCGTTGTGGCGCCCCCCCTGCCGGTCGAGCGCAGTGGCTCCTGGAAGCCGGTTTGGGAGACGCTCCATTCCGGTGCAAAGGACGTGCCGGTAGGACCCGGGCAGACGCGGGAGCGGTTTTCCAGGGCCTGCGGCTTTCACCTCGGGCGGCACAACCGTGCCTCTTGCCACCTGAGCCTCCCATTCCCCTGCGATGCCAGCGTCCCACCCGAACCCGATCTGAACACCGACGATCCCAGTGTTCCGAATCACACACTGCTCAAGAACATTATCCTCACCCCGTTCAATGTACACGCCGCTCGTACGCGTAGCCTCTAGCGTGAGTCCACGTAGACGCACGTGCGAACAGTTCTCCAATGCCACCAGCACATCGTTTAGTACCGACACCACCACTTCCGATTTGTCACTCCAACCGGTGGGCGGATAAAGCGTCAAGACACCGGTTTTGCGATCCAAGTAATACTCGCCAGGAATATCAATTTCCTCGGGCACATTCGAGAAGTAGAACCACTTCGCCGTATCCTTGTAGGAGGGCCAAACCTTAACCGGCGTGTCGAAGGTAACGGTGCCTTTTTTCGCATCCAGCGACGCGATCTTGCGGTGCGTATTCGCATAGGCGCGAATCAAACCGCCAACCACATAAGCGTCATCCGGCGGTCCCCATTGAAGCATGTGTGCAATGGCCTGTTGAGGGAACAGCGCCAGTTGGTCCCCATCTCCTTCGGTGCCCCACGGCTTGATGGGCACATCCTTCAAAGACATCGTGGAATACTGGGTGGCGCCGCCCTTCTCGTCGTGCTCCATATTCTGGATCGCGCTTTCTATCAAACCCAACGCGGGCGTCTTGTTGTCACGGTTGGGCCAGCGGGCCAGCGTTGCCGCTGTACCATCGATAAACAGTTCCATTGGCGCGGGCAGATAGTGGCTATTGGAGCCAAAATCCAACGCGTGTATCGGCCGCAACTCCCCGTATTCGATGATACCCAGCGCCTTCAAATCGACCTGCAGCAAATGCCGCCGAGCCGCGTGATCCACCACACGATCCAGAAACGCTCGATCCGTAACGGGATGAAATGCGGAGGCTGGGATTTGCCTTCCACCTATCAGCCGGGCGATTTCTCCCGGGGCAGATATGTAGACAACTGGTGCGCCCGGTTGGCCGGAATCGCGGGCATCAAGTTCAAACGGCCTGTCCCTCTCATAGACTCCACCGCGCAGCCAAACAGTGACGCCTTCCTTCGGATACGTCCCGGTGGCCGTCAGCGAGCGTATAGCGTCGCGGGCGCGCTCGAGGGTGGCGAAGGGTTGTTCTTTGGAGCCGGGGCCGGAATCGTTGCCGTTAGGCGCCACGGTAAACTCAGTGGCCTGCACGGCCAGGGCAGACGCGAGAATGCAACAGACGGAAAAGAATTTTAACCAGGAGTTCATTGGGGGGAACGGAGTTCTCCGGACACCCAGATGTTATCCCGAAGTTCCCGGACGGTCTTGTCGTAAAGATTACGACAAGCACCAAAGGCGACGTGGCGGATGGCTAGGTGCTTCTCGTGAGTACGCTGTTCGTTTTCAGAACGTTCCACTGCATCGCGCTATTATCTCCCTCCGAGTCCGAACGTGCAGCTTTTCGTAGATTCGCTGCACATAGGTGCTCACGGTGGAAATTCCAATCCCGAGTTCCAATGCGATCTCTTTGTACGCAAGTCCGGCGACCAAATAGTCCAACACCTGTTGTTCTCTCGGCCCTAACGAGGCGTCCAGAGTTGAGGGAGGTGTCGACGTTTTCGGCGGCGTGGGGGCGGGCCGGTGAAAGGCGTCGATGACCTTGCGTGCGATCGTCCGACTCATAGGGACACCGCCCTCGCGCACTTCCCTAATCGCGTCCAGCAGACGATCGGGCATCACAGGTTTGACCAAATACCCGTGGGCACCGGCCGAGAGGGCCTGGAAAATGGTGTCGGTGTCCTGATACACCGTCAGCATCAGGATTTGAGTATCGGGCAGCAGCGGGGACAGCCGTGTGACGCACTCCACGCCATTCAGATCTGGCAGGTTAACATCCATGAGAATGACATCGGGTTTCAATGCTGGGAGTTCGGCAATTGCGCTGCTGCCGTTCGTGAAAAATCCAACACAGGTGCAGTCCGTAGTGCTGGAGAGGATCTCGCTCAGAACGGCCCGGATTCGGGCGTCATCTTCGACCACTGCTAGTCGGATGGCTGGTGTTGGAAGGGCACTCATGGGTTGTTCTCCGGAAAAGAAAGTGGGAGACGAAACTCCAGCCGCGAGCCCTTGCTACGAGAGCTGGACAATTGCAACGAGCCTCCGATTTCTTCCATGCGCCGGTGCATATTTGCAAGACCGTCGTGGGTCCCGTCGGGGCGCGTCTGTTCCAAAGAGAAACCACATCCATTGTCTTCGATGGTAGTCACCAAAGTATTGGTTTCGAGTTGGAGCGTCAGGCGAATGAGGTCGGCCTTGGAATGTTTGGCGGCGTTGTTAAGGGCTTCACGGACTGCCATGAAAAGACTGTGTCGCAAATTTCCAGGCAAGGGCAGAGACGGTAATTTCGCTGGGAAATCAAAACGCACGCGGATCTTCGCCGCGTCCAGAAATTGTTCGGTGGACTGGGAAAGATAGGTGGCAAAACGGTCGAGAGTATCGTTCGCGGGATTTACCGCCCAAACGATTTCATCGACACTTCTGGTCAGTTCCACTGCAGATTGAGAGACGCGTTCGATTCGACGTAATGTGTCGGGTGTAATGCCCTGCACAAGATCGCGACGTACCCAATCACTTTGCATGGCGATTTCCGTCAGTCCCCCGCCAATGTCGTCGTGGAGGTCACGGGCGATACGGGCGCGCTCGCGCTCGAGCGTATTGAGGCGTTCGATTTCCTCGATGCGTTGCTGCATGCGGTGTCGGATAACGCCTCGCGTAAGTAGGGTGGCGGCGATGCCGAGCAGCGTTGTGACGACAATCCAAAACTCCGGACGCTGTATGAGTGGGGCTACGATATCGAGCGGCACCGAGACTTCCGTTCCGCTGAGTTCGCCATTGACGTTGGCCGTCGCTACCCGGAACCAGTACCGGCCGGGTTTGAGGTTGGAATAGTCCGCGTGGCCCGAGCCTCCCGCGCCGACGCTATGGGCGCTTTGCCATTCCAGTATAAGATGGTCTCCCGGGCTTACCGGCATCATTTTGGAACGGGTAGTCGACCAAATCGCGTAGCGATTTGAATCGTCGTCCTGCACTATAAGAATGGGGTGTGGTATCGGCTTTTGACGGATGCGAAGTTGCGCCATTTCCGCCCGTGAACCTTCCCGTGCCCAATTCGCAGGCCTTCCCAGAGGCTCATCCAGTGCGGTGCCCGTTGAAATGTTCCAATCGTAGACTTCGGATTGAGTAGCCCCTAATCGCTGGATGGTTGCGCGAAGGCCGTCCAACGCAATGATTCCAATTCCTGAAGTTCCCCCGTTGGAGGTCAGAAGAATTCTGGCTTCGATGGCCCTTGCCGGGACCGTAGCTTGCTCTTTACGGGGATGAAAGTCGGAGTCTTCGGCTTTGCCCCTCCATCCCGCCGTTTGTCCCACGAGACTGAAGGTATCGGTGCCGACAATCTGTTTTTCGGAATCCGTAAACTGAATGCTCAGTTTCATTTCAGGGTCCGGATGTAAATCCTGCCAGTGGGTATCGTATTCCTCCAGCTTGTAACGAAGGCGGGAAGCGAGTCGCGCCCCGTCGGTTTCCTCTGTGAAGAAAAACCGGAGCAAACGAGTAGAGGAGGATGCCCGCAGAATCTGAGGCTTCTGCGAAGCGTCAGTTCTGCGGAGTTCCAGATCTTCAGAACGATCGTCGAACTCGACACGCGAAATCGCAAGTTCGGCACGGACAGACGATCTTGAAGCCGTTAAGATCAGGAGTCCGCAGATAAAGCCAGCGGCGATAGGAGACCGACGGTGCATCCGCGCCAGTTTGGAGTGTTTTCCGGAAAATAGAAGACGGACGTTTTCTGCAGGCCGGTAGTCGCAAGTGGTTGCTTGGAATGATTCTTACGAGTTTGTCGCAGTTGACATGATCGATGACCCGCGCTTCGTACGAGGAACTGGATTGGGATGATGTGGAGGTTGCCATCGCTTTTAGGATCGCGAGATCTCGCGTGGTTCAACAACCTCATGTCGTCTTGCTATCAGTTCTTCTATAAAAACTGGCGTTCACTTGCTTTGCCTCCCCGGGCCATGCTGATCCATCGAAAAAAGTGATCCTCGTCCCAATTTTATCGATTAACGGAATGTTGCCAAAACCCCTTACGGTTTTCTCCATGCAAACGACAAATTGTGATCTCGACGCTCAATCAACCACTAAACGAAGGAAGCTTTTGTGCTGGGTTAGCCTTATCCTGCTTTGCCTGTTGCCGGCGGCCTGTGTGGCTGACGTTACCGATCTGCATACCCAGAAAGAGCTCTCCAGGGTCGCGGGTGTTTTTAGCGCTTCTCGGTTCCTGGTCTACAAACGCAGTGACGACCGTTATCTCTACTTCAAGGAACAGGGGAAATTTGTTTTCTTAGGGCCGTCCCGAGAATTTAAGATCAGCAGCAAGGTTTTCGCGCCTCATTCGCCTGAGCCAGAAAGTATCCTGACCTATGACCAGAACAGGGGTGTATTTTGCCTGCGAGGAAAAAACGGAGAGGAGGTCATTAAGACAGACTTCACCGAAAAATATACCCGCGAGGAGGAGCTGTATTTACGTGCTGTTTCGACTGTTAAGGGTTTCACGGCAAACGAAACCTCCGATCAAAAGAGGGAGGCGCTGCTCAATGTAATGCGTTGGTCGTTCTATGCGGGTCATACTGAGGAAACCGAAGGCTACGCGCAGGCGCTTCTTCTCATAGAGCATCGCCATCCAATGCCGGATGACGGGACCAACCGGGTTCATGTCGCACACACGCTGATGGGACTCATTGCTCTCGGACGCAACAACCTTCCGGTAGCGAAAGAATCTTTGTTATCATCTGCCAAGGAGGCACAAAAGACAGCGACCATCGGTACTTTCGGGCCAAATATGCGCTTGGCGAAAGAGTTACTGAATAGAGGTGAAAACGGGACTGTTATTCAATACCTGAAGCTGTGCGAACGCTTCTGGACAAAAGACACACTCAAAACCTGGCAACAGGAAATAGAGCGCGGTCAGGCCCCTGACTTCTCTGCAAATCTTTCTTATAGTCTCTGACTAGTGAGGCAGAACTGCCGGTTGCGGGACACTCCTATCGCAGATCCCGGCGTGCGGATTTCCCGCCCCGGATTCCTCTGAAGAACGCGCACCATGACGCGAGGCTTGGGTGTTTGATCTGAGGTGTCAGTCCTATCGGAAGGATGCGCTGCCGGTCATACAGGGTTTCCACGATGCGGGGTCTGGGGAGTCCCCAGTTGTCCAACATCCGCAGGAAGGAACAGCAGCTCTGTTTGACCGATGCTCCCACTCCTCCACTACATCCGCATTCCAGCACTTGGCGTTTGCTTAGGTGCGGTCGCCATCATTGTCTGGCGTGCAATCGAAACCATCGCCTGTTCGCGACGCTCCACCGGCATATTCTTAACCATCCGCTGGATGCTCTCCTTCATCTCGGGGTTCTCTTCGAGTTTGCGAAGCACTCCGGCACGCATCTTTTCTACACGTTCGTCTTTCTGCATCTCCACTAACACCAGTGTCCGGGCGAGACGTTCGGGCGGCAATGACTGCACGTGTTCCCAGAACTTGGGGTTGGCTTTGATGTACTCATCAATTTTTGCGTTAACAGCCGGATTTTCCTTCGGTGGCGCTTGAGCGGTTCCGGTGGTTATGGACGGGTCCCTTTCGGATGTCCTCTTCGCTAAATCGTTCCCTGTCCCCCGTTCCCATACGCACGACAAGGCCCCCCCTGCTTAATTGCTATGTCCAACAGCGGTGAATCCGAACGAAGCCCCGCAGTAGACGCAACGATGTACTGATCCTCTTCCTGATTGATCTGGAAATATGCAGCCCCCCTGACGACCAAAGTGATCACTCCATTTATCAATAGTCTTCGCGGCAATCGTGCAGAGGCCCGAGACGTCCATTTCGATCTGAAAGACAACTCGGCGAAGATTGCGATAGCCTCATTTCCCGGGCTCAATGACTACACGTTGAATATTCCTCGATGTACCCTCTCACGCGCTAACGAGGAGACCCGCACGCTTTCAATAGACTGGCCGTGTCTATTTATCATTTTTGGATACCGATCAATGCTTCCGCATACAAATTGCAAATTGGCAGTTACAAGAAGCCGCAGCATGGGACTAGCGAATTTTACCACATTTACTTCCTTCCGCCTTCAACATTCCAATCCCGACATCAATGTCTGTAGTGAGGAACAACTTTACGCCGCTTAGTCAGTGCGACTCTTAGTTACGGTGAAGCTACCATCTCCCACAGGATCGGATAATTCACAGGGGTGATTGGATAGGCCCATCACGCGCGATAACCCCCGCAAGTTTACCGTGCGGAATCAGGCAATTTGCGTTATTATTTATACACCACCATGGAATGCCCTTGAGCTGCGCGGCGAAATACCGCCACCCATAACCAAAATGTAATTACGTCAGACGGACGCTTCACTTATGAGCAGCAAAGCTAAAAATAAAGAAGGAACGCCCACCCGACTGATGCTGTGGGAGGCACGTAAAAAAGAGATGGAGCGCAATGCCCTGCTTAAACCCCTCTGGAATAGATCTGAGGATATTCTCTCCATTCTCCGGCGGACTGCCCCAACCCTAGGCGAGATAAGCCCTGAGACGGTTGACCGCTGGTATGAACGTGCGCAGTCCGCGCCCAAGGCTCCTTATTCACCTGAGTGCCCAACAGGAGAAGCCCGACAAACACCGGCGAACTGGTTTCACCTTAAATTTCCTGAGGAAGTGCAGCGATTCGGCAGGCCATTCTTCCAAGAGACAGTAGTGAACCTCCTCGGAAGCCGCGCCTCTCGGCCGATCCTGCTAAATGAAGACTTCTTTGCAGCGATGCTGGGCGGAGAGAAAGGCCTCGGACACCAAAACGTCTATTATCCCGGAGAGGGCTTCTGGTTTTGGGATCCCGTCGTTGATGCGTTCTGCCCCACCACGGACTCTAAAATGGCGATCCTCTTGTCAAACTACCTGATGAAATACGCGGAGGATTGCGGCTCAGGCTTGGACGTCAGGTTTCTATTCGAGAATCACCGGCGGCCGGCTGTGCTGGGAAGTATCGTGGATAGGGCCAAAACGATCCTCGAGGCCGACACGAGCTTCTTTCAAGGTGCCCACGGCCAACCCCGCCATATTGACGGGAAACGCATCCTGTCGCGGCAGGAGCCGTCCCCTCTCGTGTTCATTCAGAACGCGCTGGCGAGGCAAGAAGGGGCGCTAATCACCGCCGCTGAAGCGTACTTGGAGTTCTGCCGCTACTGTGAGCAGTTTGGCCGCATCAAGCTGACCCCCAGCGAATTCAAGGCCTTGGCCGCTGAAGCCATATACCAAAAATTTCAACTGCGCCTGCGTCACGACATCAGAACTGATGCTGGACGTCAGACTCACGGATGGAAACACATCGC
>CAMCYN010000098.1 GCA_945883955.1 Akkermansia muciniphila
ACTTCACTTTGGTTCGATGCTGCGATTTGTCTCATTGCTTCTTCTCCACACGCCCTCGCGGGTCATGCAGTTGCCTTCAACTCGTGGTTGCCTTCAGCGGCCCCACAGGGGACTTGCACCCCCAACTTGGTTTCCATGCCCAACACACCTGCTCGGCTGCGCCAGCAGCAAGCCCGCCGCATTCCAGTCGCAGCTCAGCTTCGGCGTTGGGCCGCTGAGGAACGTCTCTCGTTACAATGACCGATCTTCTCCACAGACGGTCACCCTGACCACTATCGAACGTTCCATCGTCTCATCTTGGGTGCCGGAACCATCCGCGGCTTACACACACTTCCGTAGTGTCACTACAACAGCCTTGGACACCGGCGTGTTACTGCGCTCCGCCACGCTTCCGATAGGGACCAACACATTGGTCTCCGGAAAATAAGTCGCCATACACCGCTCCGGTATCGAATACGGCACCAATATAAAGCGCCGCGCGATCCGTTCCACTCCATCGGTGTGATTCAGTAAATCGACCACATCCCCTCCCCGAAAACCAGCGGTTTGGATATCCGTTTGATTCATAAAAACGACACGCCTTTCATTGTAAACACCACGATAGCGATCATCTAAACCATAGATCGTGGTATTAAACTGATCATGACTCCGAATCGTCATCATCAAGTATTCCCCTTTCTCCAACTTGGGATAACTCAGGGCCATCGAATGAAATTGCGCCTTACCACTCTTGGTTTCAAATCGCCCCTCCCGGCTTGTGTTCGGTAAATAAAACCCACCTGGAACCCGCACCCTCTCCCTGTAATTCGAAAATCCCGGAATCGTTTTTTCGATAGCATCTCGAATGTGGTCGTAATGCCCTCCAAGATGCTTCCAATTCACCACGCTACGTGCTCCAAGGGTGCTTTGAGCCATTCGCACCACGATCGTTGGCTCACTCAGTAACTCAGAGGAAACGGGTTCAAGGCTACCCTTTGAAGCCTGCACAACTCCCATCGAGTTTTCACAACTCACAAATTGTCGCTCCCCGTTCACGATGTCCACATCGCTACGGCCAAGGGTCGGGAGGATAAGAGCCTCCTCTCCATGCACTAAATGACTCCGATTCAACTTCGTTGAAATATGAACCGTTAAGCGGCAGCGCCGCAACGCCGCGGCAGTATAAAGCGTATCGGGGGTAGCCGATAAAAAATTACCTCCCATAGCGATAAAGACTTTCGCCTCACCGGCCGCCATAGCTTTGATCGAATCCACAACATCCAACCCATACGCTAAAGGTGGATTGAATCCAAAAACCTCCCCCAGCTTAGAAATAAACTTGGCCGATGGTTTTTCGTAAATCCCCATTGTCCGATCCCCTTGCACATTGCTATGCCCTCGCACGGGACAAGTCCCCGCTCCGGGTTTTCCAATCGCACCTTTCAACAATAACAGATTCACAACCTCCTGAATTGTCGCTACCGCATTACGCTGTTGCGTCAACCCCATCGCCCAACACGCTATGATCCGGCGCTTCAACCTCAACAAATCCGCAACCTCCTGGATCTGCACCAACGGAATACCACTTGCTTCGACGATCGATTCAAAATTAGTCGAATTCAACGACTCAATTAAACCAGCATACCCCACGGTATGTTGCTGAATAAACTCGGTATCAAAGACAGTTCCCGGCGCCTTCTGCTCCGCCTGCAAAAGAAACTTCATGATTCCTTTTAACAGCGCCATATCTCCATTTATTCGCACCTGAAGAAACAAATCCGTAAGCGGCGTATTAATCCCGAGAGCACCCTTTACTTCCTGTGGATTCTTAAACCCCAGCAAACCCGCCTCAGGCAATGGATTCACGGAAATAATACGGCACCCCCGTCCCTTCGCCTTTTTAAGCGCACTCAACATTCGGGGATGATTTGTTCCCGGATTCTGCCCTAGGATCAGAATGACTTCCGCTTCCGAAAAATCCTCCAAGGTGACGGATCCTTTGCCAATTCCCAGGGATTCACCCAAAGCAACTCCGCTGGACTCATGACACATATTGGAACAATCCGGCAGATTATTGGTTCCAAATTCGCGCACGAACAGTTGATACAAAAACGCAGCCTCATTACTGGTGCGCCCTGAGGTGTAAAAGACCGCTTCGTTAGGAGATTGAAGTGCATTGAGGTGGCCGCCAATCAACTCAAAAGCAGCCGTCCACGAAATAGGCTGATAATGCGTGGCTCCATTAGGCAGAAACATCGGTTGCGCAATCCGCCCCTTTTTCCCAATCTCCCAATCATCTAACCGAGCCAATTCCAACACGCCGTTTTCAGCGAAAAAATCAGCCTTAAGCGTTTTGGTGGTCGCCTCTTCAGCGATCGCCTTTGCTCCGTTCTCACAATACTCCGCAATACCCGAGCGTTCGTCATCCGGATCAGGCCAGGCGCACCCGGGACAATCAAATCCCTCCTTTTGATTCACTCGCAAGAGTGCGGTTACCCCGCGGGCGACATCCATTTCGCTAAAGACATGGCGTATACTACTCACCACAGCTGGCATTCCCGCCGCGACCGTTTTTGCCTCCCCTAGTCGTAATCCAGTAAAACGCTCTGGGTTTTCAGGATTGGGATACTGTTCAGCATTCGTTGCTAAGGGAATCCGTGAATCGCTCATGTTCATTGAATCTATAACCTAAATTAAACCAACAGCCGGCCACAGAAACCTACAGCACCCGGATACGCTTCTCATTTGAGTAAATATTAAACCGGCCGTCCCGAAGAAATCCCACCAGCGTGATATCAAAATCAAGGGCACATTCAACGGCCAACGAAGACGGAGCCCCAACAGAGCACACTAATCGCAATCCTGCCATCGCGGCTTTTTGCAACAACTCAAAACTGGCCCGCCCACTCAAAAACAAAATACAATTTTCTAAAGGAAGCCAATCCTGAGAAAGAGCCACCCCAATCAGTTTGTCGACGGCGTTGTGGCGCCCGATATCCTCGAGAAGTCCTCGTAGTTTTCCCCCCGCGTCAAAAAGCGCGGCGGCGTGGATCCCCCCGGTATAACCAAAGACACGTTGCTGCCCTGTAAGTGCCGCTGAGAGCCCAAGGAGTATTTCTGCGTGCACTTCAAAAACTCCCGCAGTCGACGAGGCCCTCCGCTGCATACGGATTGCATCCAGGCTGGCCTTACCGCAGATCCCACAACTCGAACTCACAAAGGAGTGCCTCTGAAAATGGATGGGATCCACAGACACTCCCGGGGCCAAATCCACCTTGATCACATTCCCCTGACCTCCGTACCGAGAAAGCTCCGAACAATGGCGAATAGACCGAACTTCATCCAATCTACGGATAATTCCTTCCGAAAACAAAAAACCCAGAGCCAATTCCTTGTCATTTCCGGGAGTCCTCATAGTAACCGCCAAATCCCGCTGCAAACGCTCCTCCTCTATGGAATAAGTAACCTGAATAGCCAACGGCTCCTCTGTCGCGAGCAAATCCTCTGCATAAGTCACATTACCCTCAGCAACCTTACAGACACTTACCGATGAAACGGGCAGTTTGCGCATGAAAATAAGAATACACGCCCTTTAGCGCACCGCGTTTCTTCAAACTACACCGTCATTCTCCCGCTTACCTCGTCCCCATCCGAAGCAGACCACAGCGCCCTTTATCGGGGCCCTGCGATCCACTCCGTTTTCAGGAGAACCCGAAGCCTTATTTGGTAGCTTCGACAACAGGCTTGTCACCAAGCTTCAAGGTTGGAACTTTGGCATCCGCAGAAATATTGAGTCCAATCCAGTGCCCGTTCAAGGCGTGGGAAGGAAACCCACAGGCAAACGCATACTCTCCGGATTCACTGGCCGTGAACGCAAAATTGCTGACGGCATAGGACATTCCTTGCAGATGCTTCGGCACAGCAGCCCCGGGAAAAATCGGTTCAGGGACTTGGAGTTTCTTGATGTCATCCTTGTCGATCACAATCAAGCTGTGAGGAACAGGACTGGGATTAACATAAGTGACTTCGACCTTCCAATCCTTTGGAATAGTATAAAGGGCATTTCCCTTCGAATAACCATTAAAATTCATGCCATAATTATCCTCGGACCACACCGCCACAATCGTCACCTTCACGGTTTTTGGCGTATCACTCAGACGCAAAAAATCCTTCTCCGTGAGCTGGTCTATCAATTCCCGCTTAAGCCCGGAAGAGGCCCCAGCCGCGTGCCCCGCATGTGCGTCTGCGGGTGCTTTAACTGCCTCCGCTGGTTTAGGTGTGTCTTGGGCGGCACCCATAAGAGCGCTGGCAAGGAAAAGAACAGGTGTAAGATATTTCATATAAAAATAGACCAAACAGGCTCGCCCGCGAAATCCATCAAATCGATCCGAAGGCGGGCTGTTTTAGGTCAATAATGGAACCCTAGCGTTTCTCCAATGGAGCGGTGACGGCTCCAGCAGACACTTGGGATGCCGGTACAATTTTCCAAACTGCACCACGTTCACTCGTAGTGGGATCCACTGGTCCTCCGTAATTTGCCGTGGCATGCGTAATATAGAGGTTCCCGGCTTCATCCTCTCCTCCACCTGTAGGACGAAGTGTGACATCCAGATCCAGCATCTCCTGCATCTGCCACTGCTTGGAGGCGTCCTGCTTCATCGCCCAAACCTTGCCCGTTCCCCAATCGGCCGCAAAATAGGTACCGTTTAATACCGGATAATCTTTCCCGCGATACACTCCAACACCCACCACACAAATTCCCTGATCCACATGGCTGTACTCTGCAATCGGAGGCACTCCGACGCGGGGAGCCCCTTCAGGATCTACGGCCCTTTCCACACCATCCGGTCCCTTCACCAACTTCATCGGAAAAGGATGGCTTCCGCACATCATCTTCCACCCATAGTTTTCTCCCCCTTTACTGGATGCAGGCTGGAAATTGATCTCTTCCCAATGGTTCTGCCCCACATCCGCGATATAAAGATCCCCTGTCTGGCGATCAAAGGAAAAGGTCCAGGGGTTCCGGATTCCGTAAGCCCAGATCTCCGATTTTGCCTTTGGATGCACTTTGGAGAACTGTTCTTCCGTAACCCCAAAAAGCGTCATCTGCTGCAACGGAGTAATAAACGGATTATCCTTTGGAACATCATAGGCGCGATCCCCTGTTGTTTTATTAACATCAATCCGCAGCATCTTCCCTAACCACGTATGTAGATCCTGTCCTGTACTAACAACGTCCCCTTCCCATCCCCCGTCCCCGACTCCGATATACAAATAACCATCCTTACCAAAAGCTATCTTGCTTCCATGATGATTGCAGTAGGGGAAATCAATCTGCATAATAACGCGTCCGGACTCTGGATCTATCTTGTTCGGATCCTTCGTAGACATCGTGTATTCCATGAGCAATGTCGCTCCGTTAAACCAAAGGTCAGCGTAACTCACGTAAACCTTCCGGTTTGTCTTAAAATCGGGATGAAACTCAATGGCGTAGAGCCCTACTTCCAAAAAAGAACTGAGCGTTTTATCACGGAGATCCAACGCCGGTTTGTTCAAAAGTTTACCGTCCTGAATGACACGAACCAACCCGTGGCGCTCGCAAACAAATAACCGTCCCGAGCCATCGTGCGGTGCGGTCACATGAATCGGATCCACGAGACCATCTGCTACTTTTACCAGTGCAATCGGGACCATCCCATCAACCTTACCGCCAGGTTGAGCAACGCGGTCAGCGGCATGGACAGAAACAGGGAGCAATGAAGCCACGGAAAGGGCGAGAATTGGGGGAATGTTAGTATACATCGAGTCCGCATCTAAGTGTGTGGCCAAAAGGTGTCAAAGTAGTTCTCTATCGATCCTTCTTATTTTACCCCAGGCATCTAATCCGGCGGCACCTCAAATCTTCAAATCCAACTCCTCCGAAGATCCCGCAATCCCGCACAGAAACTGCACTTGAGCCTCCCACGTACGAATCTCTCACAAAAATCCATGCTCATCAGGACGTAGCAAGCCCCGTCGGGATCGCCCGCTAAGACTTGAGTTTCCGCAGATTCACACCACTATTCCGAAACTTTTATGCCCCCCATAACACAACTCCTTCAACGTGAAGCCACAGTGGCTCCCATAGGATTCAATCGCTGGCTTGTTCCTCCTGCGGCCATTGCCCTCCACATGTGTATCGGGCAAGTCTACGGTTTCAGTGTTTTCAACAAACCGCTGGCGGCCGCACTCGGCTCGGAAATTACCAAGGTCCAATTCGCCTACCAAATCGCGCTGATGATGCTCGGGATCTCAGCTGCCATTTTTGGCAAATGGGTAGAGCGCAGCGGCCCAAGAAAAACCATGCTCGCCTCTTGGGTGTGTTTTTGCGGAGGCCTGGTACTTTCCGCGCTCGCCATCCGCATTCAATCTTTGCCACTGCTGCTCTTTGGCTACGGGTTTGTCGGGGGAATCGGACTCGGGCTGGGATACATCGCACCGGTTTCCACGCTTGTGAAATGGTTTCCGGACCGTCCAGGGATGGCAACGGGCATGGCCATTATGGGCTTTGGCGGAGGGGCCTTGATCGGGTCTCCTCTAGCACAGGAACTCATGAAGCGATTCGCTTCTGCCACTTCCACTGGCGCGGGAGAAACGCTTCTCACGATGGCTGGGATCTATTCTTTTTTTATGCTTTTTGGGGCGGCACTGATCCGGGTTCCCGCCCACAATTGGAGTCCTGCCGGCTGGATCCCCAAAGCCGCTACCGCGTCCATCACCACAGCAAGCGTGCCGGTCGATACCGCATGGCGTACCCCACAATTCTGGTTACTTTGGATTGTCCTGTGCATGAATGTAAGCGCCGGCATTGGGGTGTTGGGACGAGCCGCGGACATGTGTCAGGATATGTTTGGCGTGAGTGCCGCTATTGGGGCTGGGTTTACGGGGCTCCTGAGCATCTTCAACATGGGCGGCCGATTCATTTGGTCCTCAGTGTCCGATCTGACCGGCCGAAAAACCGTCTACAGCATCTATTTCCTCTTGGGGGCAGGCCTTTACGCGCTCCTTCCGTATGCCCAACAGACCCAAAACAGGACCCTTTTTGTAATCTGCACAGCCCTCATCATCAGCATGTATGGCGGCGGATTTGCCACCATCCCCGCGTACCTCAGCGACCTGTTTGGAACCTATCAGGTCGGGGCGATTCACGGCCGGTTGATTACGGCGTGGAGCATGGCTGCCGTGATCGGACCAGGGCTCATCAACGGCCTTTTTGAAAGCCGCATCCGCAACCAGATTCCCAGAGCCGAAGCCTACAACGGCACCTTTTACCTCATGTGTCTTCTGCTCGGCATCGGACTGATCGCAAACCTGATCGTCCGCCCAGTCGACGCTCGCCATCACCTCAAACAGAACGGCCCCACAATATGAAAATGCTCTTCTCCTGGCTGCTTATCGCCGTTCCCCTTACCTGGGGGGTCACCCAATCTGTGAAAAAAGCGATGCCTCTTTTCGCCTCCCCCGCTCCGCCCCTAAATCCTGCGGCACCCGGGAAGTGATTCCACCTCCGCCCCGAACGACTCATCCCCCACTCGTCACCCGACCGGTACACTCGAATGACGAGTGGGTTACCCCCGTGGGCGCATCGGTTAAAATCCGATGTTAAAATTGATGCCTAAGCGGGTGGTCGCCCCGCCCGTCAGGAACTCCCGTTCCCCATATAGCCGGAGCGTCTTTCGATCCGAAATCGATGATAGATGACATGAGGTTGTTGAGCCACGCGAGATCCCGCGATCTTCAAAGCGATCCGCCCTCAACCCCCTCTAAATCCCCCCCTCCTGCGAAGCGATCAAACCTTGGATCGACGCCCACGCTAAATATTAACGAGTGAGCCGTCAGGTCGACGGCTCGACTCCGCTGCCGGTCCCGGTCGATTCCGGCAATCTGGCTGGCTAAACCTGAGCGGGTTGAGGGTGTCGATCTTGCCTGATATATATACTGCCTATATATACTATCTATAGTATACAGTGAGTGTTATGAAGATCCGCGGACAATTATTAACGACATCGCTTCTGCTCGTCGTTTTAGCTGCGCTAGCGGTTGGAATGATCTCTTGGTTTTCCTTTCGGATATTTGTCGGCACCACCTTGGAGGAGACAGGCGCAACCCTCCGAAATCGCCTCGCTCAGGAATTAACTTTTAACGCACGTCGCGAGCGGGAGAGCTTTGCTGCGATGCTCGACGGGGTCGGAGCTGATGTGGTTCGACTAGCGGGATCGGACAGTGTGGCGACACTTCTCTCCGCCGCTTCTGGCACTGATACTGAGATCAAGGATCGGCTGCTTGCCGTGGTGGAGGCCGGGGTGCAGGGGATGGTTAAGGAGTGGGATTCGCAGAGTGTCCTGCTCCAACAGGTGTTAACTCGTAACGTTAACGTGCTGGAGTATGTCCTCAGGCAGCACGGTGCTCCGGCTCTCGGTGCATCACAGAGTTGGACGGCCGTTAATCAGGTAAGCAAAGTCGCCCAGGAGGTGACTTTGCCCGCAGTGGAGCTAGGGGGAAGGCCACTGCGCCGTAGCGATAGCTTCGAGGAGCGTGTGCCAGTGGTCGATGAGGTCTCGGATTTGGTGGGTGGATGGACCACGTTGTTTCAGGGAATGTCGCAACCGTCAGGCATGTTACGCATCGCCACCAGTGTACGCGCGGCTTCTGGGAAACGGGCGGTGGGGACTTTTATTCCAACTCAAATGCCGGATGGATCTGAAAACCCGGTGTTGGCTCAGATCACAAAAGGGGCTGATTTCGTAGGACTTGCCAAGGTTGTGGATTCTTGGTGTCTGACGTCGTATCGGCCCTGGCGTGGGCGCGATGGCAAGGCGATAGGAATGGTGTTTACCGGCGTTGATGTAGCCTCGGTGCCGGGCTTCCGGAAGACTGTTGGCGACAGTCATCTTGACTCCACCGGTTATGCTATGGTCCTCGATGCCTCTGGCCGGATCTACATGCATCCCCGTCCAGAGCTTGTGGGGAAGCAGATCGTCGACGATCTCAATATTTCTGAGTTCGCCCCATTGCTGGCCGATCAGACCAATGTTGGTCGCTTGGTTCGCGTCGATTACCAATTCGATGGACGCTCCAAGTACGCGATCTGCACTCGAATCCCCGGATGGAACTGGATTTTGGCTTATACTGGCTACTGGGATGATCTCGCCGCCGCTTCGATCGAAACAGCCAGGGGCGAATGCCGTCAGGATATGAGCGTCATTCGGAAAGCCCGAGCCGTCTCCTTGGATCGCCAGTCGGTTCCGACGCTGGCTCGGATCCGTGTATTTGACGCCAACGGAACCAGTCGCTTGACGGTCGGGGACGGAGACGAGAATGGTGGGGCGTCAGTTGCCGGGGAAGCGTGGTGGAGGGAATTGAACTCGGTAGCTCCGGGCACACAGGTTGTCGGCCGGATAAGTTTGTCGGGCGAATTGAAGCGGCCGATTTTGACCATGGCGACGCCTATTCATCGCGAGGGTCGGTTGGTTGGCGCGATCGCCGTGGATCTTGACTGGAAGGTCATCGGGACGATGTTCGCTAGTCATGGTCTCGGCCAAACCGGATTTACCTGGATGGTTGATCAAGGAGGGAGAGTCCTCACACACCCCCGTTTGGGCAGTGACACGACATCGACCGTGACTGGCTCCTTTCCCGGTCTGTCAGGCGCCAGCCTAACGACGGGAGAGGGCATCATCACTTATTGGGATGGGGATGAGGAGATGGTGGCTGCGCATATACCGTGGCGGTTTGGTGGCGAGACCGGTGTAATTCTGGTCGCGCAGTCGGCGAGGGAGGGGTACTCAATGACCGAACAAATCCGATCCGCCGCTCAGCGCGAGAGTGCAGTAGTGGTTTGGCGAATCTTCGAAATCGTGATTTTTGTCTGCTTGGCAGGTGGGATCGTTGGCATGCTTTTGGCTCGGAATTTGGCTCAACCGCTGACCAGCGCGGTCATCGTTCTGGGCAAGGTGGCGAAGGGTGATTTGAGGGCGCGTTTGGGGTTGTGTACGAGGGAGGATGAATATGGGCGTATGTCTACGGCCCTCGACAGTGCTTTGGGCGCGATGTCCGCGACTGTTGGTGAGATCACTGGCTACTCCACGGCGGTGGCAGGCCAATCGGAAGACTTGGCAGCAATTGGTACGCGCCTGGGCGCATCTGCAGCTCAGGCATCCGAGCAAGCGGGGCAGGTGGCTAAGTCAGCGACGGCGGTATCGGATAACGTAGCTGCCGCGGCCGGAGCCGTGGAGCAACTCAATAGCTCCATTAAGGAGATCTCCGACAATGCTCAGCATGCGGCTGCGGTTGCGAGCGCTGGAGCGGAGGCGGGAAACCGAGCGGTTGGTAGTGTCGGGGGGCTCGCTAAGCTCGGTGATGAAGTTGCCGAGATCCTGCATTTGCTCGACGAGATCGCGGCCCAGGTTAATCTTCTAGCCCTCAATGCCACCATAGAGGCGGCACGGGCCGGCGACGCCGGCCGAGGCTTCGCGGTGGTTGCTGAAGAGGTCAAGTCACTGGCTACACGCACTCAGGGCGCCAGCGGCGCGGTCGCAGTGAAGATCAGCGCGATGCAGGCCGGGGTGAAGGACAGCGTAGCGGTTATTGACCAGGTCACAGCCCTGCTAAAACAAATTGACGGAATGCAGCACACGGTTGCGGCGGCGGTCGAAGAACAGTCAGCGACAGCGCAGGGGATGAGCCGAACTCTCCAGTACGTGGCGACCGAGGCCTCGCGTATTGCCAAGACAATCGGTGGCGTTGCCAGCGCCACTCAAGTTACCACCGAGATTGCCGACCAGGCGCGGGCATCGGCCAGTGAACTGGCAACAGTGGCTGCGGGACTCCAGAAAGCGGCGGCTCGGTTTAAAGTATGAGCCGGCGCACGACTGATAAAACTGATAGATGACATGAGGTTGTTGAGCCACGCGAGATCCCGCGATCTTCACTGCGATGAACTTCTCAACCCCCTCCCAATCCACTGTCTCCTATCAAGCGATCAAACTCGGGATCGACGCCCTCGCTTAATATAACCCGGTAAGCCATTTGGCCTTTGTATGCAAAAGCCGAAAAGCAAACCAGCGGATGGCAGGCTGCGATCGTTGAACCCCGACGGCGCTTACCCGGCAAGGAAGACATTAGGAATAACCCAAAGCCCAGCGAAAACCATTCACCTGAAACAGCAGCAGTGAGTCACTAACCCAAGTTCCGCAGCTAAAAAGGTCATTTTGGTGATACTGAATCACTTGCAACCGATCGTTTATGCAATGGGATTTGGGTCAGAGCAAGGGGGCCGCCGGTGTCGTCAGCGCTGCCGAAACCAGCCGCTGACGCTCATTCTGATGTGTTTTGCGGGCAACACTTCGTGCCAGAAATCCCCCGACATAAAACAGACCACTGTGCCCATCCGTGGTTCAATCAGAGTGAACGCGCCGGTTTTTGTGCCGCTGTTCGTCCATAGTTTGAGTTCACCGCCATCACCGGGTTGCCAGTTCGGATTCAGATAAAGGATGACGGTGACGATCCGGTCTCTGGTGCCTGTGTGTTGGTCGAGGTGTGGCCTGTAGAAGCCACCCTCGGGATAGATGGCGAAATGGCTTTCAAAGTCGAACAGGCCCAGAAAGAAACGTTGGTTTAAGAGGAGACGGAGGGTTTCCACCTTATCCAGATAATGTTGCTGTTCGGTGGAGCCCTCGCCCGGCTCAATCCAGAGCACCTGATCTCGCCGGACTTCGTCGCGCACTTCCAGGTTGATGCCTTTGCCCACGCTAGCTCTTTTGAATTCGCCCCTCTGGCAGGCAGCCTCGCATTCTTGTCGTAAGCGGAGCGAATCGGCATCCCCAAAAGCGCCTTCCAAGGTGGCCCATCCAAACTGATCCATAGTGTCGAGGAGGGCTAACATGCCATCACAAGCGCCTGGATCGTACGAATAGCTAGAGAATTCTAAAGTAAGCCACTCCAGCTCAGGTAAAAGGGACGACTTCTATTTTGTCTATCTGGGGGCATTGGCTGTCTCGTTGGGGTGATTAG
>CAMCYN010000099.1 GCA_945883955.1 Akkermansia muciniphila
TTCGTGGTCGGCCTCCTCGACCCCTTCCCGGACAAGCTCTTCGCCCAAGCCCTCATCCTCCATCTCCAGATCGCCGGGCGAATGCCCCATTTCGATCCCGATCATTTCGGCTTCCGAGCTCCACACCTCCCCGGCGTTTTCCTCGTCTGAGGCTCCCCGGCCGTGGACTTCGCGGCGGGCCGCCTCCCAGTCGTTCGAATTGGGCTCCGCTCTCCCTTCAATGGCGGCAACCTCCTCCGCCCGCCGCTGCAGCAAATCAGGATCCGGCACCCCTAATCCAGACGAACCCAGCACAATTTTTGCAGGAACTGGCCGACGAATTTTCATACTCACCCGTACTCCAAATCCGCCGTACTTCAACCCGCTACATCCCCTCTGCGGTTTGCCCGCCGGGCTTCTTCAGAGGAGAAGCCCCCGTCACTGAGCCTCCAACCGGGGTTCACCCCGAGGGTTGGAGGCCCCCCCTTTTTACATCTCTCGCGCCCACGCAGGACGCTGCTTGAGATGGAAGAGCATCTCGCCGGCCTTCGGTACGTACAGAACGCCTTCGTCCTCCCGATCCCTGTAATCCTCCACCCGAATACTCTTCGGATCGCGATACCCCATGTTGATCGCATGACACACGTCCTCGGGAATCCCCGTAGCCAGAGTCACTTTGACACGGCATTTCTCGACCCCATCCTCAAACTCGCCGATCCCGCGCACATGGGTCGAATGCGCAATCACGCCCCAGGGATAATTCTGAAAGCGATCCCACTGCTTTAGGAAATAATCCCGGCAGTGATAGCCGATCTCCTGAATCAACCGCCCGTGGGTGAGCGAAATTTCGTGGATATGCGGCGCGTAAATGATGAGTTCTCCGCCATCCGCCACCACCGGCTCCAATTTGTACATACACTTCCCACCCACCCACAACTCGTCGTACATGGCCGGAGCACAGGACAGCACGGTGTGGAAAGGTTTCTCTTTATATTCAATATGGCGCTGCCGGGAAAGTTCACTCGCCGCGTCCCAGGCGCCCTCGGGCGTTCCGCAGAAAAAGCCCGCCAATTCCCCGTGATCGACCACCATGGCCAGACACGTCTTGGGAATGGGAACGAGAGCTGCCGCGCGGTCCACCACCTTGCGCACCGGCGTCCACTTGTTCCCGATAATCATCGGGTTGGTCACCACGGCGCCGAGCCAGTGGAAGAAATTGAGGATCTCCGGCCCGCTCACACCGGGGAACAGATATTTGTTTCCTCCGGAAAAACCCACGACTTCATGGGGAAAAACCGGTCCGCATATCACGATCCGGTCGTACTCCAACACCCGAGCATTAATCTCCACGGGTACGTCCATGGCAAAGAGGCCGCCGCTTAATTCCAGGATCTCTTCCTTGGCGATCACACCGATCCGCTTGAGCTTGGCCGGATTATCCCATTCGTGGTTGTAAAAACCCACGGCGGCATACTCCGCCTCGCGCTGGTCGAGAGTAATCTCAAGACGCTCGCAAATCGCCTCTTCGCTCATCGGCTGGTGAGTGCCCAGCGCCACCATGATGTCCAGAGCACGCACCGCCCCCCCCAAATGTGCGTGCAACCGCTGAAACACCAACCCCACGGGACAAGTCCGCGTGGAGTCGGGAATAATCATCAGGACCCGTTGCCCGCGAAAATCTTCGACCGGGCAACTTTGGGCAATCAGTTCCGAAACATCACCCCCCCCCAAGCCACTGCCAGAGGGGGCGATACGTGAAAGGGGGGCGGGGAAATTCACGCCTAGTGTTTGGAGAGATAATCCGCCACGCCTGCAAAATCCGCCTTCATGCCGGACTTGCCGCTCGACCAGTTGGCCGGGCAAACCTCCCCCGCCGTTTCAAAGAAACGCAGCGCGTCGAGAATCCGGAGTGCTTCATCCACACTGCGACCCAACGGCAGATCGTTCACGAGCTGATGACGTACCTGCCCTTCCTTATCGATCAGGAACAAGCCGCGATAGGCAATCATCTCGCTTGTAGCCGACAGATTTCCGTCATCATCCACTCCGTATTCACCATTTAAGACATCATAAGCCGAAGAGATGGTCTTATTGGAATCGGCCAGCAGTGGGTAGGTCACCCCCTGAATCCCGCCCTGATTCTTCGGCACCTGGAGCCAGGCCCAGTGGCATTGCTCGGTGTCGGTCGATACGCCCAAAACCACGGCGTCCCGGGATTCGAATTCCGCGAGCTTTTCCTGGAAGGCGTGTAACTCGGTGGGACACACGAATGTGAAATCCTTCGGGTAGAAGAAAAGAACCACGTATTTATTCCCGCGGAACTGTTCGAGGCTGAAGCCACTGACGATTTCGTGACCGTTTATCACGGCAGCGGTACTGAAGAACGGGGCAACTTTGCCAACAAGTACGGACATAATAGAGGAGGAGTTAGGTTGGATTTAGCGGTGTATGGTTGAAGGAAAACTAGCTCAGCAGTGAGTCGTCTAGGGCGGCAAGTAATTCGGCGATATCCGCCGGAGTTTCATCGCCCATGTTAGAAATCCGGAAGGTCTTGCCTTTAAGCTTTCCGTAACCGCCATCAATGATGAATCCATGCCGTTCCTTGAGTTTACCCAGGAACCCGGCGACATCGATTCCGCGATTGTTGGCGACACAAGTCAGCGACTTGGAACGGTAACCTTCCGGTGCGAAAAACTCGAACCCGTTGCGCTTGACCCACTCGTGAACCATGGCGTTGGTGTGCTCGTGCCGCGCATGGCGGGCCGCAACTCCTTCGGTGAAAATATCGTCCAGCTTCGATTCCAGAGCGTAGATGTGTGAGATGGACGGCGTCGAAGGGGTCATGTCTTCGAGCTGATTCTTCTGAAACTCGATAAAATCAAAATAATAGCCGCGCCCTTTCACCTCGGCCGCACGTTCCATAGCGCGTTTGCTGGCCGCAAAAAGGGCCAGTCCCGGAGGCATCGCCAGAGCTTTCTGCGAACCGGTCAGGAGCACATCGATTCCGAGTTCGTCCATGGGCAAGGGCAGCACCGAAAACGACGAGACACTGTCCACCACGAGGCGCACTTCGGGAAACTCCGCCACAACAGCGGCTATTTCGGCAATCGGCGACATCACGCCAGTGGAGGTTTCATTGTGGATGACGGTAACGACATCAAATCCGCCCTGCTTGAGTTGCTCCCGGACCTGTTCCCCACGGATGGGTTGTCCCCATTCGACCTGTAATCCGACCGCTTCCTTGCCACAACGCCGCGACACATCCAGCCACTTGTCGGAGAAGGCACCGCACATGCAGTTGAGCACCTTGCCCGTTCCTGCGAGGTTCCGAATCGCCCCTTCCATCACGCCCCACGCGGAGGAAGTCGACAGAAACACTGGCTGAGTGGTCTGAAAGAGTTGCTGCAGGCGGGGTTGGATCCCGCCATAGAGCTTTTTGAAGTCCCCACTGCGATGCCCAATCATTGGGCGGCAGAAGGCTTCAAAAGTCTTGTCGGAGACCTGAATAGGACCGGGAATAAAGAGTTTCATAAGGCAATAGCCCGTAGCTTCTGAAAGCCAACGGACCTCCATCCAAACGGAAAAGTGGCCCGACCTTCAACTCCTTCCTCGGATACTCTTCCCCTTCCACCCCGAAATCTCCCCACCCCCGCATCCCTCGCATCCCTCGCTTCACCCAAAACACGGCATTCTTAACCGAATCGCCTCCACTAACGCGTGGGGCCTCCGGTGCAGACAAAACTGCACGGCCAACGCTACATCCTCCGGCGACGGACAACTCTCCGCAATTTTCCCTTCACTCACAGTCGGCGTACCGCTCGGGCGCCCCGCCGCATGCCCCTCCACTTCCAAAATCGTCAAATCCACCCCCGTGCTCCGCAACCCCTCCCGTCGCGCCTCGAGCATTTCACGCAACGTCCACCACATCGGCCCCCGCGTTTGCTCCGAGCCCGATTCCCCGCTTTGAAGCCGAGCCGCACCCTCCCGAATCGCCACCTGGAGAATATGCCCGCGCCGCCGGGTGCGCATCCGGATCGCCGCCCCCTCCAGTAAAAGCAACGGCATCACCCAGCGTTCCTCCAAAACCTGGTGCCACGCCTCCCAATCCGCCCCCGGTTCACCCACAGGAGTCTCCGCCACCACCACCACCATCACGTCGAGGGCCACCAACGTTCCGTCCACCCAACGGAACACCCGCTCCAACTCCGCCTTGCGCCCTAGATCCACCGCCATTCCATGCACCGTTCCAGGGCTTCCCCGCGTGCGAGAGAGCAACTGGCTGAGATCCACGGCGGCCGCCGTGACCACCAGCACCGTGACTCCTTCCTCGGCTAACTTGCCCACGATCGCCCCCGCCAGACCCGGGCTCTCGGCAATCACCAGAACCCCTTTCTTGGGCAAAACTTTGCCCGGAAAATCTTTCCCTTCATTACCGTCGGCATTGTTACACATCACCGGTTGCTACGGAACAAACCGGCTGTCGGGCCGACTCAACCGGACGCGCGATGCGATTTTTTCAAAAATGTGGAATCTTTCATCTTCCAGGCCTCAAACTCCCACCCATCCTCCCAAAAAACTCTTCCCCCTGCCGCAACCCATTCAATCGGACGGTGTTCAATTATTCGCAACCTCATGTACCCAAACGCGGCCATTCCCCCTTTCAGGGCCCTTCAAACCGCCCGGATTCTCGCCTTTTCCTTTTGCATCTGCACCGGTTTGTCAGGCTCCCTCCCGGCTCTCGAACCCAAAAATCTGCCCGCGCCTGTCCGGTCCACACTCGCGCTCCTTACGGAAAACTCCCCGGCAGCCGCCATTGAACCCCTTAAGCTCGTTGGAGAACCCCTTTTCAGCATCAAGATCCCCGAGTCCGGCCATTCACGCGAATGGATATTGGATCGATCGGGATTTCCCCTAAGCATCCAGACCTTCGAGCCCGAGCTTCCCCACCCGGTCTTACAACTCCTGAAGCAGGAATTGGCCGCCGGAAATTCCCTGGAAGGATTGTCCCGCTCGTTCGAAGCAGGCGAAACCGTCTACGACCTCGATTTGCGCTCCGCAAAAGGCCAGCACACCCTCGCGGTCCATGCCAGCGGCGAGATCTTGTCCCTCGAAATCGCCCTCTCCGAACTCCCCGGCACCATTCAAAAAGCCCTGCTTCGGCTCAGCGCCGCCGGAAAACCCGAGAAATACTTTCGTTCCGAGGAGGAAAACAACGTGTTTTTCACCGTCGGTATCGCCGCCACCGAAACCGCGCTTTGGGTGACATTTAAAGCCGACGGTTCCCTGCTCGAACAGGAGGAAACCGTTCCCTGGAATGCCCTGCCGCCCCCTGTACAGCGCGCCATTCAGGAACGCCTTTCTTCAAGGGAACGGATCCGGGTGACCCGTAAAACGGCAGATCGCGACCTCACTTTTGAAGTCTCAGTCTTCGTGGCCGGGAAATTCGAAGGTTTTTCTGTGTCTTCCACCGGCACGGTCTCTGAACTCCGCCCCTAATCGCCGCCTCCGGGTTCTCCCATCAAACATGTCCACCGCTTCCCTGTTGGCTTCTCCGAACATCCTTAGGGGCGAGAAAAGACCCGAGTTTCTCGTCGAGGAAACCCTGCACGCTTTGCTCAGGGAAACCGCCTCGCGCTTTGCCACAAAACCCGCCTTCCATTGGGGACCGACCACCGTTTCCTACGGGGAATTGCTAGCTGGGGCCGAACTCATCGGGGAGGCGCTCACTTTCCTTAAGGCGGGTCCCGGCAGCATCGTCGGGCTCTTTCTACCCCGCGGGGGTGATCTGCTGCTGGCCCAAGCCGGCATTTCAGCCAGCGGCTCGGCTTGGCTGCCTTTAGACGCCGATGTCCCCATAGATCGGGCCGCCACCTGTCTGTCCTCCGCCAACGCCGTCGGGCTCCTGACCACCCGGGCCTGGGCCGACCGGGTCGCCCACCTGCCTGGGCCGGTCTGGTTTCTGGAGGACCTTTTAAAAGCTACCGCCTCCCGCCGTTCCCCACTCCGGCAACCCGATCCCGACGCACCCGCCTACGTCATTTACACCTCCGGTTCCACAGGAACCCCTAAGGGCATCGCTGTGAGCCAGGCAAATATTTGCCACTTTTTACGAAGTGAAAACGCGATACTCGGCATCCACTCCGGCGACACCGTTTATCAGGGCTTTTCCGTGGCCTTTGACATGTCGTTTGAAGAGATTTGGATCTCCTATCTCGTAGGCGCCACGCTCTGGATCGCCCCGTCCGAGGTCGTTTCCGATCCAGACGCTATCGCCGACGCCCTGCATCTTCACAAAATCAGCGTCCTGCATGCCGTCCCCACGCTGATGGCGCTTACCGAGCGGCTCCCAGCCCACCTGCGCCTGCTCAATATCGGCGGAGAAGCCTGTCCGGACGCCTTGTCTGAACGCCTCTCAGGCAAGGGGCGCCGCGTGTTTAACACCTACGGCCCCACCGAAACGACCGTCACCGCCAGCGTCGTAGAGTTGCAACCCGGAAAACCGGTCACCATCGGAGTGCCCCTCCCCAATTACGGGATGATGATTCTGGACGCCAACCGTCACCCCTTACCGGTGGGGGAAATCGGAGAGATCGGCGTCTTTGGTCCGGGAGTCACCTTAGGGTATTTGAACCTGCCCGACCTGACCGCCGCGCGTTTTGTCGCCAATCCCCTGCCCGAACACCCCGACGAATCTAGGCTCTACCTGACCGGAGACCTTGGCAGGATTACACCCGATGGAGAAATCCACTGCCTTGGAAGGGTGGATAATCAGGTTAAAATCCGGGGATTCCGCATTGAACTGGATGAAATCGCAGCAGCCCTCTCCGAACAGCCCTCCATCGCCACGGCCACCGCCGTGGCCCGCGATTTGTTCGGATCAGAAGAAATCGTCGCTTTCGCCGTCGCTTCAGGCGGCCAAGTCGATGTGGGCGAATTACGCCGCTCTTTATCGGCCCGCTTACCGTCCTATATGGTTCCGGGGAGGATCGAATTACTTGAGGCCATGCCGAGGCTCACTTCCGGGAAAATCAACCTGGACGCACTCCGAAAAATGGAACTCGCTCCGGGGACCGAAGCGACCGAGGAAGGCGCGGATTATCAGCCTACCCTCTCGGCAGAAATCGCCCTTTGGTCTGCACTGTCGGTGTTATTTCCCGGCCGAACCTTCCTGCCAGAACACGATTTCTTTTGTGATCTCAACGGCCATTCGCTGCTTGCCGCGCGCCTTGTCAGCCTCCTGAGAAAAGACCCCAGTTTTTCCAATGTTGGGGTGCAGCATATTTATAAGGAACGGACTCTGGGAAAAATTGCAGCCGCACTGACTCCGCTGCACGCACAACAAGCCCGAGGGAGTGTGGAACACGCCCGGCCCTTGTTACGGCACCGCTTCTTTTGCGGCCTCGCCCAGGCCTGCTGCTTACCCGGCATTATCCTGCTTCAGTTACTGCAATGGTTGGCTCCGTTTTTCACTTACCATTATTTTACCGGGAATAAATCCGACAGCACGCTTCTGGCTGTAGCCGCATCCATAGCCACTTTTCTGTTATCCATAGCCGTTTCCTTTCCACTCGGAGTGTTATTGCGCCGGATATTTGCCGGATACTTAGAGCCAGGCGATTACCCGCTGTGGGGGCTGACTTATTTCCGTTGGTGGCTTGCCTCCCAATTATCCAATATTAGCGCCGTCCATCTCATTTCCGGCACCCCGTGGAAAGCACTGCATCTCCGCCTGCTCGGAGCCAGAGTAGGAAAGAATACCCTGCTCAATTCGGTAACGGCAGCCGTCCCGGAATTGCTGGAGATCGGAAATAACGTCTCCATTGGCACCTTCGTAAATATCGAAAACGCCCGTGTGGAAGGAGGCCGATTTTTAGTGGGCCGGGTCCGCATCGCCGACGGAGCCATGGTAGATTCTTATGCTGTTATCGAGAATGATACCACGATTGGCGTCAACGGACATTTATGCGGACAGTCCGCATTGGGTCAGGGCGGGTCGATTCCCGACGGCCAAACCTGGGCGGGAGCCCCCGCCGTCCCAGTCCCACGCACGCAGGAGATCTGGCCTACCGCGCCGAGCCCGAGTGTGTTTCATAAATTAACGTCGATGGCTTTTTATGCCCTGGGAGCGGCTTTGGTTTCGATCCTGTTTTTTATACCCACATTTCCAGCCTTTGTACTTATCGATTGGATCGATGCCCATACGCTGGATCTTTTCGAAAGCTCGCTCGAATGGTGGCAGGCTTTCCCGTTCTTCCTTGCGATGGCCATTCCGGCCTCAATGGTTCTCGTGGTTTTCACCGCTTTATTGGCGGGCGGATTACACGCCATCTTACCCAAGCAAAAACCCGGTCGCTTCCCCATTCATGGCTCCGCCTACCGGTTCAAATGGATTCTATCCACTATCTTCGACACCAGCCTCGAGACGCTTCACGGCTTATACGCCTCGCTGTATGTGGGCTTCTGGCTACGCCTCATGGGCGCCGAGGTTGGAAAATGTTCCGAAGTATCCACAGCCGAGGGGATCATTCCCGATCTCCTGGAACTCGGCGACGATTCTTTTATCGCCGACGGCGCGCTGCTCGGTGACGAAGAACAGCACGATGGCTGGATGAACCTGCGCGGCACCCGGATTGGGAACCGCAGTTTCGTTGGCAACGGAGCCTATGTGCCGGATGGATCCATATTCCCCGATGACGTGCTGCTAGGCGTACAATCTGCGGCCCCCGCCAACGCGGAATTGGCCTCCGGCCAAACCTGGATGGGTTCCCCGGCCATGCTGTTACCGGCCAGGGAGAATGTCGAAACACCCGATCCTTCACTGACATTCCGGCCGTCGATTTTACGCCGGATCACCCGCGGTGGCGTTGAAGCCATTCGAATTGTATTACCAATGGCGTTTGTGATTTCAGCCGGATACGTGATTGTTTACAAGGCGATGTCCCTCGCGGAAAAAGAGGAATGGCGCGCCTGTATCCGGACGCTGATTGTTTCCGGACTCATTTATTCGATAAGCACTTACATTGTCGTTCTCGGCTTAAAGTGGATTCTCATTGGTCGCTACCGGCCACGACGGGCGCCTATGTGGACTATTTTTGTCTGGTTAAGCGAAGCAATTACCGTCGCCTACGAATCCTTGGCCGTGCCCAGTCTTTTGGATCATTTGCGCGGAACCCCTATGTTGCCTTGGGCGCTCAGGCTGCTCGGTGTTAAAATCGGCCGGGGCACCTGGATTAATACCACCGACATTACCGAATTTGACTGCGTGTCTATCGGCGATTTTGCGGAACTAAACGCTCATAGCGGTCCTCAAACCCATCTTTTTGAAGACCGAATTATGCGTATAGGTCTCGTAAACATTGGGGCCGGCGCAACCGTTGGAGTTCGCTCCACGGTCTTATATGATGCTTCAGTCGGGGAATCTTGTCGCCTCGGACCGCTCACCCTGGTCGCCAAAGGTGAACATCTCCCACCCAAAACCTGCTGGGAAGGTACCCCGGCAGGCACTCCGCCGCTCCGATAGTCATGCCCGCCCTCGGGTACCACCATTGGCCTTCTGATATTCCGGCGCCCGACCCCAGAGAGGACGGGTGGCCCTCATTTGTCCTCGTACGGATTCCCGCCATCAGACGAAATCCGGAAGGAAAATGCGAACTCCGCAGGGTTATCGCCCGGATTCTGGAGAGCTGGAAGGGAGGGTCTCTCGCTTTATCCGAGACGTGTTGCGGGCCCGTTACCTCAGAGCTTATCCAGGGAAGGCCCGTTTTTATCTCCATCGCTTATTGCGATGACAATGAAGAAGCCTGGCTTGGAATCGGCCTCGGCGTTCGCATCGGAATGGATGCAGTCTCCCTTTTTGAATTCCCGGAATGGGAAGCCGTGGCCGATCTTTATTTAGGGAAAGCCACGCGGCAAACCCTCCAAAAGGCCCGGCATCCGTTCCGGGAGTTTGCACTTGCCTGGGCCGCCTTTGAGGCGGCCCTAAAATGCGCACAAATGCGGCTTGCGGAAGGAACCCACCCTCCACAAGCCAACATCCAGACTGTCATCGTTAAGAATACCGTTCTCGCAGTGGCATCTCCCACGGTTAGCGAATCCAGGTTGCTTAAGGATTAAAGATGCGGAGCCGCCGGCTTACTCGGTGCCTCAAAACTCAACACACCTTTAGTTTTTAATAGACGCCTATAAATCTTGTTACCGCTAATGGCATAAACGGTATCCAAGGCTTCCCCGCCAAAGACCAAATCCTCGACCGCACCATCGGGAGTTGGAAGAATGAAATTTACCCGGCCAGCTTGATCACACACCTGCACCCCCATACGACTCGCGACGTACAGCCGCCCGGCAGTGTCTATCTGCATACGGGCGGCACCAGCATCATCGGCTGTATCGGGCGTGTGTAACCAATAATAGCGCTGCTTATGGGCCAGAGTACCGTCGGGCTGGATCTGGTAACTATACACCCAATGACTCCTGGCATCGTTTACATAGAGCAAACTCTGGTCGGTGCTCACCGTGATGCCTCCCCACAGGGTCTTTGCCTTATCCAGCGCCTGCTTGCTGCCGTCGGGTCGCACCAGCCAGATCGCGTGTTCGCCATCGGGTTGTGCGGTAGTTTCTGTGACGTACATGTTGCCATTCGCCAGCACGGTTAAATGGGTGCCTCGAATCCCATCGGTTATCGTCGCCAGTTTCCCATCCTTATCATAAGCGACCAGCTTTTGTTCGGATGGAACCAGTCCGTAAAAACGTTCCTCCGGGCCTGCAGAATAAATGGAGGCCATGGAAACCTCTTCCTGTTTGCCAGGGGAAACAAGTTTATGGGTTTTGGATTTATCGGAAACAAATACCTCCCCTTTTTTATTGGAAATGAGACGTTCGGGAGCCGTTTGCCCTTCCCAGACAACCTGCCAATTTTCTCCCGGAATCAGGATTTCATTCAGCATCCGGTTATTGCCTGGTCCAGCTTTGACCGGCTCGGGCCAGCCTTTCCAAAGAAACCGCATAGCATCCGGAAAAACAGCGGTGCCATGTTTGCCATTATGACCGCCTTCCCCCCACACGTGCTCGTGTTCGTAACCAGCAAAAGTCAGCGCACGTTCCAGCTCCTGATTGGCCATCCACCAGTCGCCACCATAAATATTGTTATCGTTACTCCCGTCCTGTTGAAAGAGGCGGATAGGCTTGGGCTCAAACTTGCGTATCAGCGTGGGATACTCGTTGGCACCGCGTAAGCCGACCATCGTACACACAACATTAAAGACGCGAGAGAAGGCGTCGGACCTTTCCCAGGCCGCCGTAAATGCGGCAATCGCGCCGCTACTACTGCCTCCAATGGCGCGATCATTGCCATTCTTACTGAGGACAATTCGGCGACCATCCGCCGTGACCAATCTTTCTACCGCCGGCAATACTTCCTCCAATACAAACCGCGAGTAATCCGGGCCGAGTCCATCATACTCCAGGCTCCGATTAAAACGACTGAGCGCAGTTTTATCGTCCAAAGCTTTTACCACGCCCGGCCGGATAAAGATTCCCACAACAACCGGCATCTCACCTTTTGAGATCAGATTATCAAATACCACAGGCGCATTCCATTGGACCCCGTCCTGATTCACATAAACGCAGGCTGGCTTATTTTCATTATACTGCCTGGGGATATAGACCGATATTTCCCGAAATGTTCCAGGATAAACTACGGAACTATTAAGGTGGAATTTAATCAATTCCCCTTTGGGGACATTCTGTTGCACTTTGCTATCTTCGGTCAGGGGAAATTCCGGTTCGGCGTACACCCCAAACGGAACTGCAAAAAGAAAGGCGATAGGGAGAAACTGTTTCATAGATACGGATGCAATCAGTGATAAACATCCCCTCACCCCAGGCAACCTTAGCGTAAAAGAAATCCCCAGTGGGCATTTCCGGAAAGTCCACCGGGCGATCACCCGAGGTGTGGGGTAGCGGATTCGGCTTACGACAAACCCCTCCTGGCAC
>CAMCYN010000100.1 GCA_945883955.1 Akkermansia muciniphila
TTGGCGGACGAGTTTTCGTTCATTCATTCGCTGCACACGCAAACGAGTGCGCATCCCCAGGGCGAAAACTTCATCAACACTGGGTTTACGATGGAAGGGTTTCCGTCCTTTGGTGCGTGGGTCACCTATGCGCTCGGCACTGAAAACTCCGACCTGCCGGCTTTTGTTGCGATCAATGATCCCCGAGGGATGGCCCGTTCCGGCAAAAACAATTTCGGGAGCGGTTTCCTTCCCGCCGCATTTCAGGGGACGGATTTTAACGCAAAGAATCCACCGTCGAACTTGGGCAGACCGTCCCGTTATTCCGAAAAAGATGATCGCATGACCGTGGATCTGTTGAGCCGACTCAACAGCAAACACCTCGAGCTCTATCCTGGGGACGCTGACCTGGCGGCTCGCATTGCGAGTTACGAGTTGGCGGGCCAAATGCAAATGTCCGTCCCGCAAATGATGGACCTGGCGGGCGAACCGGAATCGATCCGGAAGGAATATGGCGTCGAAACAGGCTCCGAGCTCAAACGTGAGTACGCCAAGAACTGTATTCTGGCGCGGCGTCTCCTCGAAAAAGGCGTACGAGTTGTTCAGCTTTTCAACGGAAGCGATCCAGCAGGGGGGAATGGTATTACCAACTGGGATTCCCATTCAGACATTCTCAAAACCCATGCGATGCAGGCTGAGATCATGGATCAACCCACAGCGGCACTGATCTCGGATCTCAAACGGCGTGGGCTCCTGGATCGCACTCTTATTGTCTGGGCCACTGAGTTTGGACGGATGCCATTTCTGCAAGGAAACGGAACGGGACGCGACCATAACCCCGACGCGTTTACGTGTTTCCTCGGGGGGGCAGGTGTGAAGAAAGGATTCAGTTACGGTGAGAGCGATCAGTTCGGATTCAAGGCGGCGGTGGACCCTGTTTCGGTTTACGATTTCAACGCAACGATTCTCCACTTGCTGGGGCTAGATCACGAACGCCTTTCCGTCTACCACAACGGGCTCGAAAGACGGCTTACAAACGTTCACGGCCACGTCATCAAGCCAGTCTTGGCGTAATTACCGTCCAGTTCCTACCCAGTGGTTGCGGAAGTCTCATGGCGTAGTGGTGATTCAACCCCTTCTTCTCAGACGTACGCAAAAATTAACGTTCGTTGGGGCTTAGCCTTCCTATTTTATGAGAAGATTCCTCTACCTGATTGCATTATTCCGCACGAGGTCTCCGCGGCTCGCGGGCAGCATCCAAGGCATCCTCTGCCTCAATCTCACGTTGGCAATTCCGTTGTTGGCGCTGTTGGGCTGGGTCCTCTTTGGACCATCCTGGGACCACCTTACGAATGCGAAAATCAGCCGTTGCCTGGAGACGGCCGCGGGAGGCTTTCTTGCGAATCTTCCGATCGGAGCCCTGATGGGAACGGTAGCCCCCTTTCTTCGGAAGCGCCGCTGGTTGACGCTTGTGGGCATTGGGCTCCTGGCGGCGGCGGCGGAGGGCGTCGTACTGGGCGTGTTTGGGGGAGGCGTTAGAACGCTGCCTGTGGTGAAGGCTGCGGGTGTTTGGTTCATGTGGGCCGGCTTCGGCGGAGTGTTGGCGCTGTTGCCCGTCGCGTGGGTATTGGAGCGTTGGACGCGGCTCTCGGTGGCTGCCTGACGCATCCCGTAAATGACCTTTCAGGAGAACGGTAAGTCAGGATCGGGGTGAATGCTCGGTCTGAAGCAGTGGCCAATGCGTTGAAGGAAATGTTGGTGTAAAACCACGCGTTTGCGTGAGTGGCGGGTGCCTCCAAACTTCGACAGGATGGAGGCATGAAGTTCCTGTCTCCCCTGGCTTTGGGCCTGTTTCTTGCCCTTGGTAATACGGCACAGGTCGCTTCGGTTCCAACGGCCGCAGATCGGAAAGTGGACTTCGTGAGGGCTATTGCGCCTGTTTTTGAAGCGATGAACGTTCCCTCGGCGAGGCAATGCAGCCTCCTTCCATACGTATGTAGATGGCGGCTTCTTCACTGAAAAGTTCCCCAAAAACACCCTATGCAAACCCGTCGTCATTTCCTTCAAGCTCTAGCCGCAACCAGCCTGGCCAGCGCTCTGCCTTTGCGAGCCGCCACACCTCCATTGAAGCTCAAGTATCTGCTCGCCTCTGCGCTCTACGGCGACATGGGGCTGGACACTATACTGCCTGAAATCGGCGCAACGGATTGCGCAGGACTGGATGTATGGTGCAGGCCCCACGGCACCCAGCGCGAGCAGGCAGAGGCGATGGGAATTGAGGCCTTTTCCGAATTGCTCAAGAAGCACTCCACAAGCCCTGTTTGCTTCACGCAATATCCGCTCGGTCCATTAGCCCTCGGGAAAGAGCTACCCGTGCTCAAGCAACTTGGCGGCACTCTCATTGTGACGGGCGCTAGTGGACCGAAGAACGTCGCGGGTGCGGAGGCGCGTGCCGGTATGACCGCCTTCCTCGAGGAGATGAAACCGCACGCCGATGCCGCCGCACAGCACGGAATCACCATCGCCATTGAGAACCACGTGGACACGCTGCTACATACGCCTGATTCGATTCGTTGCTGGGCAGAGCTGAATAAACATCCCGCCCTAGGCATGGCCTTCGCCCCGCATCATCTGCATGAGCATGTGGACGAGATGCCGAAACTCATCCGCGACCTAGGCTCGGCTAATCTGCCCTTCCTCTACTTTCAGGAATACGGAATCGGCGGCAAAAAGAAGGTCGCCAAAGAAATTGAACTCCAGCAACTCCCCGGACTCGGAACGCTCGACTACCGGCCCATCCTGCGCGCCCTGCGCGAGGTAGGATTCCACGGCTGGGCGGAGATCTTCATGCACCCAACGCCGCGCGGCGTCCCCATCCTGCCAACTGCCGCTGAGATCACCTCCACGCTCAAAAAGTCGCGCGCTCATATCGAGAAGTTACTGGTGGAGGTGAACGCATAGGAATGCCTGGGCAAGGACCAAGAACCGGTAATGTTTCCCCGCTCGAGATCCCGCTTAAGGGATTCTACGCGGGTCTCCCGAAGAGGCCTTGAAGTCGGGCCGCATGGCTCCAACAGTCCCAAACACTCCATCGCGAATAGTCAGCTCAAGCAGTGGTTTCATCCTCAATTCCCCCAAACAATCCATGAGTTCAACCCCCTCTCCCATGAACCGCCGGGAATTCATCTGGTCTTCTAGCATCGTGGCCTTCTCCGCCACGGCGCTTGCATCACTGCGCGCTTCCGGAGCGCCGTTGGGTGCATTGTCTGGTGCCGAAGCGGCTGCGGGCGAGGGCGCGTGGCGTTCCTACGAAGTGTATGAGCCTGCCATCGAGCGGTATTTCATTTGCGATCCATCGACCCAGGCGCTCGGATACAACCACTGCAGCAGCATCGTCTTCTTCAAGAACCGCTGGGTCGCCTTGTGGAACGCGAACCTCCGTCCGGACGAGGCAAAACCTGGCCAACTCATCCACATGAGCACCAGTCCCGACGGCAAAACATGGGCTGCCCCCGAGATTGCTTTTGCAAGCGAACTCCGCAGCCAAAATCCCATCCCCTGCGACCATGTGCAGTGGCAGCCCGGGCTCATCGTCGTTGACGGAGCCTTGTGGTGCTTCTGGAGCCAGCACTCCATGAAAAAGGGGAAACCAGACGAGGGCTATGGATGTTACTTCTCAGTGCTGCATGATCCTGATGGCAAATGGTCGAATCGCCGACTGCTGTGGGGAGGCTCGCCGGATGCCACTTTTGATCAGACTCCGTTCAGGATCTTCGTCCAAGGCAATCCGACTCGCCTGACCACGGGGCGGGTATTGGTTCCCATCTGTCTGATGACCAGGACACAAGTGCGCAACAGCGTGCTCTATTCCGATGATCTGGGGGAAACATGGAATGTCTCTCCCGGCACGATGCTGCCCGATCGTGAAAAGGCGCAATGGGAGCCCACTGTGGTCGAACAGCCTGGCGGGGAGGTCCGGATGATTGCCCGTAATACCTTGGAGCCCGACCCCACAGCGGTGCAAATCCTGACAGAGGCCATTGTTACGGCGACAAGCCAGGATGGAGGCAAGACATGGTCCCCCCTGGAAACCGTTCCAATCGAATCAGTCTCCCAAAGGCCCCATGCATCGCGGATGGATTTCGATCATCGGCAACTTCCAGGCGAGAACAGTCGCTTTCTCGCGCTTCATGCCGATGACAGGCAAGTCCTCGGTCCTGGAAACGCGCGGGATCGCCAGCCGCTCAGCCTCTATTTTAATCGAGGCGGGGGTTTTGAATTCGAGGCTGGCAACACGTTCACCGGCGATGAGGTCGTGACCCATTACCCGCAGATGTGGCGTGAGGGGAACAGACTGCTCATTTCCTATACCCGCGGCGTCGGGCTCAGTGGCATCAAGGTCGCTCACATCGATCCGCTTCCTGACCCGGACCGTTATTACATCTTTCCCAGGTCCCGAGCCACACCCGACTCCCAGTGTCCCAAAGCCACAGGGCACTCAATGCGCTTCTTCCAGAATCAGTCCGTCGTGAGCAAGGCGGTCCCCCAATTGAGCGAAGGGGGATTCAGCGCCGTTGCATGGGTACGCTCCGATATCCATGGAAACCTCCTGGACACCTTCGATGCCAGCAAAAGCCATGGTTTCAACTGGGCCATCATCAACGGTAGGGCGAGCTTCCAAGCACCCGGGCAGAGGCGCGTCCAACCAACCCATGAGTATGAGCGTTATGCCAAGTGGACCCTCCTTGGCATTACTGTTGATATCAAAAATCATGAGGTGCGTTTTTTTGCTGAGGGCAAGCAAGTTGGCCAAAAGCAAATCCCTTCCCTTGGGGCATCGGTAGCGAGTGGCAAGTGCGCCACCCTCTGCGGCCCGGCGAACGGAACCCCCGGGTTGCTCGGTGAAATCAGGTATCTTGCTCTCGTTGCGTCTCCAATGAACAGCGATGAGCACCGTTCATTCTACAACTCCTTCGCACGGGAATTGAATTTACCAGAGATCGAGGGACCGACGGCACCCATGGCGAAGCCGGTTCTTGAGTTCGACCCCGCCCAACCTGAACGTGTCGCCCAGCATTTCGATTTCCCTCCGGATATCAAAGCCGGTCTGGTCGAATCGGCTGTCAGCGAAAATCGGCGTGTGCTGCGCTTCTATGGTGAGATTGCGGCCGGACTCGATCTCGATCATCAGTCTCGCAGCCGCGGAGACAGAGTCAGCCTTCGCTTCCGCTTCAAACACATGACCGGAGCTCGCTACGTTGTCGGAACGATTGGTGATAGCCGTGTTCCCGTCCGACTGATCCATGAAAACGGGACGCTCTATTTGTGCGGAGAGACTACACGCGAGACGTGTGGTCCACTCATTTCGGGGTGGAATACTGTTTCAATCGAGACTGGAGGGGAGACAACCTCCGCCTCTCTGAATGGTGCCTCGTCCAAGCAATCCAAGCATGAACCTAAGGGGACATGGATCTATCTCGGGCAGGGTTACCGGGAAGGGAATTATCCGGTCGATAGCGCCTTTGAAATCGATGTGGCATCCGTTTCGACGATCGTACGAAAATAGACGATTTCACAGGCATCGCGCAGCCTGAGGAAGAAGATGTTTTGAAGGCGATGGCACGGAGAAGTCGCAGCGGAAGCGGACAGGAGGCAATGGTAACTTTTAGGAAAAGCGCTTCCGCCTTCTGCGGGGATGCTGCCTCTCAATCCAGTTCCCTCTACGAGGCGATCAAACTCGGGATCGACGCCCACGCTAGATAGGACTGGGTGAGCCGTCAGGTCGACGGTGCGCCGGCGCTTCGAAAGGAGAGGGCACCTTTAATTCTGGAAACGTCTGAACCCCTTGGCCGATGAGTCGGCACCGGGGGATGAATAAAGGGACGTCGTCTGGGATGGATGCACGAAGAGCCAGCTTTCCGGTGTCGTGTTCCAGAATTAGGAGGGCTCCGCGAACGGCTCCAGGAATGAGTTCCTGCATCCGGATCAAAATGAGAGAAAAGAGTGCGTCCAGATCTTGTTCTTCGGCGAGTTGGAGCGGCAGTTCGTAAAGCATTTCAAGCCGTTTTGCGTCCTGTCCCGAAGCGTTGGCGATGATCGGCATACCCTTCACCGAGGCGCGCATGGATAGGCAGATCGACGGGTTGTAATTATCAGTCCTTTAGTTGGTTAGCTCCTGAGGCTGCGCTTTATTTGACAATTTTGAGCGTAGGTCGATCTGGATGTTTCCAATGCTGATACTCGCCGGCAGCGGCAGGGTGACTGGGCTTTTGAGCGCTAAGTCTCCGCCCCAGGTTCCCGAGCGACTTCCCAAGTCTTCAATCTCGATGGCTTCTTCCGAAAGAACGATACGGGCACGTTTTCTCGAGACTCCCAGGGAAGTAAGGGGTATGTCGCATGTCGGTTCACGACCAATGACATAGGTTCCCGGCTCCAAGTCGAGGAGAGTCGGGGTGCCGTTGTCGTTGTGGATTTGGAGGTGGATCACACGGGGCATCGGGGAGTGTGTGGTCTCTCTATAACGGAATGGCAGGATACTGAAGTGCGGTAGATCTATCTGGACGGAATCTCATGCGACGCTTGGTTGGCTTCAATAGAGTGGGGAGACGAGGATGGTTTGCTGCGATAACCAGACCGGGTCCTCATCTCCCCTTCATCGATCCGGACGGGCGGATTTTCCGCATCCGGCTCTCGCAGGCTGTTCTCTGGTTTGCTACATCAGCTTTTCGATGGCGCGTTCAGGGGCAAGTGGATCAACCCGTGATGTTCGTGAAGGCGTTCGTCTGCGTACCGCACTTCGCTCGGCTCTTGCCGTGTTTCTTCCACAGCCATTGCCTGAAGCGATTCGGTACAGCCCACTGCATCTTACCGAATGCATTCGTACTGTTTCCATAATGGAAGTATCCGATCCGTTTTTCAGAGGAGCCCGGCGCTGGAGTTCCTCATGCCGGGATCTGCGAGGGGACTGTCGGGCAACTGGCAGTTCGACCTCAATATGTGCAAATAAAGAAGGGACCTGCCCGAAGTCGCTTCGAACAGGTCCCTGAGTGCTTTAACGAGCGGTTTCTATCGGATCAGCGGGCGAGATCGAACCGGTCCAGATTCATCACCTTGTTCCAGGCGGCCACGAAGTCGTGGACGAACTTTTTCTGACCGTCCTCGGTCCCGTAAGCCTCGGCGATGGCACGGAGCTGAGAGTTGGAGCCGAACACCAGATCGACCCGCGATGCGGTCCACTTGATCTCGCCTGTCTTGCGGTCTTTGCCCTCAAAGAAGTGTTCGCACTTGGGCGATTTCTGCCATTCGGTGCCGATGTCGAGCAAGTTGACAAAGAAGTCATTGCTTAACGTCTCGGACCGTTTGGTGAAGACGCCCAGTTGGGGAACACCCACGTTCGTGTTGAGTACCCGCAAGCCTCCCACGAGCACGGTCATTTCCGGAGCCGTGAGCGTCAGCAGGTGGGCTCGATCTACGAGCAACTCCTCTGCCGGCCGGTCGTGTTCGTGCCCGAAGTAATTGCGGAAGCCGTCCGTGGTCGGTTCGAGCACGGCAAAAGACGCCACATCAGTCATCTCCTGTGACGCGTCGGTGCGGCCCGGGAAGAACGGCACTTTCACATCTTGCCCGGCCTTCCTGGCGGCTTGCTCAACCGCAGCGCACCCGCCCAGAACGACCAAATCCGCTATGGACACCTTCTTTCCCCCGGTCTGTGCGCCGTTGAACTCCTTTTGGATTTTTTCAAAGGTTTGCAGGACCTTGGCGAGTTGCTCGGGCTGGTTCACTTCCCAGTCTTTCTGCGGAGCGAGCCGGACCCGGCCGCCGTTGGCACCACCGCGGTTGTCGGTTCCGCGGAAATTTGCGGCCGACGCCCAGGCGGTGGAGACCAGCTGCGAGACGGACAGACCTGAGTCGAGGATTTTGCTCTTGAGCGCGCTGATATCCGTATCGGCGATCAACGGATGATCCACCTTGGGAACAGGGTCCTGCCACAGCTGCGCTTCAGGCACCAGAGGCCCCAATGCGCGGGAGACCGGGCCCAGATCGCGGTGGGTGAGTTTGTACCAGGCCTTTGCGAACGCTTTCTCGAACTCCTCGGGATGGTCATGGAAAAGTTTGGAAATCTTCGCGTAAGCCGGGTCCATCTTCAGCGCCAAGTCGGTCGTGAACATGATCGGTGTGTGCCGCTTTGCGGGGTCATGCGCGTCGGGGACTGTTCCCTTGGCCGCGCCTCCCTTGGGCACCCATTGCTGGGCGCCCGCCGGGCTCTTCGTAAGTTCCCAATCGAAGGCAAAGAGGTTGGTGAAATAGCCGTTAGACCAGCGCGCAGGGGAGGAAGTCCATGCCCCTTCGAGGCCGCTTGTGATGGTGTCGCCTGCATTGCCTTTGCCGAACTTGTTCTTCCAGCCTAGGCCTTGCTCTTCGATGCTCGCTCCTTCCGGCTCGGGCCCGACGTTGCCTTTGGGGGTCGCGGCGCCATGCGCTTTCCCGAACGTGTGACCGCCGGCAATGAGTGCCACGGTTTCCTCATCGTTCATGGCCATCCGCCCGAATGTCTCCCGGATGTCTCTGGCTGCCGCGATCGGGTCGGGTTTGCCGTTGGGCCCCTCGGGGTTCACATAGATCAGTCCCATCTGTACGGCGCCCAGCGGGTTCTGAAGTTTCCTGTCGCCTGAATAGCGTTTATCGCCCAGCCACTCGCTCTCCGGGCCCCAATATACGTCCTCCTGCGGCTCCCAAACATCCTCCCGACCCCCGGCAAATCCGAATGTCTTAAAGCCCATCGACTCAAGCGCGCAGTTTCCGGCGAAAACCATCAGGTCCGCCCAGGAGATTTTCTGACCGTACTTCTGTTTGATCGGCCAGAGGAGTCGGCGCGCCTTGTCGAGGTTCGCATTGTCGGGCCAGCTGTTGAGTGGGGCAAAACGTAGGGTGCCATCCGCGGCTCCCCCGCGGCCGTCGGCGACGCGGTAGGTCCCCGCGCTGTGCCAGGCCATCCGAATAAAGAGCGGGCCGTAGTGGCCGTAGTCTGCAGGCCACCAGTCCTGCGAGGTGGTCATGAGCGCTTCGATGTCTTTTTTCAAAGCGTTGATATCCAGCTTCCTGAACTCCTCTGCGTAATTGAACTTCTCTCCCAGTGGGTTGCTCTTCGGGGAGTTCTGATGAAGGATCCGCAGGTTGAGCTGGTTGGGCCACCAGTCGCCGTTGGACATCGCCCCGGCGGCGGTATGCCGGTCGGTGGGCGGTTTTTGGGTGCCACCGATGACGGGGCACTTGGCGGCGCCGTCGTCGGTGGCCGGTTTGGACTTGGGCGTTTGAGCCTGGGCGGGCGTGCCGTGGGCCCCCAGCCAGAGGCTCAGTGCGCAGGCAGCTGCAAGCCGGACGGAACCGGCTCCCAGTAATCGCGCGGCGGAGCCCTGTTTATGCGGGAACACGGTTGAGTTTGAGGACAGGGTTTTTTTCATAGGGGGTTGTTGGGGGTTGGTTGTTCTCATCGGGAAGATTGGTTTGGTGGCCTTTCAGCCGTCTGTCCTTGCCTCGAGGCATTTGGGACAAGTGCCCCAATAGATCACCTCGGCCTCATCAATCTGGAAGCCCGCGTCGTCGGAGGCGGTCAGGCACGGCCTCTGCCCAACGGCGCAGTCTACATCGACGGTTTTACCGCAGGTCCGGCAGATTAAGTGGTGATGGTTGTCGCCCGCCCGGTCTTCGTACAGGGCAGGGGACCCGGCGGGCTGAATTCGCCGGATTACGCCTTTGTCGGCCAGTATCCCGAGGGCGCTGTAAACCGATTGTCGGGAAACGACTCCAATCTCTGCGCGAACGTCCTCTGTGAGGACGTCGGCCGTGGAGTGGGGCCGATTCGCCACCGCTCGCAGCACGGCGATGCGTTGCGCGGTGATTGAGAGCCCATGTTGCCGGAGGAGTTCTGCTGGTTCACGCACGCTCAGTACGATCATGTGAAATAATGGATCATGTCAAGAGAATGGCGAAGTAAAATACCTGACTGTGTCCAAATTTTAATTTTATTGAGCAGCTGAAAATACGACGGCGGGCTCGTTCTTTAAAAGAGCGCTCGAGTCCAGTTTCGCTCATTACACTCCGCCTGCGCCCGCCGGGGGGCGGCTTCACGCGTTATACGCTCGCCGGAGCGAATCCAACCCCACTCCAACCTCACTCCAATCCGAGGGCATCGCGCCCGGCTTGGGATTCTTAATCCACGACCGCGAACTCGTTGGAAAGAAGCAGCACATGCGCAAACTCCTCCCACGAATTCAATGGGGCTGGAAGCTTGCTCGGGTCCATGAAGTTTCCTTTCGCGTCCCAGCGCATCGCCATCCCGGCCATCCCGGGCATCTCCACCTTCGGCATCGTAATCGTAGGCGCCCACCGAAATGTATCGCCCTTGGGATCACCCCGACATTCGGTGAGAAAATCCAGCGTGTCGCCCGCCTTCACCTCGACGTCGTTGAGTGTGGTCTGCACAGCCCGATGCTCCGCCGTCCACTCTCCCAAAAGCCCGTTGCGGCTGCTCACAATTCGTGAAGTCACCCCGTCGCCTTCTTTGCTCAAATGCGCTAGTTCCGCGTAAATATCGACCATGCCGTCCTTCGGTGCGATCCAGCGCCGGATAATCGCACCCTCTTTGGCTGGTTGTCCGCCATCGCGGCTGAGCTCCATACCGCCATTTCCAGCCACCTTATTCCCGGCAAACTTGAGTGGAACAAACCCGGTTACCCGCTGTTTTTCTGTGTCAAACTTGCCGCTCCCGTAGGACCAATCGTTTACCTCGGGCATGACCACGTCGTTTTTGGGATATGCGGCTACATAATTGAGGGCCCGCTGAGTCTCGACGTCGCTCGGATTGCGCTGGAAAACAAGGCGGTACAAGGCGCGCACCGCCGTCGCATCCGGAACGGGCTCGCCTGAAGGATGCGCCAATTTTGCCAGGCTCCGCGCCCGGTCGACGACAAAGGAGCTATTGAGTAAGAAGAGCGCCTGCGGCGTCAGCGCGGTTCTGGAACGCTGCGGCGCCGTGGCATTCGGGTCGGGAAAATCAAAGTTCCGGAACAGGTTCGGGAGCGATTTTCGATCCACCAGGGCGTACACCGTCCGGCGAGGGGACGAGACTGTGCTCAGATCGTCCGGTTTGCCGCCCATCCGCGGATCCAGACCCCCAGAAACGGCGAGAGTCGAGTCGCGAAAAGCTTCGAAGTCGAGGGGCTGCGTGCGCTGCTGTTGCTGCCACGCTTTGCTGCTGATCAGGAGGCGGTGTAGTTTTTTGAGACTCCAGCCGTTGTCCATGAACCACACGGCGAGCGAATCCAGCAACTCCTGGTTCACTGGCCGCTCTCCCCGAAGCCCAAAGTCGCTAGCCGTTTTCACCACCCCTTCCCCAAAGTGCCAACCCCACACCCGGTTCACAAACACGCGGGCCGTCAGCGGGTTGTCCCGACTCGCAATCTGCTGCGCCAACTGTAGGCGACCGCTTTGGTCTTTCGGAAAAACCGGCGTCTCCGGCGTGCGCAACGCCGCAAACCAGGCACGAGGCGCCTCGGCTCCGGGTGTCCGTGGATTCCCTCGGATATACACCTTCGACGTCACCGGCGCAGACTCCTGCAGTGCCATGAGTCGCAGTGGCGCTCCGGCGTGACTGGCCAGCTCCGTGTGGGCCTTACTAACGCTGCGCCGGAGTCCCTCGGCAACATCCCGGTTCAGGTACAGCTTGTTGGAAAGAAAATCTTTGCCGGTGAAGACCAACGGCGACCCTTCGGACAGGAGTGTAGCCCGCAATGTTTGCGCATCATTGTCGGGAAGCGGCTGCTCCTTTTCCACCGTGTTCAGTCGGTCGATGGCCCGAGTCTCCAGTTGGGTCGTGGGCAGGCCGAGCTCTTCTTCCGTGGGTACAGAAGCCTTCACGATTTGAGCCCGCCATTTCTCAGCCCAGGGCCCGTCCACTTCC
>CAMCYN010000101.1 GCA_945883955.1 Akkermansia muciniphila
CCGGGTACGGCCACCCAACGGCGGAATTTTTGCGCGTCCAGAATCCCACCGGTGAGCAGAAACGCGCAGCTGATAACGGCGATCTGTCCGCCTTCCACCCCGAGATTAAAGCCCCCGAGAGCCGCAAGCAGGGATCCTTTGGGAATGGACAGATCGGCAAGCGCGCTGGCAAACCCCATTCCATGGACAAGGCCAAAGGCAAAGACCAGCAACAGACGCTGGTGGGTATAACGGGCCTTCCACAGGTTTTCAAAAGCAACAAACGCAATAGTCGCAGCAATCAACGGCTCGATAATCCGAGACGGCGCACTGATATACCCAAAAGTCACAAGGGCTAAGGTTGCAGAGTGAGCGAGGGTAAAAGCGCTCACCTGTAGAAGCATCGGGCGCCAGTTGCGCCCCAGGAAAAACAACCCCAGCACAAACAGCATGTGGTCGAGCCCATCAGGCACCACGTGGCTAAACCCCTGTTTTGCGAAGCTCCATATCGTACTAAGCAGGTGGCCTGAACCCCCTTCGGCAGGCACACTGCCCCGAGTTGCCTCTGTGGGAATTGCGCCGGTCAGCTGCGTCAGATCCAACGTATAGCTTCGCTCGGAAGGAAAGAGCACAGCCACCCGAGGATGGGGCACACCGTTGATTTCATTTTCAAAAACCACCGACAATTTGTTGGCCGCACCCGAGCGAATGTTCCAGCCGGTCACACCCGCCGGTAATGTCGTCGCCCAGGTACCGGCAATGAGAACAACAGCGTCATCAGTCTCCAGCGGTCGGTGGCCCTCGCCAGTAAATTCAAATTGGAAGTTGGGCTGGATCTGTCCGATCGGCTCCAGAAAAAACTCCACATCCCGCCGCACAAGCTCGGTCGCCATTTTGAGCAACTCGGCCTTCCGCGCACCGGTCAGGCTAGAGAACTGAATCCGGGTCAGAGAAGTTGCAGTGGTGGGATCGGCGTCAAAACATCGCGGATTAACGTCCACGAACAACGTCGCCTTGCCGCCGGAGGCAAAAGAACCGCGGACGGGGATGTCGGGAATGGGATGAGCGTCGGTGCTGCCAACGGACAAACAGAGCAGACAAGCAGCAAGGAAATGGCGAAATAGAGAGGGGAGGGTCACAGGATCGAACTAGGAGGCAAATTCTTCTTGATTCAATCCACTTCTGAATAGAACTGAAAGTAGGCGGAGGTTTTCTCCGCGATTTCCCAAAACCCAAACACCCTGACCCATGAAAAAGTTCCTCTCCCTCGCAGCAATTCTTGTGATGAGCGCCACGGCAGCACACGCCGGTTGCGGAAAAGTGGTAACCACGGAAGGCACTCTCAAAGCCTTCGATAATGAGTCGAAGACCTTGAGCGTCCAAGGGGCAGATTCCAAAGTAGTTTCGATCACACTGACCCCTACGACCAAAGGTGCGGACCTCGTCGCCGGTCTGGTCGGAAAAGGAATCAAGGTGGACGCCGAACACAACAAGGCGACTTTGGTTGCCGCCAAGTAATTGGATTAGTTAGCTTAAAAAAAAGCCCGGCAAGTGCCGGGCTTTTTGCGTTTATAAATGCAGCTTCGATCGCTCGGGCCCTCGCAGCCCCGAAATTTGAGCCAGCCCCCGTCTCTGTCCTTCAAAAAAGATTGCAAGGGGGAACCCAGCGCTTAGCTTTCTGGGTCAATTTTAACCTTTATTTCCATGGCCGACGCAGCAAACCGCTATCCGCAAAATGTCTCAGGGGCTTTCTACGTAGACGATCAATGTATCGACTGCGATCTCTGTCGTGAAACAGCCCCGGCTAACTTTAAACGCGACGACGACGGCGGCCATTCGTATCTTTACAAACAGGCAGAATCGCCTGAAGAAGAAGCACTTTGCAAAGAAGCCATGGAAGGCTGCCCCGTAGAAGCTATCGGGAACGACGGAGAATAGTTTCGCCGTAACTAAACCCCTTTCTAAACCCTCCCTCGGGCAACTGGGGGAGGGTTTTTCTTTGCACTCAAAAGAGGCTGTGGGAATTTAAGACGACATGACGCCGAAACTAAAAGCTCGAGTCATCGCCGAATGGCGCGGCATGTTCGACGAACCCACGATCAAAGACACGGCGCGTCCTATTTCTGAGCCGCTGCAAAAGCTGCTGGCCCAGTTAGGGCTCAAGCAAAGGGTTAAAGAGGAAGAGATTTCAGCCGCATGGAAAGAGGTCGTCGGAGATTTTCTCGCAAAACATGCCGCTCCGGCCCGGCTCAGCGACGGTCTGCTCATCATCCACGTGCTTCAGCCCACCGTTCATTTTGAACTCGAACGGGTTTGGAAACGGACCCTGTTACAGAAGCTTCAGGCCCGGTTCGGGCGCAATACGATCCGCGAAATCCGCTTCCGGTTAGGTTAGGCTGGATAGCGGGCCTTTTCCGCCTCAGCCGACTTTACCGGCCCCCACGCAAGTCGAGGCACACGAGACTTCCGAGGTTGTCGCGTAAAAACAACCGGCCGTCCGAGAGCACCGGTTGAGCCCACGTACGGCGGGTCAATGCAGGCTGACGGCTCAATTGACGGAAACCCTCGCCACTGGCCTCGGCAATCACCAGATCGCCCTTTTCCGAGACAATAATCAGTCGGCCGTTAGCGGCGATCAGCCCGCCACCCTTCACGCTCTTTTCCTCCCAGCGCCTGGCGCCGGTGAGCGGATCGAGGCAAACCAGATTCCCCCCACCGGTGTTTCCGTCGATGCCAAAAACTGCTCCATTCACAAACACGGGAGAATTGATATGCGCCCGCAACAATTTGTTCCGCCACAGCTCCTTCGGCTGCCCTCCCTTCACCTCTAACACGGCGGCCCCGGTATTATACCCCGAGGAAATCAGCAGTCGCTCGGCGCCTACGAGAAGCGGCGTGGCGGCGTTGATGTCGTAGCCGGTTTTCCAGGGAAAACGCCAGAGTTCCCGGCCGGATTTCGGGTCGTTAGCCACAAGATCCTCCGCTTTAAACAGCAGCAGCACCGGCTGAGCTTCCAGGGAAACCACAATCGGCGAAGCGTATCCGGGTTTGTCCGAGCCTGATTTCCAGAGGAGTTCCCCGGTCTGACGGTTTAAGGCAACCGTTGACGCCCCGTCCCCACCCGAATCTACAATCAGCATTTCGCCGTAAACCAGCGGCGCCCCGGAGTAACCCCACTCGGGTTTTCTACCCGCATAATCGTTGATGAGATGGCGATGCCAGAGAACCCGACCGGTCTGGGTTGAAAAACAAATCAAATGCCCCTCGTGGCTCAACGTATACACGCTGCTTCCTGAGACTGTTGGAGTCGAACGAGTTCCTCCCTCGAACAAATTCGGATCCAACGACATCTTGTGCTCATAGCGCCACAATTCGTGACCATCTCCGACGTCCAGACAACGCACGACATCCTTCTCACCCTCGTGGCCCATGGTGAAAAGACGGCCACCGGCCACCGTCACCGACGAGGTGCCAATCCCCACCGAAGCCTTCCATAGGACAGGTGCCGCATTTTTAGGAACGCCCCATCCGGCTTCGGTCGAAATTCCGTTCTGCAAAGGCCCTCGATAATGCGGCCACTCATCAGAAAACGCGCCAGATGCGAGAGCCTGAAGAAGAAGCGCCCCCGCCAAAAAGCGGGCCGGAACGGAAAAAGACGGAGCCATAAGGAAAAAGAGAGAGCCGCCCCCGAGAGGTTCACCTCAACAGGGAAGGCTTGTGGGTTCTTTAGAATCGAAAGGTAAAACTGATCCCGCTCGCCGCCTCAAATTTGCTGTAATCGGTGATGACAGGGTCATTGGAATTACGGAACTCACCACTGATAGAGGCGCGGAGGGAGGTGCGTTCGGTGGGCGACCAGACGACATTCACACCAAGTGAGCGGGTTAAGTCCCGCCGGTGTTCGTTTCCCTTCACAGCCCCAGAGCGGGTGAAGGCGGCGTGGGCCCCGCGAATGTAAGGCTGAACGAGCCACTGCTCAACTGGCGCATACATCAAACTCAACATCAGCGCGTTATTCAGATGATCGTTTCCGATCCGGGTAGGCGACGGGGCGGTGTTCGGATCGGTATAGGTAAAGTGATACCCGCCCGAATAACTCAAGGACCCCGTGATCTTGGTGGTCAGGGAAAACATCCGGTCGAGAGACCAGTTGGGGTTGAACTCGGTATACACCTCGTTCCAGTTTCCCGATTCAAACAGACGTCCCATCCGCCAGTTGGACTTGCCGAGCATGATCCGGTTGTGATCCACCCCGAAAGATGCCGCCCAGTGCTCGCGGAAAACGTAGCGGCTCGAAACGAAGAAGGAACTGAGCTGGAAGTTTCCCGCATTCAGGTTGTTGGTATCGACCTGGCGTTTGACGTCGTAGATCCAGAAGATGTGCCGGTAACCCGAGCGAAGGCTCAGCTTTCCATCGGCCACCTCCCAAGGCTCGGGAGCAAAAGCCAGCGAAAGCGTCGTGACCGAGATCCCGGTGTCACTGGGATTACGGGTATCGAGATTAGCGTTGGAGGTGTAGGTAAAGGAAGTATCGGCATTCGCCTCGAAATAACGGATCACCGGCTTCTCACGCAGGAGCATCTGCGCGCCCATGTCGGAAGACTCCCCGGCATAAAGTTCCGGCACCGTTTCCCCCTCAGCTTTGGCCCGGGTCTGGGAAGACTGCGCTTTCTCGCGACCTTTGAGCGATTCCATCTGCTGGATAGCGGCCTGGGTATTCGGAGAGGACTGAGAAAACACCGAGGGCGGCAACAGCAGGATAGCAGCACCGAAGGCCAGCTTGACCCCGTTCGATTGGGAGTATGCCCCACGAGAGCGCGTCTTTAAGGGAAATAAGGGTGTTTGCATGGAGGTGACGATAGGTGAAGGCACAATGCTGGCTTGAGCGTGATTAACTGCATTTCCAACAGGTATTGCCGTTGGCTGGAAGCCTTTAGATCGGTTTGTTAACATCGGACGGCTATTTTTCTGAGAGAACCCACGACCCGTTCCAGTCTGGTGCGGGCGGCTCGGCCATGAAATGATCACAGCGCTTCTGGTACCACTTACTCATAAAGTCTTGGCCACCTAGCTCCTCCAGCACCTCACCAAACTTCGTCTTGGCTTCCTGGAACTCCTGATTGCGATAAAGGTCAATCGCTCCGTGATACCGGCCGAGCCAGTCGGGAACAAGAATCCCGGCTTCACCCATCGGCGTAAAAACATCAATCGGCTCAGTTTTCCCCTTAAACACCACCCGATCGATCCGACGGAACACGAAATGATCCCTTGTGAGCGCTTCGGCCGTTTCCCCCACCAGAATGTCGCACCCGAACTGTTTGGTGGAACTCTCCAGACGGGCCGCCAGATTCACCCCATCCCCCAGTACGGTAAACTCCATACGCTGCGGATGTCCGACCTCTCCCACAACCACCCGTCCGTGGTTGATCCCAATCCCGGTCGAGAGCTCCATCCGGTCCGGGCGCCCGCGCCATCCGGCGTTGGCCACCTTTAAGGCTTCGCGCATCTGAATGGCCGCACGCACGGCCCCGCGCGCATCCACGTCCAACCCCAAAGAATGGGTATCCCCCCACACCGCCATGATGGCGTCCCCGATGAACTTCTGCAAAGTCCCGCCCTGGGTTAGCACCTTATCCACCATCGGCAGAAAGTATTCGTTGAGCTGGGCCACGAGCTGTTCGGACGGACAGGACTCGGACCAGGTCGTGAAACTACGGATATCGGAAAAGAGCACGCTCACCGGCTTGGTCACTCCGCGCAAGGCAGTTTCAAATGAGTCGCCCTGCCCAATCACCAGACTGGCCACGTTACTGGACACGTATTTATCCAGAACCGAGCGTACATGAGCCCGCTCGAGCTGTTCGACCGCAAAGTCCAGTGCGGTAATGCTGCCGCTGATAAACAACATCGCCAACATCGGAATGGCTATCGGAATAGCCAGGCGCTGCGTCCAGAACAGAACGAGCGCGAGGATGAGGTATCCGCCAACCACCGCGCCCCCCAACGCCAGACGAGCAAACACACGTTCAATTTTGAGCAGGAGCAGGAAGGCGATGACGACCAACCCCAACACGATCCACCTTTCATACCGCTGGGGCAGTTCGAGAATAGGTTTGTTGGCCAAGAGAGCGGCCGCCAACTGAGCATGGATTTCCACCCCGGGCATATACCCCAGCGGCGTGCTGTGTTCATCATGCATCGTCTCCGCGATTGGCCCCAAAAACACGAGCTTGTCCTTAAACGCATTCCCTTCCTCGTAAGAGGGATCCGGCTTGCCGATGTATTCGCCATCGGCCCCCTTTAAGTAGTCACCATCGGGCCCCTTCACGCCCCGAATGAGCCGTTCACTAAAAAGCTCCTCGATGGGATACACATGAAAGGTTCCCGCTCCCCCTTGATAGTTAATGATGTGGTGCCCTTCGGCCGGAGGTTGTCCAAGGAATTTCGAGACAGCCAGCGGTGCAAACCGGATCCAGTCGTCTTCGGTAGACATCTCAGGGAAACCACTTTCCTTCATCTGCGAAGTGCGTAAATCGACACGTCGGACGACTCCCCCGAATTTGTCGGGTTCAAAAAAGACAAACCCTATTCCGTCCGGCCCCACCGTTTCCGCGAGCAGGGAGTTAGGCGTCACGATCTGCCAGTGTTTCCCCCCCGATTCATTCGCTTCAGACACCTTAGTTCTACCGAGAACCACCTTGCCCGCATGACGTTTGAGAGCTTCGTTAAAAGCCTCATCCCCCTCCCGATTGGAGGCAAACAGGATATCCATCGCGACGGTTTTTGCGCCCAATTCAAAGAGCCTATCCAGCACATACGCATAGGTCGCCCGAGGAAACGGCCAGGCCCCGCTGGCCATCAACTCGATGGCCTTGCTGTCCTTAAGGAAAGGTTCCAGTAACCCCTGGTCGAGCGAACGCTGGGTGATACCCACCAGAGCCACCTTGGGATGGCCAAAATCATAAGCGGCCATCTCCGGGAAATAGCGCTGAAACAGCCCATTATTTGAAATATCCCGGCGTAAACGGAAGCGTGTGTCCAGAGACTGCCCCTCGAGCTTTACGAGCGACTCACGATTGGCAAGCCAAGGCACCTGAGTGGCCCCGAAGACCAGAAGCGATGCGACCACCAGCAGGGTGGTCCGGAAGCGATGCAGCGTGCGCAGCAGATGGTTGGCCTTACGAACCAGTTTAGACATGCTAATCATAAAAAACCTGTGGAACACAGAGGGGAAAAGCAGGTGCCGCACCTGTCGCTCGCTTTTCCGTTAACCAACTGGCATAAAACTCCAAAAAGTGCCTCCGAGCTCCCATCGGCGGAACGATCCCTGCTTGTAACAGCTCTCAAGCCAAGCTTCGCCGCCCCCCCTCTTTCCCAAGGCCCACCGCATCCCGTCCGCAAGCCGACAGCCCACTTTTTAGAGAACCTCATGCTGCGAGCCCCCGCCATGCTAACGCGTTCCTCCCCCTGGCAGTTGCCAGCGGGCCGGACCGTACCCGTGGCTCTGGCTTTGCTCGGAGCGAGCGTGCTGCTGCACCTCTTCCTCGCTGGCTGGGGATTCTACCTTCGGAGCGCCGCTTCGGTGGAAGCGCCCCGCACAGATCTGTTTCGGGCCGAAGGCTTCAAACAAGTCGATCCGCCCGGCACCCCTCCAAGCCTGCTGGTTCAACCACGCATGGACTCCCTCCACCTGCGCGCCCCCTGGCAGGAACTCCTCGAACAATCCCGAGCCTCCGCCGCCAACCGCCAGCCTGAGGCCGCCTTCAAAGCCTTAACTGAAGCCGAAGCCCAACTCCCCCAACAGCCGGACGCCCTGGCTGAAATAGCCGTCCAGTACGAAAAAATGGGTAGTCCCGCCCAGGCCATTAAATTGTGGGAAATGGTCTACCAGTTCGGACCGGCCGCCGGGGTCTATCACGCGGCGGCGGATGCCAAACTGAGCATTCTTAAGGATTTCAACCCCAGCACTCCGCCTCCGATTCCCGCTCCGTCTCCTGCCGCGCCCCTCCCCAAACCAGGACTTTTACGATTTGGAAAATTCGGCTCCGTGCAAGCCGCCGGTAGCACACCGATCCATCGGGCCTTTACCTTGAACATACCGGTGCAGCGCGCCGAGCACACCAGCATCGAGGCGACCGACATTTTTATTCAGGTTCAATTTTACGACCAGATTAACGCGCGCTCTCTGGAGAGAACCAATGCCACAGTGAGTTGGAAATGGTCCAAAACTCCCGTGGACTGGACCTCCAACCGCACCCAAACCCTTCAGGTCGGCTATGTGCAGGGCCCCAAACGGACGACCAAAGAAGTCCGCCGCTTCTACGGGTATGTCGCCAGCGTCTATTATCACGGCAAACTCCTCGACACCCGCGCCGATCCCCCACTGCTCGGCCACCAGTACCCACCTCCCCGGATGATTTCCAAGGAGGGTGGGCAATGAAGGTTCTGCTAGTCGATCCCGATTCCACCCTACTGCCAGAAGTTCAAGCCGGTCTGGGAATCCAGCCTGGCCTCGACATTTACTGCGCCCCCGACGCCGAAACGGCCATCCAGCATGCCCAGGCCCTCGGCGGCGTCGATGTCCTGCTCACCGAAGCCTTCCTGCCCGGCATGGACGGCTTTACCCTTCACGCAACTCTCCTCCAGGCTCAGTCCGCCCTCCGCACACTCTTCCTGACCGTCTACGACCTGAGTTCTTACACGCACGCCCTTAACGGTGCACTCGTTCTCCAGCGCCCCCTTGCCGGGGGCTATCTGCTCGCTGCGCTCGAACCCATCTTCCAGCAACTGCCCGCCCTGCCTCCCACCCTCTCCGAAGGCAAAACCCTCGGCACCTTCCACCTGTTACGCGACGCCGGCACCAAGGGCTGGATCCGCCAGTTTGCCGCCGTTCAAATCGGCTTGAACCGGTCCGCGCTGGTCTCCGTCCTGGACGCCCAGGAAGCCATCAACCCCACCGTGCGCGCCGCATTTCTGGCCGATGCCGGCGCCAAAGCCCGTATTTTACACCCGACCGTACTGGCGGTGTATGAAGCGGGCGAAGCCGACGGCTGGATTTATTATGCCTCCGAACGCCTCGAGGCTCCCACCCTCCAGATGCTGCTCGATCGCGGCGAACCTCTCCCCCTTTCCTCCCTCCTGCTCATCGCCAAAAGTGTCGCCGAAGCCCTCCAATATATCGATTTGGCCGGCACCCCCCACCATCCCTTAACCACTTCCGATATTCTCCTGTCGGCCGGAGGTATCCCCCGCATCCTGAATCCGGCCATCGCTCATCCTCCACCCCACGACCCCACCAAGACCGACCTCGCCCTCCTAGGCAGCAGCCTCTTGTCGCTCCTTCCCGCCACCTATCCTCCGGGACTCCAGAGCGTTCTGCAACGCACCCAGCCCGAGCACCCTCATCCGCTCACGGACTGGACTCATTTTCTCAAAGCCCTGGGTCGCTCGGGCACTCCAGCCATCCTCGAAGAAGCCGCTGCCCCGCCCCCTCCCGCTCCACCCACCCTGAGCTTTTCCAAACTGGCCGTCTCCCTCGCAATGATGAGTGCCTTGGGCATTGCGGCCTGGTCGGGCTGGACTCGTGTCGCCGTCCAGATGCCGTCCTTGCCTGAACCGATCGCCATTCCGGCCGGTCGCTATCTCGTCGGACGCGGCACTCCGGTCACTCTCCCCGCCTTCTGGATCGACCAGACAGAAATTTCCATCGGCCAATACGCCCACTTTCTGATCTGGGCAGACAAAAACGCCACCAAAGCCGCCGCCTTTAATCATCCCGACCAACCCCCCCGACATTCCCACCGTCCAGACGGCTGGCAGGACACCGATCTGGCCCTTCTTGATCCCACACCCACCAAGGAACAACTGACCCGCCGGGATCTGCCCGTCACTGGAGTGACCTGGTGGGACGCCTACGCCTTTGCCAAATGGGCCGGCCGGGATCTGCCTACCCAAGAGCAATGGGAGGCCGCCGCACGAGGGGCTCGCGGACTGATGTTTCCCTGGGGCGATGAAGCCGATTTCCTCAAAGCCAACGTCAAGGCCACGGCCAAAGCTCCTAATGGCCAACCCGCCGACGTAGAGACCCAGCCCGACATCAGTCCCCTGGGTGTCGTCGGCATGGCTGGGAATGTGGCCGAGTGGACGGCCACCAAACCCTCCCGTGAAAAGGCCATCGTCAAAGGCGGCCATTATCAGGCCCCTCTGCAAAAACTCGATTCCGCCGTCCACACACCACTCGGCGAACGCAAACCGTTCCTGGGCTTCCGCACCATCTCTCTTACCCCTCCAGAATCAAAACCATGACCCTCAAGCGCCTCTTTGCCACTTTGCTGATCTGGGCGGCCTGTATAGCGGGTGCCCACGCCCAGCTCTCCGTCACCCTCCAGCTTCCCCGCACCATGTATCTGGTCGATGAACCGCTGACGGCCACTTTGAACATCACCAACCGCGCCGGCCGCGAGATTGTCCTCGAAGACAACGCCAGGGACGGCACCTGGTGCCTGTTTCAAATCAAAGCCGTACGCGGCGGATATGTCGCCTCCCGGCGTCCCGACCTGACCTTCCCCTCCATTTCCATTCCCGCCGGCGAGACCGTCTCGCGTTCCGTCAACCTCACCGAGTTGTACGATCTTAACGAATCCGGTCAGTACCGGATCCGGGCCTGCGTCAATTTTGCCCCCACTCGCTCCCAGTTCTGGAGTGAACCGGTGGTCGCCAGCACCGACAGCGGAAAACTTCTGTGGAGCCAAACCGTCGGCGTTCCCGATGGCCGCCCTGACGCCGGAGCTTTCCGCACCTTTTCCCTGCTCACCCTGCAACGGCAGGACGGCATTTACCTCTTTGCAAAGCTTGAGGGTAAAGAGGAAGGCATCCGCTTCCCTACCTATCCTCTGGGCCGGTTGCTCGGCGCCATGCAACCCCAGCCGGAATTCGATGACGCCAACAACCTGTACGTCTTCCACGCCACCAACGACACCTCCTACACCCTCTCCCAAATCGATGTGGCCACGGGTAAAATGGGTCAGGCTCTTTATAAATCTGCCATAGCCGGGCGCCAGGGACGGCCCAGCATGCGGCGCACGCGCAATGGCAATCTCACCATTGCAGGCGGCGTCCGCGTAGCCGAAGAGGAAATAGCCGCCGAATCCAGCCCGACCAAAGCCCGGATCACCGACCGGCCGGCCGGCTTTTAGTCCCATTCTCTACCCCGCCCCGTCGATGCCAACTCCGCTCCCCCTTCTCCACCGCCCCCGTCGATTGCGCTCCACGCCAGCCCTCCGGACGATGGTGCGCGAAACGCAACTGGCCCCGAGTCATTTCATTCTTCCGCTATTTGTCAGTGAAAAGATCCACTCCCGGGTGGCCATCGCGAGTATGCCGGGAGTGTTCCAGTTGTCGGAACAGGAGATTGTCACCGAAGCCTGTGCGGCCTATCGGGACGGAGTCACCGCAGTGCTGCTTTTTGGCATTCCAGCGCAGAAGGACACACTGGCTTCGGGTGCCTATGCGCCAAACGGAATTGTGCAGCGTGCCGTCCGAGCCATCAAAGCGGCGGCTCCCGACCTGGTGGTGATCACCGACGTTTGCCTTTGTGAATTTATGTCACACGGCCACTGTGGCATCACCCATTTCGACGGCGAACGGGCGCATGTCGCCAACGACGCCTCCGTAGAACTCCTAGCGCGTACGGCCCTCTCCCACGCTCAGGCCGGAGCGGACATTGTGGCGCCGTCGGACATGATGGACGGCCGGATTGGCGCCATGCGTCACCTGCTGGACGCTCACGGTTTTGAAAACACGCCAATCCTGAGTTACGCCGCGAAATTTGCGTCTGCGTTTTACGGTCCGTTTCGGGATGCG
>CAMCYN010000102.1 GCA_945883955.1 Akkermansia muciniphila
CCGAGCATCAGTCCGGGAAGCGCTGCCAGAGTGGTACTCGACGGTGTCGGCAAGCCGTCTTCGAAATCCCGTTGTGCCTGCTCCTTCTCGCAGCCGAGACGGGCCGCAATTTGGATCAGGGACTGGGGGGGAAGCGGGGCGCTACTGGCGCGCTGGACAAGCTCGGCGAGAATGCCTCCGACCTCGACACTTTCGAGCTGGTCACTGTCTCCGAGTAACAGCAGGGACGTCTCCTCGGGAAGCGCCCGGGTCAGGGCATGCATCAGCGAGAGGTCGACCATGCTGGCTTCATCGACGAGCACAATTTTCGCCTCAATTGGACGCAGCGAGTTGCGCCGGAACGGGCCGCCTCGTTCGGGTGCAATCGGACTCCACTCGAGAGCTTTGTGCAGGGTGATGGCTCGGATTTCACGCAGGAAAGTTTGTTCCTTGAGGCTCAGTCCGGGGATGTGGGCGATGGCTTTGACGATAGCCTCGGCAATCCGGCACGCAGCCTTGCCCGTGGGAGCCGTGACGAGAATGGATTCGGGTGAAAGGGTCGGGTTTAAGCGCTTTTGGAGTGCGAGCAGAATGGCGGCCGTGGTTGTTTTTCCAGTCCCCGGGCCCCCGGTGAGCACCCCGACGCGGGCGTCGGCCAGGGCCGCGATTGCGAGCCGTTGCTGGGCGTTGTCGAACAAGACACGGCCTGACTCGGGGTGGACGCTTCGCTGAGCCGGCAGGAGCTGGTTGAGCGCAAGGCAGACTTCCTGGTTGGAAAACCGGAAGCAGGATGCGGCCAGTCGGGTTGAAAAAAAGCTGCGGATGGAACCCAGGTGGCTGGCATAACGGGGCAGAAGCAGCAGATCGCCTTCGATTGCGAAAAATTGCGGATGCGCTTCAATGGCCGACAGCTCCTTCGCGCTCAGGTTGAGATTTGAAATGGCGAGGGCTCCGCTGCCTTTGCTTGCCGCGCGCAGCAGGACGCAGAGCGTTTCAATCAGCCGTTCGTGTAATGCTGCGGTCTCGGGAACGACGGATTCCGGTGCTGGGCTCGGCGGATTGCCCAGCCACGTGAGACGTGCCAGATCTAAAAAACCGTCCGGTTCGGAGAGCGGAGTGACGGAAACGTTCATCGTGGGAGGGGTTGAAACAGGGAGCCGAGGTTGTCGAGGGTGCTGGCTGTGGGACGTTCAAACCAGAGGCCCTGGTGTGGAAATCCACGGACGAAAAGGTAGGCGACCCCGCCGAAGTGTTTTTCGTAGTGATACCCCGGGAGTTGAACCTGAAGGTGGCGATGCAGGGCGAGGGCGTAAAAGAGGCCCTGGAGCAGGTAGTGTTTGTCGAGCATGGCGGCTTCCAGAATGGCTGCTGTGTAACCGTTGAGCCGGTTGCTTTTATAGTCGGCCACAAACCAGCGGCCTTCATGTTCAAAGATCAAATCTATGAATCCCTGGAGGAACCCTCCGAATTCTCCAAAGCCCCATTGGGCGAGCCGTTTGGCCCACATCCGGCGATCCTCGCTGGTCGCAATCGAGTCGGTGCGCAGCAGGGTGGCGGCGAGTCGTTCCGGACTCAGACTGGCCACGGGCAGATGGAACTGCATTTCGGTGATACATCCGTCCCGGAGCGCCCGGAGCCTGGCCGGTTCGGTGCCGGACAGGGCAAGCGGGGTGTCCAAAATGGCGTCGATTGCTGGAATCCAGAGCTCGGGATTTTTTGTGTCAGCAACGGCGTCCGTCAGTTCTTTGCGGTTACCGAGATATTCCTCGAGCACCCGATGCAATTGATCACCCAGGGCCGCGCCGGCGTCGCCCAGAGGCTGGAGCAAATCTGACGGAACTGGGGCGGTTGATTCCGGTCCGGCCTGGTCTTCGTCGCGGTCGGTTGGGGCGACGTGTTCCTGGTCGGATTTGGAAAGACCCGAAAAACTGGCTGTGCGTTGAAAGGAATGCAGATACGGCGGGATCGGGGGCGGAATACGCAGCGTGGCTGCTGGTGCCAGGGCCGTTGTCTGGGCACTGGTGCTGGGGCGCTCGGAGGAGGCGCTGTCGAGGAGTGTGGTGCCTTCGATTCCGGTAAGGGCATCTCGCCACTCTTCGGGGGGAAGTGACTCGAGCTGCAAAAGATGGGCCAACGCCGACTGCGCGGCACCGTTTTGGTGGTTTCCTCTTTTCCCTGGGGCGATGGGTGCAATGCCAATGTAAAGCCGGTGCCGGGCGCGGGTGAGCGCGACGTAGAGTTTGCGGTGGTCCTCTTCGTCTTCCTGACGGAGGCCCGTGGTGCGGTGTGTCTCGAAGTCGGGTGAACCCACATCCACAATCCAGCCTTTATGAAGGCGCACCCGTCCCACCGGCGACTGGTTACGGGTTTGGAGGCTGCGTACGTGCCACAGAAACGGACAGAAAACGACGGGGTATTCGAGCCCTTTGGAACCATGGATCGTGACGAGTTGCACGGCGTCAGCGTCAGTTTCGAGCTTCATCAGGGCGCTTTCTTCCGAGTCCTCCTCGTCGCTCAACGACTCGGGTTTGGCTGCGGTTTGGCGCGCCAGCCAGAGCGTCAGTGCGTCGACGCCGCGTCGGCCCCGGCCGTGTTCGTGCTGAAGCAGGGAGGCAATCTGTTGCCAGTTGGTGTAGCGGCGCTCGCCGTCGGCATACGCCAGGTTGGCGTCAATGACGCTCTGTTGTCCAAGGTGCTGGAGTAAAACCGGGAGTGGCCCGGAGCGGACGACATCGAGGGCAACCTTTTGAAAAGTGGCGCAGAGGCTGGCCTGGTGCCCTGCATCTTCGCGAAGGTTTTGGAGTGCTAACGGGCTGAATCCTCCAAGTGGTGTCCCTAAAAACGCAAACAGCCTTTGGAGCACGTCTCCCCGGCCCTGAAGGGTGGTGAGCAGGGTTAGCCACGCGAGAATGTCCTGCGCCTCGTCGCTGCCGAAGACGCTGCCGAGGCCCTTGCCCGAAGACTGGCAGGCAATGTTGACCTGGGTGAGGTGGCGTCGGATCAGCTGTAACTCGTTGCGACTCGCCGCCAGAACGGCGATGTCCCCGGCTCGAATCGGTCGCCTCGTCCGGCTGTGCCTGTCTTCAATCTGAATGTCTTCGCGCAGGAGTCGGGCGCATTCGGCTGCGACCTGTTCGGCAATCCCAAGCTTGGCCCGCCCGCGGTTTGTTGCGTCCGTCCATTGGAAAACAAGACTGGGGAGATCTTTGGAATCGAAGATTCGCGCCTCGGTCGCGGCTGCAGAAACTGCCACGTATTGCGTGGGAAGCCCGGGATTGAGCCCGTCCGGAAATTCGCTCCGGTGGGAGTACAAGGCGTTGAGGGTTTGGACCAGCGCGGGGTCCGAACGATAGTTTGTGGTCATCACCGGCGCCGGTTCGGCCCGGGACGCGAGTGTTTTGTAACTGGCCAGATCGGCGCCGCGAAACCGGTAGATACTCTGTTTGGGATCCCCAATGACGAGGAAGGAAAGAGTGTCCCTGTGACGGAACAATTGTTCGAACACCTCGATTTGGACACCGTCGCTGTCCTGACACTCGTCAATAATGGCCGCCTTGAGTCGTTTGCGGGCCGCCTGGGCGAGGGAACCGTCGGGTCCCTGGCTTCTGAGGGCGTCTTGAACTGTGAGCAGGATGTCCTCGAAGCCGCGGATGCCGGCCGAGAGTTTGCTCTGCGGAAAAAGGCTGGTGACGTTCGCTGCGATCTGGCTGCGGGGGATGCCTGTAAGTAAATCCTGAAGAGTTGTTAAGGAGTTCCAGAGGGTGATAAACGGCGCATCGCATTTTTCAAGTTCGCGGAGTTCTCCCGGGGCGAGCGTCTTTGGAACGGTCTCCGGGTCGGAGGCAAAGGCGGCGAACTTTTTAGTAAGATTAGTCCTCTGCGTGGCCGCCTGGACTCGCCCCAGGACTCCGGGAACGGCCGCGAGAATTTGCCCTCGCAGCGCTTCGATGTCTTCCCGGAGGCAGGCGGGCGTCGCAAGGAGTTCCGCTCCCGCGATGCGAGCCGCGATACTGGCTACCTCTCTTAAGCGCTCCGGCTCGATGGGGGGAACTTCGTCGGCCATGAGCATTAGCTGATCGTCGATGATCTGGTGGAGTAAGTCGTCGCACTCCGAAACGATTCGAAGTCCCGAGTCGCAACCGATTTCGAGTGCATGCCGGGTGATCAGCGACTGGCAAAAGCCGTGAAGCGTGCTGATTGGGGCGAGATCAAAAGAGCTGACGGCCCGGGCCAGTCTTTGCACCAGACTGTCGACGGTTTCCGCCCCCGAATCCACACGTCGCTTTACGATGGTGAAGATGGGAGTGGAGTCGTGGTTTTGTGTTTGTTGAAGAGCCTGGGCTGAACGGAGTGCCGCACGCAGGGACAGCAAAAGCCGTTCCTTGAGTTCCGCTGTTGCGGCCGTTGTAAAGGTGCTGACGAGGATCTGCTCGATCAGCAGCGAGTGTTCGATGATCAGTCGCAGCCAGAGCAGGGTGATGGAGTACGTTTTTCCGGTGCCGGCACTGGCCTCAATGGAATGAATACCCAAGAGCGGTTGGGTTATTGAATCAAAGGATTTCATGGGTTACTTCATCCCTGCGTTGAGTTTCCAGTTGTGAACAAAATGGGCCAGGCGCCACGCCAGAGGCTGTTGCGGCTCGGGCAGCCACGGGAGAATGCCCGGAACGGGTATGTCCGCCCCAAACGGGTTGGGACAACCGCGGAAAGCATAACGCGTGGCGGGAGAATCTGCCGTTGCGGCTCCGTCCCCCTGGGGGGATTTGGTCCAGGCCTCGAGACCGGCCTCGAGAGCGACCGCGATCTCTTCCAGGGAGGGGATGGCGGGGGTGTTGTCTGACTTTGGGAATGCCGTATCGAGAATGGCTTTTGTCGTCACACTCCAGAATGGCAACGGCAGTTGATGTGCGAGCCGGTACAGGGGGAGCAGTGTCTCCAGGAGCGCCCTGGCCTGTTCGGGTGGCGGCAGGACGAGCTGCAGCGGCGTTTTCTCTTTTCGGAATACGCCCTCCACTTTGGTGAGCTCTCCCGGGGCGGAGGTGGCGGCAAGCACGAGCGCTTCAATACAGAAGAATAGTTCGTGATGCAGTGCCTTCGAAGAGGCCGAGAAGAAACTGGCTGTGTCCGCTCCTGCGTGCCGGTACCAGCCCGGCTTGAACTGACCTTCCAGAATCCATTCGTCCGCGCCGTCTGCCAGGGGCACCCGGAATGTTTGGGTGACACGTTCTTCGGGGCAGAATGATTCCGAGGGATCCGGTGTGTCGGACAAGGCTTTGTTCCAAATACTCACCCCGATCTGTCCTCGTGGAATGTGGCCTGCGGCCCGAAGATTATGGAACAGCAACTCGGGATCAGAATTCTCCAAACGGCTTGTTAGAATGTGGCTTTTGAGATTCCAGCTGTGTAATCCGTCGGACACCAGAAGGTCGCCGCCGTCGAGGGATTCCTGTTCTTCCGGAAGCCGCACTCCGAGGTGGCTGAGAAAAATCCGGGCCGGTTCCTTCACGAGGGTTTGGAGGGAAGCTATGGAAAGTTTCCTTGAGGCGCCCGCGGCTAGGGGAGGCAGGGGGGCATACCAGGGGCCGGGGAAGGGGTGAAGTCCTTCGCGCGCGGCGAGCTTTTGTGCGGCGGCAAAATCGGCTGGAAGATGGTTTCGCGCGCTCGGATGCCTGTCTTGAGAAAAGGCCCCGGCGCTGAATCCGTTGAGTGGATGACTGAACACGAGTGTCTTATGGGGTGCAGGCCCTTCGGTCGTGGAGGGCAGACTGCCTTGATCGATGGCCTGCAGCAGGTCGGCCAGGGCGGTAGAAGGTGGGCGTTCTTTGGCGTCCTCGTCCGAGCCGCCCAGATAGGACAACACGAGACGCTCGCGGCACGCCAGGATTGCGAGCAGAAGCGAGTGCCGATCCTTGTCGCGTAATTGGGGGTCGCCGGGCTGATAACTGCCCGCGAGCGGATGCCAGGACGGACGTTCGTCGCGCCGCGGGAATGAGCCGTCGTCGAGGCCGGCAATGAGGATCAGGCGGGCGGGTACTCCCGCATACTGGCGCATGTCGGCCACACAAATGCCGCCGCCTCCGCGAATACTGGACTCGGACAGGGAGGCGAGCTTCTCACCCAGCAACCGGACGTAGGCTTCCGGGGCGAGGTCGGGGTTGTGGGGGTGAGCGGCCTTTTCGAGCTGAGGCAGGATGTGCTCTACAAGCTTTGTGTGATGCTGGGTGACGCTAAGCGGGGTGCCTTCGATGAAGGTCTCGATCAACTCGGCCACCCGTTTGTTCCACTCGGCAATGGGACGCGCCACGGCCTGGGTCCAGACGGAGCGCGCGGCTTCGAGGGCGCGGGCGAATTTTGCCAGGCTTGCCAGGCGGCTCAAACTCAGCCCCGAAGCACGTTCCAGAGCCACGCTTTCTCCCGAGTCTGCGGGCAGCACAAGGACCGAGTCGCGACATTCCGGTGAAACGATGGCACCAAGGCCCAGGCGTTGCAGGGCCCAAAACAGGTTCCAGCGGGGCTCGGTTATGTTCTGAAATTCGGACCGGTGCGTTGCGTTGAGTCCCCAGCGGAACTGGGCGTCCTTGAGCCATCCGACGAGGTTTTGGCCTTCGTCCAAAGCTTCCTGAAACCCGAACTTTGCGGCGACGAGCGGATTTTCAATCAGAGTCTGAATGTCCTGCAGCTTCAGCCTGCCACGAATGGTTTCCAGCAGCAGACCGACACTCTCGGCCAGTGGAGATGGGACACTTTGGCCGAACCCGAGCAGCCGAAACGGGAGCGAAGGGTGTTTGTGATCGCCGGTGCGGAGAGCGGTTTCAATATAAGGCGCCTGGCGTTTGGGATCGGCCAGAAGGAGCAGGATTTCTTCGTAACGCAGATCCGGCATTTCGTGGCGTGCCTGAATGATCCGATCCCTGCATACCTCCAGTTCGCGCAAGGTGGTGCGGGCCGAGTGTACGGTGATCGAGGCGTCGTCAGCGGTGTGCGCCTGAAGTTCCTCGGCTGGAAGCGGGGCGGACCGGCGGCACGCAAGCTGGAGCCGCCCGAGCAACGAATCCGGCAGCTCGAGGCTTGGGAGAGTGTGGCCGCCTTCGCCTTCGGCGAGCAGGGTGCCGGCGAGTTGCCGATGCAACGCCTGGGAGCAACGCCCAAACGCCCAAAGCAGTCCCCCCGGATGCAGCTCGGGATCGTCCTGCGCAGTCGAGGAGCGATTGCCCCGCAGGCGGGCTTCGGCCCAGTACTCAGCGCTGGGGCTGAGCGCGAAGAGATGAAGCCGGTCCTGATGTTGGGTAGCCACCAGGATCTCCACGAACTGGAGCAACCTCTCGAACTGGAGGGCGGGCAGGCCTTCATCGAGCTGGATCCAGAGATGCGGGATACCTCCGCGCAACGACCAGCTTTGGAGCCAGTCGCGCGTGGAGCTCTCAAAATCGGAGGCTCGGAGTGAACCGAGGTGGGTCTGCAATGTCTCGGCAACAGTCGGGTGCGAAGTGAGCGCGTGCAGAAAGCTTTCCGGCCCCCAGCGTTCGTCCGGAGCGCGGCACAACATTCCTTCATCGACGGCTTTGGCGATGGTCGTGGCCCAGTCCAGCACGGCTGCGCTGACCGGACTCAGGCTGTGCGAGGGCGGGATCGGGAAATCCGGATGGCCGGAAAACGTTCCAAGCACTCCGGCAATGGCGAGTCTGAGGCGGTCAAAATCAAAGCGTTGTCGCTGTGATCCGGCGGCGGCCTGTTCGATGAGAACCCGCAGTTCCACTTCCTGGCTGTGCGCGGCGATCCCGGCCCGTTTGGCCCAAGCGTGGAGAATGGCCTCTGCCCGACCGCGTCCAGGAAGGAGCAACCAGTGACGTGCGCGCGGATCCTGGAGGGAGGCCAGAGCGGCGCTCATGGCCTGCAGAAGGGTGTCGGGTGTTTCGGCCAGAGTTAACATACGTGCAGAGGTAGGACGGCGGGTTGCGCGAATTAAGCGCGGGGCAACCGAGGGAGGAGCGGGGAGGTGGCGTGGGAGTTCATGGGCTGAAACCGTGGCAGGTGGGGTGGGCCCTTTGCGGGTACACCCCGGATTTTAATCTGAAAACTTAGCGGTCGTTTCCAAATAGCGGCAGCAAAAGCTGGCTTCCGGTCCGAGGGACAAGTGTGGAGGCGCAGATTCCAAGCAGTCGGAGCGGGCCGTTTACCAGGGTGTGCGTGGCGAGTAAGTGGCAGGCGATTCGGTAAATCTGGCGGGACGTTGTGACCGGTTCTTCGAGCCGGACCTGGCGTGTGAGGGTGGTGAAATCCCGGTAGCGCACCTTGACCTGAATAGTGAGGGCTCCCGCTTCATGTTCCCGAAGGCTTTGTGCTACGTCGGTGGCCATCTCCGCCAGGGCGGCCCGCAGGGTCGGCCGGTCGTCGGTGTCGACGAGGAAAGTGTTTTCCGCGCTGATACTTTTGCGCTCCCGACTGGTGTCCACCGACCGGTTGTCTTCGCCCATTGCGTATTGGCGCAGTCTGGTGGCCCAGGAGCCCACGATTTCTTCCAGCGGAATGGTTGTGGATTGAAGGTCGCCGATCGTGTGCAGTCCGCGAGCTTCTATGGCCGAGGCAGTTACTGGACCCACCCCGTGGATGCAGCGGATCGATAAGGGGTGCAGGAACGCCAGTTTATCGCGCTCGGAGATCAGGGTGAGACCGTTGGGTTTCTGGAAATCGCTGCCGAGTTTTGCTAGGAATTTGTTGGTGGCGACGCCAATGCTGGCCGTCAACCCCCGTTCCATCTGGATGCGGCTTTTGATGTCGGCGGCGAGCGGCAGGGCCGCTTGGAGGGCGGAATCGGCATCGGAGGCGTGTGTCGAGGTTTGACTCAAATCGAGGTAGGCTTCATCGACGGAGACCCTTTCTACGAGGGAGGTGTAGCTTTCGAAAATGGACATGATCGCTTCCGATTCGGCGCGATAAACCTCCATCCGGGGACGTACGAAGATCGCCTGGGGACATAGTCGGGCAGCGGTGCGCGACGGCATTGCGGAGCGGACCTGGAACTTTCGGGCCTCGTAACTGGCGGCGCACACCACCCCGCGCTGGTCCGGCGGCGAGCCCACGACGAGGGGTTTACCCTGATATTCCGGGTGGTCCCGCTGCTCGATCGAAGCGAAGAACGCGTCCATATCGACATGGAAGATCACTCGGAACATGGAGGCGGGGAGGGTGGCGGCTGGGGGTGCGTCATCTATTTTTAGCCAGAGAGAGCGTCAATGCGCTCGAAAAAGAGGCCGGAAACCGAGCACCTCGCCGGTGTGGTGGTTCGCGCTCGGAATTGCACGAGTGGGTTGGTAGTTCATTCGCCCATGATGCGCCGAGCTGTCCTGAATGTTGTTGGGTTGACCGCACGTGACCTTGCCGGGACGGAGATGCCGCGTCTGGCCGCCTGGGCAAGGGGGCGTTCGGCGGCCAGAATCCGGCCCGCTTTTCCGGCCGTTACATGCACGGCCCAGGCCGATTACCTGACAGGACAACTTCCTTCCGTGCACGGGATCGTGGCGAATGGATGGCATGACCGAGCCCTGGGCGAAGTGCATTTCTGGAAACAATCCAACCGGCTGGTCGGCTCGCCCAAGGTGTGGGATGTTCTCCGCGCCGAAAATCCGGGCTTCCGCGTCGCCAATCTCTTCTGGTGGTACAACATGGGATCGACCGTGGATATCGCCGTCACACCCCGACCGATTTACTGCGCGGACGGGGCCAAGTTTTTTGATATCGCTTCTTATCCCCAGCATCTCCGGCCGGCCATGAAGGCGGCTCTGGGAGATTTTCCGTTCCACACGTTTTGGGGACCCAAGGCGGGTATTGGCGCCACTCAATGGATTGCCGATTGCGCGCGCTGGATTGAAACCCATGAAAAGCCGGACCTCAGTTTGGTTTATCTGCCGCACCTCGATTACGATCTCCAGCGGTTTGGGCCGAATGATCCGCGCAGCAATCAGGCCCGGCGGGACATGGACACTTTGGTCTGTGACCTGATCGACTTTCTCGAGGCCAAAGGTATTGGCGTCACCGTTCTGTCGGAATACGGCATCACGGCCGTGGATCGGGCCGTGCCGCTGAACCGGGTTCTGCGGTCGCGCGGGTGGTTGGAAATTAAGGATGAACAGGGGCACGAGGTCCTCGATTATATGGCCTCACGGGCTTTTGCCGTAGTGGACCATCAGATTGCACATGTCACCGTACACGATCCGGCCATTCTTGCGGACGTAAAGGCGGCTTTGGAGGCGACGCCCGGGGTGGGGCGCGTACTCGACGCCTCGGCTCAACGCACCGAAGGGATTGCCCATCCGCGAGCCGGGGATTTGATCGCCATTGCCGACGATCATAGTTGGTTCAGTTACCCGTGGTGGGAGGACGATTCGAAGGCTCCCGATTACGCCCGCACGGTCGATATTCATCGCAAACCCGGGTACGATCCGTGCGAGCTTTTCCTCGATCCGGAGCTCCGGTTTCCCGTCCTCAAGATTGCCGGCTTTTTACTGCGCAAAAAGCTCGGCCTCCGGGCGCTGCTGGAGGTCATCCCACTGGATGCGTCGCTTGTGAAAGGGTCTCATGGTCGAATTCCCGCGGATCCGCTGGATTGGCCGGTTCTGATTGGCGCATCAGCCCGGGCGCTTCCGTCGGAGATTGCGTCTACCGATGTGTTTGAGATCCTGTTGGGCCGGGCATGATCCCGACACCGGGTCGGGGAAGGCTCTTATGAAAGAAACCTCGGAAAAGACCGGCCTTTGAGTTTTTGAATTTATTAGCAAGCTGCGTAAGGTCGGCATCGGCTTTTTGTTATGAACCAGTCCATCCATTCCCGTATGGAGACCCTCATTGAGGCGCTCCCGTACCTTCAGAAATATCGCGGTCAGACTTTTGTCATTAAATACGGCGGCAGCGCCATGGAGGATGACTCCGTGGTGGCGAGTATGTTGCAGGATGTCGTTTTTCTGGAAGCGGTTGGAATCAATCCAGTCCTCATTCACGGAGGCGGAAAAGCGATCACCTCGCGGATGAAGGAAGCGGGTATTCCTGCCCGTTTTGTGAATGGACTCCGGGTGACGGATGCAGCGTCCATTGGGATTGTGGAGGAAGTGCTGGATACGGTGATTAACCCCGCGATTGTGGATCATCTCAATACGAGCGGTGGCCGGGCGGTGGGGATTCCCGGAAAACGAGTGATGCTGGGCCGCAAACTGCCGCTTCAAAAAGAGGGGGAGGAGATGGTCGATCTGGGCTTTGTGGGTGAAGTCCTCGACGTGCGCCTAAGTGAAGTCGAACGCGCTATCGAGGCTGAGGCTGTGCCTGTGATTTCGCCACTAGCGCTGGATGAATCTGGCGCGTCGTTAAATATCAATGCCGACATTGCCGCCGGAATCATCGCGGGCGGCCTGCGAGCGGCGAAGATGATCTACCTGTCCGATGTGCCCGGACTGATGCGCGATCCAAGCGATCCGGCTTCGGTAATCTCGTCTGTGAACCGGGCGCAGATCCGGCAGTTGGTGACCGAGGGGGTGATTGGCGGGGGGATGCTCCCGAAGGTGGATTCGGCACTGAATGCGCTGCAGAGAGGGGTGCGCAAGGTACACTTCATTGATGGGCGTATGCCTCATGCCCTTTTGATGGAGGTGTTTACGAATGCCGGGATTGGGAC
>CAMCYN010000103.1 GCA_945883955.1 Akkermansia muciniphila
CAACCCGGAGTGAATCAAGCTTCGCTGTAGTGGAGACCTGAGAGATCGATTTTCTGAAAATGAGGACCTTAGGCCAAATATAGCCACCAATCCGCGAAGTAGGGCTAAACGAACCCGCACTGAGCTACGGCTATGGACTCACAGAAGCCACTATCCTGTGTAGTCGATACCTTCCACGACAACACCGCCCGCGTTTCCCAATCCATTATAGCACACAAATACGCAAACCCGCGTTTCATCGGAATAAACGTAATATCCGTACACCACACTTCATCCGCATCCTTCACCACCATATCCCTTAACAGGTAGGGGTAAATCTTGTGTCCGGGACAAGGAGCACTCGTTCGCGGCTTCCGGTAAATCGCCTCCAGTCCCATCAACTGCATCACCCGAGCCACCAATCGGCGCGTCGTTTTAAACCTTTCGCGATTCAGATACTGACTCATTCGACGGGCTCCAAATTCGGGAAACATCAGGTTTACCTCGTCGATTTTTCGGGCCAGCTCCAGATCCTCCACCTGTAAGCCCTCCGGTGCAGCGGGAGTGAGGCGGTTGCGGTTTACGCCCAGCAGTTCGCACTGCCGCCGCACGCTGAGCTGGGGATGTTTTGGTTTCACCATGGTCTTCCTCATGGATCGATCCCCAGCTCCTTGCACTTTTTTTCAGCCAGTCGATCTCCACGACGAGGTGACCGATCTTAGTTTGCCGGGCAGAGGAATTCGACCCGGGAATGGGCGCAAAACAGGTGTACAACCAAGTGAAGTGAAAAGTTACCAACGGAGCCCAAGGTTGGCCAACTCGTCATGGAAGTCGACAGACTGCAAGAAAGAGCGAAACGAGTAGTGGGCGATTCATCAGGAAAGACGTGGTAAAACGAGGTACACAGTCGGTTAGGCGTTCGGTTGACGCAACAATCCCAGCCAGCCCAAGATGATGCAGGTGCCTCCTAACGGGGTGAATATCCCCACCCACTGGAATGTTGTCAGGGACAGGACGTAGAGCGATCCGCTGAATAGAAAAACCCCGACGGTAAAAAGTATAAACACAGCTCGGGGAAAGCGTGTTTGAGAAGAAAGCCAGAGTAAAACTACTGAGTGTAGGAGATGGTAAAAAGACGCAGTCTGCCAAGTGCGCATCGCATCATGAGCCTCTAGGATCGAACGCAATCCGTGGGATCCAAATGCACCCAAGGCAACTCCAATGGCTCCTATGCAGGCTGCGGCTCTCCGGGGGGGTATCATTGGGGGAGGGATGTCGAGCGAAGCGGTAATAATCGGTGAACTTGAGTTCAGGGTAGTCGAAAAATCTCCCGCTACTTATCCAAATCGGTTTGAGATTGAACGAAGCGGGAGGCGGCCCACTGCAATAATGCTGGGCGCGCCAAATCAAAAGCCACTTTCACCGCCCCGACTAGTATCCCCGCTGGGAACCGCTTTTTAGGGCGATCTAAATAGCTTGGGGTGTGGCTATTGCCCCGCTTGCTGCCGCTCAAGGTCTTTGAGAGTAGGAAGCCTCCGATGGAAGCTCCTATCAGCCAAGTGCTTAAGTTTGCGGTGATTCCTCTCCGCGCTCTCTCAATAATATTCGCCGCCCGCTCTACGCGGCGAATTGCCGTGCGAATTTCGCTACGCGAAACTTCAATTTCCGCAATTAACGCTGCCTTACGGCGGTCGATTTCAGCCATGACTCGTCCTTTCGAAACTCCTCAATCGTTGAAGCAAACATCGGCTTGCGTAGCCATCCCAAGGCCCCGCAGAGGATCCCCCAAGCCGCAATCAAATGCATGGAGCCCACCAAAGTCGCAATCCAGATCCAAGCGTGTTCGGTTGCTAGCAGGCGTGCAATTCCGAACACCAGCGCTAGGCACAGCAGGAAGTACCCAGCCAAAACCAGCGTAATCGCCAGTACCGCGAGTAATAGTACGCCGCATATCCGGGTGAAGGCGTCCTTGCCTTCCAATCCCGCCAATTCGAGGCGTGCTCTGAGATGACTCAGAGCCGCCTGCAACAGTTCGCGCAACTCCCGCGCTAAACTGACCGAGTTCGAATTGTCCATTCCGGGATTTCTAAAATTACACCGAAATTAGGTGATCGGAAATCTCGATCTGGCCTTTACCGACGGGCTAGAAGCCCCAAGAGAAAGCCGGCGCCGACGGCACCAAGGACAGCTTTGAGAGGGTTTTCGCGGACATACGCCTCGGCTTCCTGCTGGAAGGTATTCAACCGAACTTTGGCATCCTGATAGGCGACCTCTGCTTTTTCTTTCATTTCAGAAGTTTTTACGTCCATGGCCGAGCTCCATTCCCGCGCCTTGGCTTCTGCCGCCGCCTTGAGTTCTTCTGCGGCTTGAACTGCATGGACTCCTGAGGCGCGTAAATTGCTTTTTGCCGAACTTACCGCCTCGTTCACAGGGGGACCTTCGTTGTGAGCATCAAAAGATTCCGGTTTCAAGGTCATCGCTTCAGTGGTCATAAGGTTGGGTTCCTGTGGTGGTCTATGTTCCGGTGTGAACTTTGTTGAGTGCCTTAGGGGCAATTCCGAGCAACTTCATTAAGTCCAAACGGACCTAAATGAACCTCGGATCGGTCGCCGCCCCTCTACCTATTGCTACGCAGATGGCGGCCTAGATAGGGGTATAATTCTTTAAAAACCTTATTTTGCCCGGAACGTGATCCGGGCCTTCGTAAGGTCGTACGGAGATAATTCCACTTCCACATGGTCTCCCGGAACAATGCGGATGAAGTGTTTCCGCATTTTTCCGGAGATGTGGGCGAGCACAACGGTTCCGTTTGGAAGCTGCACCCGAAACATCGTTCCCGGTAAGACTTCTTTCACGACGCCATGTGTCTTAATTGCATCCTCTTTACCCATAGACCAACCAATATGGGCTTCTCAGATTCTGAAAGCAACCTCGAGCGACGTTTGCTTTCTATTGTCTGCCGCTTTTTTAACGCGCCTCAATTTCTGAGCCCTCCCGTCTCCAAATGAGAAAGGAGAGAGTGATTAACACTCTCCCCTCTTGCCTTAGATCGATCATTGCGCCCCGATCCCTTCTCTGTATTTCCGAGACTACATGTGCGCGATAATGTTATCGCCGAATTCCGAACATTTGATTTCCGTGCCGCCTTCCATCAGTCGGGCGAAATCATAAGTCACCCGTTTGGATGTGATCGCTCCATTGAGGCCTTTCAGGATTAAGTCCGCCGCGTCATTCCATCCCAGATAACGAAGCATCATTTCGCCAGAAAGAACCACCGATCCGGGGTTGACGACATCCTTGTCGGCGTATTTCGGGGCAGTTCCGTGGGTCGCCTCGAAAATCGCGTGTCCGGTGAAATAGTTAATATTACCGCCGGGAGCGATTCCAATGCCACCGACCTGAGCCGCCAAGGCGTCGGAGAGATAGTCGCCATTTAAATTTAAGGTAGCGATCACATCAAAATCACGGGGTCGAGTCAGTACTTGCTGCAGCGCAATGTCCGCAATCGAGTCCTTGATAACAATTCCCGCACCGGGTTTGCCTTCTGGAATTCGGCACCATGGACCGCCGTCAATTTCCTCCGCGCCGTATTTGCTCTTGGCTAGCGTGTACCCCCAATCACGGAAAGCCCCCTCCGTGTATTTCATAATATTCCCCTTGTGAACAAAGGTTACCGATTTGCGGTGTTGCAAAATTGCATAGTCGATGGCTGCAGACATCAGTCGCTCAGTCCCGGGCCGCGAAACCGCCTTGATTCCCACTCCAATGGAAGCGATGTCGGATTCACCAAAGCGAATTTTTTTGAACTCCTTCGGGAAGGTCGACTGGAGGAACTCTAGGGTCTTGAGCGCCTTTTCTCCCCCAGCCTGAAAGTCGATTCCTGCATAAATGTCTTCAGTGTTTTCCCGAAAGATCACCATGTCGACGAGGTCCGGCTGTTTTACTGGAGAAGGAACGCCGGTGAAGTACTGGATAGGCCGCAGGCACACATAAAGATCGAGCATCTGGCGAAGTGCCACATTCAAGGAGCTGATTCCGCCTCCAACTGGTGTGGTTAGTGGCCCCTTAATCCCAACAAGATACTCGCGGAATGCTTTGATGGTGTCGTCCGGGAGCCAGTTGTTGAAGCGATTAAAAGACTCTTCGCCGGCAAACACCTCAAACCACGCAATCTTCCGACTTCCCCCGGAGGCTTTTTCCACGGCGGCGTCCAATACGCGCACACTTGAGGCCCAAATGTCGCGGCCAGTACCGTCTCCTCGAATAAAGGGAATAATGGGGTTTGGCGGAACATGGAGTTTACCTTCGGAAATGGTGATCTTACTTCCGGTGGGTGGTGTGCAGGTGGTGTAGGACATGAATCGGGTAGGTATGAGTTAGGCGAGCAAATCAAATATTTGTCAAAAAATCGAGAGTCTCCGAAGGAAAGTCTCTGAAGCCTTTCTCGGATGCCTCCCGAAAACGAGCGCCCTCGCAGTTGTTGTCGGGCGATTGATGGCGTAAAATTCGAGAATGCCCAAAGCCGATACGATAGAGCAGATCACTGCCGATCTTTGGATCTGGCAGGCTTATGAAGAACTGATCCGTGCAGACCTTTCCTCCTGCGCAATTCGAACCGACGAGGGATTGGTCATTGTAGATCCAATCGAGCTGGCTCAGGACGCGTTGGATGAGCTTGAGGCTCAGGGAGTTGTTTCGGCGATTGTTCTGACTAATGCAAATCACAGTCGGTCTGCTTCTCGTTTCCGAAAGCGTTTCAACGCTCCTATCTTGGCTCATCCAGACGCCCTGGCAAAGCTGGAGACGGCGGCGGACAGTGTGCTGCGGACGGAAAAGTTGGTTGCTGGGACGCTTCAAGTAATTTGTCTTCCTGGAGCCGGCCCCGGTGAGGTCGCATTGTTTGATCCGCGCGGCCGCCTACACATCGGAGATGCTCTGGTAAACCTTGATCCAGCGGGGCTTTCTGTCTTGCCCGCCAAGTATTGCACCGACTCGGTTGGATTAACGGGAGCGCTACAGGCGCTCGTCGGATTGCGGTTTGATATCGTCACCTTTGCTCACGGTCTGCCTCTTGTGACAAATGCCGCAGCAAAGGTGTCCGCGTTGCTTGCCGGATTTGGAAAATAGCGCTGAGTGGCGTCTTTCACGGACACCTGGCCGCAGTGTCGATTTAGTGTTGGCAGCCGCAGGGGGTATCCGATACACCTTTCTGTTCAACTTATTCTCTTTTATGTCCCAGCACCGCAGCCTCAAAGGGGCCAGTACAATCTCCGCTAAACGTAATGTTCTGAAGCGCTTTGAACGCGTCGAGCTTCTTAAGAAGCGCGGCCAGTTCAAGGATGGGGACAAGGTCATAGGTCTTCGCAAGACGTTGCCTGAAGCGTAATTTTTTCCGTCCTGCGTTCTAGCAGGCATCGATTTATGCGGGCCTTTATGGCCTGCATAATCAAAATTTAAAAAGCCGGATCCGTTCTCGCGGTTCCGGCTTTCTTTTTAAATCTGCACAGGGAAACCGTGGTCAAGCCGTACTACCCTCGCGACTGCGTGTGATCTTAAGAAATGTTCAGTTCCCTCGTGATTCCGAATATTTCGAGACGCTTACGCAACGTGGCCCGGGTGATCCCGAGGAGCTTGGCGGAGCGGACTTGGTTTCCGTTCGTCGTCCGCATGGAGTGTAACGTGAATTCCCGCTCCAGCCAAGGAAGCAGCTGAAGGCTTGGATCCGCTTCGGCAACTTTAAATAGTGCATCAATTGCCATCTCCTTGGTAACAACTCCGGCCAGACTGGGATTGGATGTCTGTGGCGATTCGCCTGAAATTCCCACGCCCAGCGGAATGTCTTTGGGTAACAAGACATCCGAGGTGCAGAGCACACAGGCGCGCTGGATAGTATTTTCTAATTCCCGTACGTTCCCCGGCCACGAATATCCCTCCAAGATTTTCATTGCATCCTCGGAAATCTTTAACTTTGGAAGATGCAACCGGATTGCCACTCGTTGCAGGAAGTATTCCGCAAGGAGCCGAATGTCTTCCAGCCGTTGACGGAGCGGTGGGAGGTGAATCCGGACAACATTGAGTCGGTAAAAGAGATCTTCCCGGAACTTCTTTTCCGCCACCTCCTGCTCCAAATTCTTGTTTGTGGCCGCGACAATGCGGACGTCCGACTTTAGCGTGGCGGTTCCTCCCACCCTCGTAAACTCACCGTCCTGAAGAACGCGCAGGATTTTACTCTGAAGCTGAATCGGCATATCGCCGATTTCATCCAGAAAAAGGGTGCCGCCGTTACTTTGCTCGAACCGGCCGACACGTTGGGTGACTGCGCCGGTGAACGAGCCCTTCTCGTGTCCGAATAGTTCACTTTCAAGAAGTTGTTCGGGAATTGCGGCACAATTGATGGCCACAAAACTCTTCCCATTACGTTGGGAATAGGTGTGGACTGCGCGAGCCACCAATTCTTTTCCCGAACCACTTTCGCCCGTGATCATGACTGGGGCGTCCGACAGAGAAACCCGTCCAACCATCTTAAACACCTGCGCCATGGCTTCGGATTTTCCTACGAGTGAATCCTGATGTTCTTCAACGGTTAGTTGAGGCTTGGCCGATGTGGCAGCCTTCATTTCCGCCTGGGCTTTGAGGGCGGCGTCAATAACGGCTCTGAGATTGAAGGGAAGGGTTTCTTTCCGGACAAAATCGAAGGCTCCTAGGCGCATCGATTCGATGACAGCCTGAGTGGTCCCGAAGGCACTGGTGAGAACAACTACCGCGTTGGAGTCTCTTTGGCGGATCCGGGCCATCAGTTCCATTCCTCCAATAGGGGAGAGATGGGTCTCAGCCATTAGGACATCCGGTTTCTCCCGCATAAATAGGCGGTAGGCCTCCTCGGAATCCGAGGTGGTTATAATCCGGGTGGAGGAGGACGAAAGCTGATGGGTTGTCCAGTCAAGAAAGTCTGGGTCTGGATCGGCGATGAGGATGGTCTGGATTCTGGCCATGGGCTAAATACCGCCATAGCGGCGCTGTCGGCGGTGAAATTCCTGAATAGCTTCTAAAAGATCTGCCTTTCCGAAGTCAGGCCAAAGTTTAGGAGTCACGTATAACTCTGTATAGCTCAACTGCCAGAGCAGAAAGTTCGAGAGCCGCATTTCGCCCGAAGTGCGAATGAGGAGGTCGGGATCGGGCCAGGCTCGGGTATAAAGGTGGTTCCTTAGATGTTCTTGAGTAAAAACCTCAGGAAGAAGCCTTCCAGCGGCAACGTCCTGGCACACTTCACGAATGGCGTCCTCAAGTTCAGCCCTGCCGCTGTAATTAAGGGCCAGCACAAGCGTCAGCCCGGTATTGGTGCTGGTCTTACGAATGGCATCCTCCAGGGCGCATTGAGCGTTTATTGGGAGTTCACGCAATCGGCCTATGGCTTGGAGTTGAACATTGTTCTCCATCAATGTCGGTAACTCGGCGGCAATAAAGTGTTCGAGTAACCCAAAGAGTGCCATGACCTCTTCGGCCGGGCGTTTCCAGTTCTCCGTGGAAAACGCATAAACGGTCAGGTACTCGATTCCTAGTTCGCAACACGCCTCAGTGACCATGCGTACTGCATGGGCGCCTGCCTGGTGGCCTCTGATCCTGGGCAGGCCTCGTTCCTTCGCCCAACGGCCATTGCCGTCCATGATGATTGCTAAATGCCTCGGTGGACCTGGCGTTGCTCGCAGATCCGGGGCGGGATCCAGTGGTACAGTGGGCTGGGCAGTCATGGGCGCAGCCTAATTTGTAACACCGGATCGTGAACTTACAGCTCCGCTTTAGAGAAGGATGGTCTGTTCGCGGTTCGGTCCCACGCTGGCAATGATGAGGCGCGCCCCGGACCATTCTGCGATTTTTAGCAGGTAGGTCTGGGCATTTTTGGGAAGGTTAGCCCATTCCCGAATGTCCTCGGTAGGCGTTTGCCAGCCGGGAAGTTCCGTGTACACCGGTTCGCAACTCGCCAGTTGCGTGTAATCCATCGGCGGGGTTTCCAATAGCCGTCCGTTAAGACGGTAATGGGTACAAACCTTGATCGTAGCCAATGAATCTAATCCATCGAGGTTGGTGACAGCGAGATCATCAATTCCGTTAATCATCCCAGCATAACGCACAGCTACTGCATCAAACCAACCGCAGCGCCGAGCCCGGCCCGTCGTGGATCCGAATTCGCGGCCCATGCCATGTAACATATCACTGATGGGGGCGTCCTCGGTTGGGAAGGGCCCCTCTCCGACACGGGTGGTGTAGGCTTTCATCACTCCAAGCACACGGTCGATTCGATGGGGCGGAACCCCAGAGCCGGTACAGGCACCCCCCGCCGTTGTGTTAGAGGAAGTCACGTAGGGATAGGTCCCGTGGTCGATATCGAGGAACGTTCCCTGGGCACCTTCAAAGAGCATTTCTTTCTTCGCTCGGACAGCCTCGTGGAGAAAAACAACCGTGTTACCAATGAATGGTTTGAGCAGTTCTGCGGCGGATAGTCCCTCGCTTAAAACATTTTCAAAAGTGAGCGGCTCGATCCCGAATGTAGAGAGGATGGCGTTATTTTCAGAAATTCTAGCGGCGAGCTTTTCTGCGAAAACACTTGGGTTGAGCAGATCGGCAACACGGAGGCCGACGCGAGAGATTTTGTCGCCGTAGGCTGGGCCGATCCCACGTTTGGTAGTGCCGATTTTACCGCTGCCTTTGGCAATCTCGCGCGCTTCATCGAGTTTGCGATGGTAGGGGAGCACGAGATGCGCGGCATCACTGATGAGCAGGTTGTCCGGAGTCACCGAAACACCTTTGGCGCGTAATCCTTCGATCTCGCCGGCGACAGCTACTGGATCGAGAACAACGCCGTTGCCGATGACGCATTTGGTGCCGGGTCGTAAAATCCCTGACGGAATGAGATGGAGCACGTATTTAGTGCCGCCAACGATGACAGTGTGGCCGGCATTGTTGCCTCCCTGACTGCGTACGACGATTTCCGCCCGTTCGGTGAGGAAGTCGATGATTTTACCTTTGCCTTCATCGCCCCATTGGGCGCCTACGAGAATGGTGTTAGCCATGGATTCGGTGAGATGAGAGTGGGAGAAGAAAACCGGCTTACCGTATCGGGTGGAGTGGCAAGACAGGGCGCGAAAGCTAAGGAGAGCTTGCAAAAGTGCAAAGCAAAACAGGGAGTGCCCCTGGAGAGGATGGAGGAATTTACGCCAAAAGGGGCCCGCTGATTTGGGGGTGAAACTGTTTTTGCATTTGCGATTTCATCATTGGAACCAAGAATCCTTGGTTTCTTGAACCAAATTTACATGAGCATTCCCAAAGTACTTGTAGCCGATCCCATCTCGGAGAGCGGTGTTGCTGAACTCGCTGAAGGTAAACTGCTGCAGGTCGATGTGATGATCGGCAAATCCGAGGCAGAGCTGTTAGAAATCATCGGTGAGTATGATGGACTGGTCGTGCGCAGTCAGACGAAAGTGACCGCCCGGTTGCTGGAAGCTGCCCACAAGCTGAAAGTGGTGGGCCGTGCCGGAGTCGGTGTGGACAATGTCGATGTGGATGCCGCCACCAAACGTGGGGTCATCGTTATGAACACGCCCGGAGGGAACACTGTTTCTACGGCCGAACATGCTTTTTCGCTGCTGATGTCTACGGCCCGCAGCATTCCGCAGGCAGATGCCTCGGTCAAAGCTGGCAAATGGGAGCGGAAGAAATTTGAGGGTGTCGAGTTGTACGGCAAAACTCTGGCCATTCTCGGGATGGGCCGAATCGGCGCAGAGGTTTCCCAGCGTGCCATCGCTTTCGGTATGCGGGTGATCGCCTATGATCCCTACCTGTCCGCAGCTCGGGCCAAGTCGCTGCATGTTGAATTGGCGGAACGCTTGGATGACCTCATTCCCCAGGCGGATTTTATCACCGTCCACATGCCGTTGACCCCCGAGACAAAACACATGCTTAACCGGGAGCGTCTCGCCCGAACCAAAAAGGGAGTGCGTATTATTAACTGTGCGCGTGGTGGGTTAATCGACGAATCGGCACTTTATGAAGCGCTTAAGAGTCGTCAGGTCGCGGCTGCCGCATTGGATGTTTTTGAAGTAGAACCGCCTCCCGCCGATTTCGCGCTTCGCGAATTAAGCAACGTGATCTTCACTCCGCACCTTGGTGCTTCCACTGCGGAGGCCCAGGAGAGTGTTGGGATTGAGGTGGCCCAACAAATCCGTGCGGCATTGCTGCAGGGGGAAATCATGAACGCCGTGAATATGCCGAACGTCGATGCCAAGACACTCGCGCAGATTGGGCCATATATTGATCTTGGGGAAAAACTCGGACGTTTCCTGTCCCAGATCGTCCTAAAGCGTTGCGATACGCTCAATATCAACTTCCAAGGCAAGATTAACGAGCTCAACACCAAGCCGGTGTCACGTTCCGTGCTTCTTGGGTTCCTCCGGCAAGCCGGTGGTCAGGAAGTCAATATCGTAAACGCACTGGGATTTGCCCAGCAGTTGGGCCTCAAGACCAGCGAATCGAGCGAGTCGACTTCGGCTGATTTCGCCGAGCTTATTGAACTGACGGCTACAGGCGAAGGGGGATGGGCTTCGGTGGCTGGAACCTTCTTTGGCAGTACTCCGCGCATTGTGAAGATCAACGGATGTCACGTGGAAGCAAAGCCCGCCGGAGTGGTCTTCACGTTCGAGAACAAAGATCGTCCAGGGATCGTTGGCGAAATCGGAACATTATTCGGAAAACATGGTGTCAACATCGCTAGTATGTCGTTGTCACGTAACGAAGTGGGAGGACGCGCGTTGACGGTACTGAATCTCGATTCCGTGCCGGGACCTGAGTTGATCAAGGAGTTGCTCGCCAATACTGACATCTACTCCTGCCAGACGGTAAATCTGGGAGCTTAAGCAGGTGAAAATCCGCATCGTCTCCGAAACGCCCTCTGGGGGTTGGACTCTAATTCGTCTGGTCGCCAAAGAACAGCGCGGACAATTGGTGCCGCCGCCTTCGGATGCGGAGTTTTCGGGGGAGGTGGGCGCTCTGCTTTACGAGCGGACGGCACGCACTTTGGTCGTCGGCCTTGGGGAAAGTACGAGCGTCGATGCCTTAGCCGTGCGTCGGGCCGTGAGTTCGGCTGCCCTCAATCTTAGGAAGCTTGGAGTAACCGATGTTGTTGTCGAGTTGACCCACCATGCGGGTTTTGCGGCCGCTGCAGCAGAAGGTTTGGTGGAGGGCAGTTATCGGTATGAAAAGTTTTTGCAAAAAAAGACTCTCCCGATTTCAGGGTGCGTATTTGTTGTCCCGAAAAGCGATGTTACCGCAGCTCGCCGGGCTGTGACTCGAGGCCAAGCTTTGGGCGAGTCGGTCAACTTTGCCCGTGAGATTGGAAATACTCCGGCCCGCCGTTTCTGAATTCGTGTCCTCACGGCCGGCTTGAATTACGCTACAAGAATTAGTTTGCGGGACTGGTGCAGGGAGCCCGGAGGGCGACCGAGTGTGTTGGGCATGGAAACAAAGTTGGGGGTGCAAGTCCCCTGTGGGGCCGCTGAAGGCAACCACGAGTTGAAGGCAACTGCATGACCCGCGAGGGCGTGTGGAGAAGAAGCAATGAGACAAATCGCAGCATCGAACCAAAGTGAAGT
>CAMCYN010000104.1 GCA_945883955.1 Akkermansia muciniphila
TCGCATCGACCGAGCACTGCGACTGCCGGGAGCATGAATTTTTTAAACTGAGAGGCGCTGCGCTGAAATTGCAATCCAGACCATTCCATTCCCATTTTCTAACCCGATTAGGCAAAGATCGCAACGCAACTTAACGTAGTAATACTAGGCCACCGGGAAGACATTTGGGACGATAACGAGGAGCTTCCCAATCGGGTGAATCCGCCGGAAGTTGCACGAGCGTTTCAAAAACACATTTTGGGCGGAATTCGCTGGGCCTTGGGTCTGGTGGCGGGCGATTCCGAGCCCCAAGTGAAGTAGCTAACAGTTCAAACGCCGCACGCCAGATACCGTGGGGTGAGGGGATGTATTCCGGTCTGCACCGAACGCTCCCCACTCACTGCGGACAAATCCCGGATCCTCGAACGACTCATGGGTACACCAGATATTGTGAGACGATCACCCGAAGCCACTGTATATTGTGGGGCCACGAGTTTGAAGTTGTCGCGCCGCCCTCAACACCTATCCTGACTTCCTTGTACTAACGTCCCGGACAATCCGGGTTCTTTGAATATGTCTGACTCCGCTGAAGCCGCCCCCTTGAATTCTCTCGAAGACCAGCAATACAACGCCTCGAAAATCGATAAGCTCGAGGGACTTGCCGGCGTCCGCCAACGGCCGGGTATGTACATCGGGCCAACAGACGAACGCGGCTTGCATCATTGCGTCTTTGAGGTTCTCGACAACTCCATCGATGAGCATCTCGCCGGCTTTTGTACCCGCATCGAAGTCACCCTCCATGTGGACGGTTCTTGTTCGTTGAGGGACAACGGACGCGGGATCCCTGTGGACATGCACCCCAAGTTTAAGGTGCCAGCGATCGAACTCGTCCTGACCAATCTCCACGCTGGTGGAAAGTTTGGTCAGGGGGCGTACAAATATTCGGGCGGTCTGCACGGCGTGGGAGCGAAGTGCGTGAACGCTCTCTCGGACTGGTTCAAGGTGGAGGTTATTCGTGAAGGCCTAGTGCATCACATGGCGTTCGAACGCGGGGTGACCACCCAGAAACTGCATGTCATCGGGGAGGTGAAAAACAAGAAGCAGTCAGGCACACTGATTACGTTCCTGCCCGATGCGACGATTTTCAACATCACCATCGAGTTCCAATACGCAAAACTCGCGGCTCGTTTACGCGAACTCGCTTTCCTCAATCCGGGGCTCGAAATCACCCTCGCCGATGAACGCGGCGAAGAGCTCAGAAAGGAGACCTTCTTTTATAAACTCGGGATCGAAGAATTTGTCGCCCAGCTTTCGGAAAACAAAGCCCTCTACCACCCCAAGCCCATTACACTTGGCGGCAAGCGCTTGGTAAAATTCAAAAACAAAGATCAACAGGAAATCGAAGACGAAATGCACGTCGACGTGGTCATTCAGTACAATGACTCGTATTCCGATCAGATCCTTTGCTTTACCAACGCCATCCCAAATCCGGACGGCGGCACTCATTCCACCGGATTCCGCACGGCCCTCACCCGGGCCATCAATCAGTACGCCAAGGCCAACAACCTGCTGAAAGACAAAGATCCCACACTCAGCGGGGATGACGTCCGTGAAGGGCTCATTTGTGTTCTTTCCATCAAACACCCGAACCCAAGCTTCGAGTCTCAAACCAAGGTGAAACTCGTGACGCCCGATGTAGAGGGCATTGTGAGTTCGATCACCTACGAAGGTTTGATGAATTTTTTCGATCAAAACCCGGCGGTAGCCAAGAAGGTCGTCGAAAAAGGCCTCATGGCGGCTCGTGCCCGGGAAGCGGCCCGAAAAGCTCGTGAGACCGTTCGAAAGAGCGCTCTCACTGGAGGCGGACTGCCCGGAAAACTCGCAGACTGTTCCGAACGCGATCCGGATCTAACCGAACTCTACATCGTCGAAGGTGACTCTGCAGGTGGCTCGGCCAAACAAGGCCGCGACCGCCGGTTTCAGGCGATTCTTCCGATCCGTGGAAAGTTAATCAACGTGGAGAAAGCCCGTCTGGATCGGGCTCTTCAAAACACAGAAATCCAGACGCTGATTACCGCTATTGGCACGGGCATCGGTGGAGGAGAGCAGGAAGGCTCCTTCAACATCGCAAAACTGCGCTACGGCAAGATCATCATCATGACGGATGCGGATGTGGACGGATCCCACATTCGGACCCTGCTATTGACGTTCTTTTATCGGCAAATGGGAGATTTAGTGCGCAACGGCAAAATCTATATTGCCTGTCCCCCGCTTTATAAAATCAAACGTAAGAAGCGCGAGGAGTACGTGGATGATGATATCCAGCTCAACCGCATCCTCATTAGTCTTGGTGCCGACGAGGTGAAGCTCAAAAATATCGCTGACGGCAAGACTGTCCAGGGAGCCAATTTAAGCGAACTGCTCGCCCTGCTCGAACGGCTTGCGAAATATGCGGATGCCGTTCGTCGCCATGGCGGCGATTTTGAATCGTACCTGACCCATCGTAACGATGCCGGTCAATTGCCGACCTACATTGTGCGCGTGCGTGAAGGCAACCAGGAGTGGGTTAAATACTTCACTTCCGAAGAACAGGTCCGGGCGTTTAACTCCGAAAACAGCGACCTCGCCTTGTTCGGCATTGAACAGACAGCACCATTGGACGAAGCCCAGTCCGGTGAGCCTTCTGGCGAAGGCACCCCGACTCCGGCCCCATTGGCCGCGCCGACTCCAGCGCCAAAACGAGCGGACGGCATCCGGCGGCGTGCCCGACTTGTGGAACTGCATGAATCTGCGGCTGTGGCCAAACTCATCTCCGAGCTTGGGAAGAAGGGGCTGAAGCTCGAACATTACGCCAACAGCGACCAACCGTTGTTTGAACTCGTCGAAGGCGACGGAGAAAAGGCCACCGTTCACCCGCTCTTTGCGATACCGGAGATTTTGGCCAAGGTGCTCGAAATCGGACGCAAAGGCATGACCATCCAGCGATTTAAGGGGCTGGGAGAAATGAACGCCAAAGAGTTGTTCGAAACTACGATGAACCCCGTAAAACGGCGTCTGATGAAGGTGGACCTCAATGAAGACAACGCCGTGGACGCCGATCGGATGTTCACAATTCTCATGGGAGACGTCGTCGAACCCCGCCGCCAGTTCATCGAAGACAACGCGCTTAACGTGCGCAATCTGGACATCTAAGTTTTCCAGACCCCAGCAATCCTCAGAGAGTTTGTTTTAGACGGACTCCCCCCATTTAGCCTCGGGCCTTCGGGCCAATTCCATCCCGATAATGTACTCGCAGAACGAAAAAATTGAAAAAGTGAACGTAGCCGAGGAGATGTCGAAGTCGTTTCTCGACTACTCGATGTCGGTCATCATCTCCCGTGCGCTTCCCGATGCTCGCGACGGCTTAAAGCCCTCCCAACGCCGCATCCTTTTCGCCATGAGCGAACTGGGGGTCACTCCAACTCGCAAGCATCTCAAATGCGCAAAAATCGTCGGGGAAACCATGGGGAACTACCACCCCCATGGAGATCAGGCGATTTACCCGACCCTCGTTCATATGGCCCAATCCTGGGCGATGCGTGAAATGCTCATCGAAGGGCAAGGGAACTTCGGTTCGGTGGAAGGAGATCCGCCCGCGTCCATGCGTTATACCGAGGCGCGCCTACGCCACCTCGGGGCTTCACTCATGGATGACATGGAGAAGGACACCGTAGATTTCGTCCCAAACTACGACGAAACTCGGGAGGAACCTACCGTTCTTCCGGCCGCATGGCCTAATCTGCTCGTCAATGGCGGTACAGGGATTGCCGTAGGGATGGCCACCAACATGCCGCCCCACAACCTGCTGGAAGTGGTCGACGCTATTTGTGCCCAAATTGATGACCCTGAAATCACCATTGAGGGCCTGGCCAACTTTGTAAAAGGACCCGACTTCCCGACGGGATGTACCATTTGCGGCACCAAACCGATCCGCCAGTATTTTGAAACGGGCAAAGGCTCGGTACGAATCCGAGGAAAGGCCGGGGTCGAAGAGATGAAGGGCAACAGGGAAGCCATCATCATCACCGAGATTCCCTACAACGTAAACCGGGCGGAATTGATCAAACGTATTGCCGATTTGGTTAACGAAAAGATCCTGACGGACATCAGTGCCGTGCGGGACGAATCCACCGAAGAGACCCGTGTGGTTATCGATCTGAAGCGGGATGCCAACCCGAAGGTCGTGATCAACAACCTATACAAGCACACTTCGTTAGAAACGACGTTCTCCGTGGCGATGCTCGCTATCGATCACGGCCGTCCTAAGCTCCTTTCTCTCAAAGAAGCGATCGGGTGTTACATCGATCACCGCCGCGAGGTGGTTATCCGCCGCACAAAATTTCTTTTGCGCCAAGCCGAAGAATTGGCGGAAAAACTCGAAGGGTTCCTCATCGCGCTGGCCCATCTGGATGATTTCATCCGGATCATCCGCGACTCGAACAACCGCGACGACGCCCGCTCAAAATTGCTGCTCCTGAGCTGGAGCCGAGCGACCGTCGAGCAGCTTGGAATTCTCATCCGAAGCGAAGCACGAATCGTAGATGGTTCGTACCGGTTCACCGAACGACAGGTAAACTCCATCCTCGACCTCCGCCTCTACCAGTTGACTGGTATGGAGCGCGAAAGCATCCAAAAGGAGTACGATGAACTGTTGGTCGGCATTAAAGATCTGCTCGATATTCTGGCTCGGGAAGCGCGCGTTTTCGCGATCATCAAGAAAGAACTCCGGGATCTTGCCGCCAAATACGGCACCGAACGCCTCACCAATGTCGTCCCCGATCAGGGCGAAATTTCCATCGAAGACCTCATAGCCAACGAAGGCACGGTCATCACGATCACGCATCGTGGGTTCATGAAGCGGACAGCGGTAAGTAGCTATCCAACCCGCAACCGTGGCGGCACCGGAATGAAAGGCATGGTCACGCGTGAGGCTGCCACCGAAGCCGAGGACGACGACTTCGTCGAACACCTCTTTACGGCGACCACTCACGATTACCTGATGTTCTTCACACAATCCGGACGTTGTTACGTGGAACGTGTCTTTGAACTGCCGGAAATGGGCCGCGCTTCCAAAGGACGCTCCATAGCCAACTTCCTGCAGTTGCGTCCGGAGGAAAAAATTGCAGCCACCATCCGGATTCAGGGGAAAAAGACGGACGAGGAGACATTCAGCGACCAGCTGAACATTGTATTCTCCACTCGGAGCGGAATCGTCAAAAAATCCAATCTGCGTGATTTCAAAAACATGCGGAAAGGTGGCCTCATTGCGATCAAGATCGAAGAAGGCGACCGTCTCATTGACGCGAACCTTACGGATGGAGACAACGAGATGGTTCTTATCACCCGTCAGGGCATGAGCCTCCGGTTCCACGAGGAAGAGGTGAAAGCACAGTCCCGGGACACCATCGGCGTCTGGGGAATTCGCCCGGAACCCGGAGATGAAGTGGTTGCAGCCGTTCTGGTAAACCCGGCGTGTACATTGCTCGTGGCCGGCGAAAACGGCGTCGGCAAACGCACCCCGTTCGAGGAATACCGTCAGCAAGGACGGGGAGGGAAGGGCGTCATCACCATGAAGACGGGCGACAAAACCGGTCTCGTCGCTGGAGCGCTTGCGGTTCGCGACACCGACGACCTGATGCTGATTACCACCAAAGGTAAAATGGTGCGTACCCGCGTGCATCAGATTCGGGAAACAAGCAGGAACACCATGGGAGTTAAACTCATTGAACTAAAGCCAGGCTCGAAGCTTCAGGCCATTGCGCCTGTAGTCAGTATGGAATCAGAAAACGAACCAATCCTCGAAGGGCTCGAGATTCCACCTCCAGAAGAATAGGCCCACCGCTCAAGCTTTTCTAAAGTCCGGGAGATGTCGCAAGGCATCTCCCGTTCTGTTTTGAGGAGCAACCTCCGAATTCCTCCCCTCCCGCCATAACCCAACCAAGGTTGCTCACGAACGTCCCAAGCCCTCCCTTTGTTCGCTCGCTCCGCCGTAACCCGTTCGAAACCTCCCGTTCCGCCCGCCGAGACCTTCACGCATTTTGCGCAATCCCATCTCGATCCGGCTCTTCACCGTTCCGAGCGGGGTATCGGTACATTTGGAAATCTCGCGCTGACTGAGTCCCTCACAATACGCCATCCAAACCGTGCGACGCTGTTCGATGGGCAAACGTCTCAAAGCCTTCTCCAGAACCCGCCTCAGGTCTGAGAGACGCACCTGCTCTTCCACCACATTCCGCCCCTCCTGTCCCCTCTCCTCTTCGCGTTGCAAGCGTTCCCCTGCCCGCTGATAACTTTGTCGCTCCCGCAAGTGATCGATCGCGCGCCTCCGCACCAACGTCAACAACCACGCCACGGGACGAGCCCGCTCGGGACGATAGTCATCCACCCGACGCCAAACCTCCTCAAACACCTCGGCCACGACATCGTCTGTTTCCGCCGCATTATTTAATATTCTCAAAGCCTGACTATACAGAAGAGCCGCGTAACGACTCCACAGAGCCGCAAGGGCCGTGGAATCTCCCCGCTGCAACCTGCAAACCAATTCGGTATCGTCTACCCCCTCCAGCTCCGCAGGCCCGCTGCCTCCTTGTTTGTTTAATGTCCTCACAAAACTAACTTCGGAAACCACGGGGTTGGGAGGGCTCAGAATAAACCCCATACAACAGCTCAGGACGACCCGTGGTTGACCCACCCCGCCCAATCACTACCCTCCCCGAAACCGCCTGCCCTATGAGCACTCTGAACAAAAAATTTCCGCGTCTACTACCTACTCCAATCAAAAAAGGCATGAAGGCCGCCGACCTCATTGACGGCTCCTTCAAAGCCTACAATGGCGGACGTCTTGCAGAAGCGTGCAAACTGTTTGCCGGAAAAATGTTGGCCGAGGATGGAACCGTCGGCATGTCCCTCACGGGAGCCCTGACTCCGGCCGGCCTGGGCCGCTCCGCCATCGTTCCGCTGCTAAAGGCCGGGTTTGTTGACTGGATCATCTCCACGGGCGCCAACCTTTATCACGATCTCCATTTCGGGCTCGGAATGCAGCTGTTTGCAGGGTCCCCCTTTCTCGACGACGTTACCCTCCGTAAAGACGGAGTGATCCGAATCTACGACGTATTGTTCGATTACGACGTCCTTTTGGACACTGATGCCTTTGTTCGCCAGGTGATTCAGGGAGCGGAATTTCAAAAGACGATGGGAACCGACGAGTTTCATTATCTGCTTGGCAAATACGTTTATGAACGCGAACGCCAGTTAGGGATCAAAGACACCAGCGTCTTGAGTGCTGCCTACCAGTGTGGTGTGCCCGTATTTACCAGTTCGCCTGGTGATAGTTCCATCGGAATGAATGTCGCGGCGATGTCTCTGCGTGATTCCAAACTCCTCTTCGACGTTAACCGGGATGTTAACCAAACTGCTGCGATTGTGTATTCCGCCAAGTCCAAGAAGAGCACTTCGAGCGTATTTATATTGGGAGGCGGATCTCCCAAAAATTTTATGCTTCAAACCGAACCCCAAATTCAGGAGGTCATGGGAATTGAAGAAAGGGGCCATGATTATTTCCTCCAGTGCACAGATGCACGCCCGGATACGGGAGGGTTGTCAGGCGCCACCCCCGCGGAGGCTGTAAGCTGGGGAAAAATCGATCCGGATACCCTGCCCGATTGTGTGGTGTGTTATGCGGACTCCACCATCACGCTGCCTCTCCTGACGGCTTACGCATTGGATCGGGTTAAGCCCCGAAAACTCAAACGGCTCTATGACCAGCGGGACGTCATGCTGGAAGCCATCCGCACCCAATATCTTCGTCACGGATCGATCGACAAAATCACCCATCGCACGGATTTGGCTGCGCCCAAAAAAGGCCGTTCGGGCCGCTCGGTGACAGGAACCGCACGAGGTTCAAAATCCAAGATGGCCAAGAAATAGCCCCCCCCGACGCTCCACTGTTCCGAGCTCTCAGCGAATGCAAATCCTCCGCCACTCCGATCCCGACTTTAGAAGTTCCATCCAAGTTCTACTCCGAAAAGCCGTCCCCGTACCCGAGGTTCAGGAAACGGTAAGGGAGATCCTGCAGGCCGTCCGCCATCGCGGAGATTCCGCCCTCATCGAGTATACGGCAAAATTTGGGGGCCCATCCCTTGAATCTGCCGATCTTCTGGAAACCCGGGTTCCAGAGGTACCGCCGGAGACAGTTGCGGCAATAGAGGCCGCTCGCGAAAACGTCCACGCATTTGCCGTTCATTCGCTACGAAAAAGTTGGCAGATGACAAATGCCCAGGGCGCGATTGTCGGAGAACGATTTGATCCGTTCGAACGGGTGGGAATTTATGTTCCGGGTGGAACGGCCCCCCTGGTCTCCACGGCCATTATGACGGTCACGCTGGCCGCAGCCGCCGGAGTTCCTGAAATTGTCGTGGCCACACCCTCCGACCAGACGGGTATGATTAACGATGCCCTATTGTACGCTCTGCGAACGGCTGGAGCCACAGAGGTGTATAAGGTTGGTGGAGCCCAAGCGATTGCCGCTTTGGCTTTTGGAACTGAAACGATCGCTTCCGTTCAAAAAATTGCGGGCCCAGGCAACGCCTTCGTCGTCGAGGCCAAAAGGCAGGTCTTTGGCGAAGTCGCCATTGATCTTCTTCCAGGCCCGAGTGAGATCTTTGTCATCGCTGATTTCTCCGCCAATCCCGCATGGATCGCGGCGGATCTCCTTGCCCAAGCCGAACACGGCAAAGGCAGCGGAATGGTAATGGCCACAGATTCACTCCCGCAGTTGGAAGCAGTCCGCTACGAGGTGGATAAACAGTGCGCGCTTTTAAGCCGGCGGGAACATCTTGCCGGCGTTTTAAAAAGCAATGCACACCTTGTTCTGGTGGAAACACTTTCAGAGGCAGTTCTCCTATGTAACTCCTATGCTCCAGAACACGTTACCATCATGACACAGGCTCCGGAATCTCTTGCGCACGGTATACGCACAGCAGGAGCCATTTTCCTCGGGGGATATTCTCCGGTAGCCGCAGGCGATTTCCTAACCGGTCCCAGCCACACGCTCCCTACCGGCGGAGGCGGAAAATCCTTTCCTGGCTTAATGTCCGACATGTTCCAACGCCGCACCAGTTGGGTGAAATTGGACGAAGAGGCACTGCGCAAATCCAATCCCATCATTCAGGCCTTCAGTGAAATTGAGGGACTCGATGCCCATGGCCGTTCGGCTACCATTCGGTTGGATTCGCCAACCGCTTAGCGACACATCGCACCTGCTTCAGACCAACCCCGCACCCCTTGACTTCAACAGAAGCCAATTTAGGTTTTAGAAACCTTTTTGAACCGCACGGATATGTTACGTCCTACCCGACCACTCGTCATTCTAGTTCTTGGCCTTCTGGCTACAGCTCATACCGCTCAAAGAGCTCACGCGCAAGAGGTCTTGGACGGCCTGGCCGCCGTCGTTGACGATAAAGTCATCACCTTTTCACAAATCCGTGAAATGGTTGCGCCAAAGGAAAGGGCAGCACATGAGAAACTTGAGGGGAAGGAACTGGCCGAGGCCATCAAACAAATTCGTACCGAGGCCATCAACGAACTGATCGACCGTCAGTTGATCTTGGCTTATTTCAAAAAGCAGGGCTTCACCCTTCCGTCTTATCTGATCGAAGACCGCATCGCGACGGTCATTCGTGAGGAGTATAATGGGGACAGGGCCGCTTTTGCCCGAAAACTCTCGACTTTCGGTTATACCATCGAACGGTTTCGCAAAGAAGAGACGGACAAAATCATCGTCCAAAGTATGCGACAACAGGCGGTGAAGAGCACCCCGGTCGTTCCTGTGGAAAAGATGAAGGCCTTTTATCGCGAGCACATTAAAGAATTTACCACCGAAGAACAGGTCCAGCTCCGTATGATTATCCTGCGCTCCGAAGAGAAGGGTACGCTCGAACAGCGTCAGGCACTTTTGGAGGAAATTAGGGAGAAGATTGCCTCTGGGGCGGCTTTTGCGGAAATGGCTCGTACTTATTCTGACGACAGTACTGCAACTAACGGCGGGGATTGGGGATGGATCCAAACAGGGACACTGAACGAAACCTTAACCAAGGCAGCGATGACCCTCAAGGTGGGTCAAACTAGTAGGTTGGTCACACTTGGAAACAGTGTGTACCTGTTGTTTTGCGAAGCGAAACGGCCCCGAACGGTTCAATCGTTTGAGGAGGCACGCGATACCATTGAAAAAGTCCTTCTTTCGCAAGAACGCCAGAAGGCCCAGGAGGATTGGGTAGGACGATTGCGTAAGAAGTCTTACGTCAAAATTTTCTAACGTGTGACTCTCCGCCCGCGGATTGCCGTTACTGTGGGAGATCCAGCGGGTGTTGGACCCGAGGTTGCACGCGCCGCTCTGGCATCTCCCCTCCTCGACCCCGGATTCGAATTTGAGATTATGGGAGATACCGTTGTTGAAACGGGCATTCCTACCGATCTCGGATCTACAACCGCTCTGGCAGCGCTGGAAAATGCCGTCGCGGGAGCGCTGTCGGGTCATTATGCAGCCGTAGTCACCGGCCCTATCCACAAGGCTAAAATGCGGAGGGCTGGTTTCCTGTTTCCTGGCCAAACAGAGTTCTTTGCCACACGGACTCACTGCGCGAACTATGCGATGCTTCTCACCGGGGGCAAAATTACAGTCGCGCTAGTCACCGCCCATGTACCGCTTAGACAAGTCCCGAATTTACTGTGCTCGTCAGAAATCGTCCGAGTCGGCATCCTGCTTAGTGAGTTCCTTCAACTACGCCTTGGTCGACGACCTCACATTGGCGTGGCGGGACTTAACCCTCATGCTGGCGAGTCTGGTTTGCTGGGGATGGAAGAAATCCAAATCATCGAACCGGCCACGCGCCAGTTGAGTGCCCTCGTAGAAGCTCAAGTGACCGGTCCTTGCTCACCAGACACCATCTTTAACAGAGCCCTCAGCGGCGAGTTCGACGGCGTGCTGTGTATGTATCATGACCAAGGCTTGATTCCCCTCAAACTGCACGCCTTCGATCAGGGCGTGAATGTAACCTTGGGGCTGCCTTTCCCGCGGACCAGTCCGGATCACGGAACCGCTTTTGAAATCGCCGGCAAAGGACTCGCACGTCCGGAAAGTATGCTTTCAGCCATGAACCTTGCCGCAGAGTTGATCCGAAAACGCTCACACTTCCGGGCCGGATGAAAAACCTTTACCTCAAAGTATTCGGAATCGGCCTCCAGGATACGTTTGTTTATCGCTGGAATTTCGTGCTGCGCAGTGTTTTTAGCGTAATTCCGTTACTAGCCACCGTTCTGGTGTGGAAATCCGTCTCCGAAGCGAATGGCCAGATTCAGGACTATTCCTTCTCGGCAATGGTCTTTTATTTTGTCGGCGTTTTGATAGCGGAAAACTTGGCAAGTCCAACCGAAGACGAATGGCGCATTGCGGCCGAAATCAGGGAAGGCCAGATCAGTTCCCTGCTTATAAAGCCCCTCAATTATCTGGGATACCGCCTCAGCTTATTCCTCTCTTACCGTCTCCTCTACACCCTCATCACATTTCCGGTGCTCGGAGCCGTGTTATGGTTCCTGCGCGAACAT
>CAMCYN010000105.1 GCA_945883955.1 Akkermansia muciniphila
CCGACGGCGGCCTTCTTAGCCCTCCTGCATTGTACTCCACTTCTGGCCCAGAGTGAGGAACCCTCCCCGGCTCACGAAAAGGCCGAGTCTGCCGAATCCAAAAAGGAAAAACCCGCAGAGCCCAAGAAGGCTGATGCGGACAAGGACGAAAAACCCAAGGAGAAGGCGGGTCACGTGACCTTGGGCGGCACGGTCCTGAATTATCTGGCGCAGACGGGCACCATTCCCGTGCTCAAAGAGGACGGAACCAAGCTGGCCAACGTCTTTTATGTGTATTACGCCGCTACGGATGCCGACGGACGGCGCCTGGCGAGCAGGGATCCCAACCGCCCCGTGATGTTTTGTTTTAATGGCGGGCCGGGGGCCTCGGCCGTGTGGTTACATCTCGGAGGGCTCGGGCCCAGACGTGTGGATCTGGCTCCGGAAGGGCTCACTCCTGCCTCGTTTGCCCGAGCGGTGGAGAATCCCCATTCGATTCTGGATGCGGTGGATTTGGTGTTTGTCGATCCGGTAAGCACCGGGTTGAGCCGGGTAGCCAAGGGGGAAAAAGTGGAGCAGTTTTTGGGTGTGGAAGAGGATATCCGTTCGGTCGGTGAGTTTGTGCGGCTGTTTACGACCCGCGAACAGCGCTGGGCTTCACCGAAGTATTTGTGCGGGGAAAGCTACGGGGTGCTGCGGGTGGCGGGTCTGGCCAATTATTTGCAGTCCAAACACGGTCTGTTCTCCGAGGGGCTGGTGATGCTGTCGGGGTTAGTGGATTTTCAGACGATCCTTTCCCATCGCGGGAATGATCTTCCCTACGTGCTCTTTCTTCCGACGATGACGGCGACGGCACATTATCATGGGAAGCTGTCGGGAGAATTACAGGCCAACCTGGAGCAAGCCGTAGCGGAATCCCGCGCTTTTGCTCAGGGCGAATACGCCACAGCCCTGCTCCAGGGGAATGACCTGCCCGAAGCGGCACGCAAACAGATCGCCGACCGGTTGGCCCGGCTCACGGGGATTCCGGCGGCGGATGTGCTCCGGCAGGAGTTACGCGTGGATCCGGGGTTCTTTCGCAAGGCACTTTTGCGCGATGCGAACCGGGTAGTTGGCCGGTTCGATGCCCGGGTACTGGGTCAGGATAATGCTCCCGGCGAGTTACGCAGCGGCTACGATCCTTCCTATACCAACATTTCGGGCGGATTTGCCTCGGCCATCAACAATTATATCCGGGGTGAGTTGGGGTACGAAAGTGATCATCCCTATCACATCCTCAACCACAGTCTGCCGTGGCGCTGGCATAATTACGAAAACCGGTATGTCTCCACTGGCGAGCAGTTGGCCCAGGCCATCCAGGACAATCCCCGGATGCGGGTGTTAGTGCTTTGCGGTCGCCGCGATCTGGCCGTGCCCGAGGATTCGATGCGTTACAGTGTGTCCCACCTGCCGATTCCCGAAGCGAGCCGCCCCAATGTCCGCTTCAGCCTCTATGAGAGCGGGCACATGATGTACCTGTATCGGCCGGATGCCGAAAAACTGCGCAAGGATCTGGTGGATTTCGTGCGCAAACCCTGAGGCGTCATGGCGGACTGGGCCCCGGCTTGAGCTTGGGCCCGGAGTCCCCCCGGGGGGAGGGTTTGCCCTAGGGTTTGGGCAGGATGCGGAACATCGGCAGCGAGCTTTGGGGACTGTCGGGGAGGGTGTCGGCTGGGATTTCCGAAGCCCTAAGCAGCAGGGTTTCGGTGGAACCGTATTTTTTGCGGCGCAGGCAGTCCCAGAGAGGCGCTTCGGGCATACGCCAGCCTCGGACGACCTCGAGTACGAAGAGGCCGTCGGGGGCGAGTGCGGTGCGCAGGGCTTTGGAGACGAGTAATTCGGCGGCAAAATCTCGGGAACCGGGAGTTTTGGAGTAGGGCGGATCGGCGAAAATGAGGGTGGCCTGGGCGGGAAGCGCGCGTTTTTCGAGGAAATGAAACACCTCACTCTGGACGACGTTGGCGTTGAGATGAGTGCGCGTGAGGTTTTGGGCGATGATTTCGCAGGCTTTGCGTTCGGTTTCCACCATCGTAGCACTGGCCGCGCCCCGGCTGAGGGCCTCGATGGCGAGGGAACCGGTCCCGGCGAACAAGTCGAGGACGTGAGCGTCCAGAACGAAGTCGCCCAGACTGGAGAAGATGGCCCCGCGGACGACGTCCATGGTGGGGCGGAGATCGGTTTTGGGAGAGAGGAGCGCAATTCCGCCTGCGCTGCCGGCAATAACACGCATATCGCTTACTTGGGAGTGGTCGGAGTGGGAGTGGAGGAATCCGGGCTCGGGGTTTCTTTGGGTGGGGCCGGTTCGGTCCGCTTCGGTTTTAGGAATCCGCCCAGGAGGGAGTTGATGACGCCGCCCAGATTATCGCCGACCAGCTTTTGAAGCAGGTTGGTTTTGGGTTTATCCACTGTGCCGGTGACCTGAAATACAATGGAACGAAATCCCGAGGCGTCGGTAGGGGAAAACTTATCGCTGAAAGCCTGGATAGCCTTGCCGGAGAGCATTTTTTCAGGGAGCGCCAGTTTGCCGTTGAGATTGAGGCGCTGCTCGAAATCGATTTCGCCCGGGGCGGAGATGGTCAGGTCGCTTCCGTCGACAAAGAGTTCGTTGAGAAGAACTTTGCGGTTGGCTATGGAGAACTGGGCACTGGCTTTTTTAACTTTCAGATTGGCCAGTTCGGAGATCTGAAAGACCTGGCCGATGGACTGGAGTACGCCGAGCCCTTTGAGGATTCCGTTCTCGAGAGTGCAAACACCTTCACCGCGGAGCGTGTCGGCATTTTTGAGCAGCCCGGCCAGGGTGATCTTGCCCTGGGCTTTTCCCGTAGATCGCAGCGAGGGGATTTCCTGACTGATTCTTTCCAGATCGACGTCGCGCGCTTCGGCGGTTGCTGAGAACGGGATGTCTTGCTGCCTTGGGTTGACTTCGAGCGAGGCTTCCAGTGTGCCGCCGCCAGAGATGGCACGAACGGGAGCGCAGCTATAAAGACCGCCTGAAATATGAATGGGGGCTTCCAGATTTTGGAACGGGAGAACTTCGTAGAAAGTGCCCCGGGCAATTCTGAGGATGCCGTCACCGGCTTCCACCCCGTGGTTGGAAAGGTTCAGTTCGATCCCTTCCATCTGGATGCGGGCTTTTCCCTTGGCATCAATCCAGTCGAAGGCGGCATTTTCGAGGATGAGCCGGCGGATACCGAGGCGGGGTTTGCCGTTTTTAACCAGGGAGACCTGGGTTTTGGTGTCCGTAACGGCCTGCGTCTGGCTTCGGGGAGTGTCCACGAGGACAAGTCGGGCCCCTTCCACCCTGATTTCCGACATCACAAACTGGCCGCGCACCAGCGAGAGCAGTCTTGGGCGTACGAATACCTCCTTGGCGGACAGACAGGAGCCCCCTTCACGGGAGGCGCTCAGGCCGGTGATGCGGCTTCCTTTGAAGAAAGTCGGGCGCAGCCGCTCAAAACGAACTTCCATGTGAAGGGCATGCGAGAGGGATTCCTGGATCCGTTGCCGGGTAGATTCGGACTTCAGAGAGGCCCTTAAGAGGAGGGCTGAAAGCACAAGCAAGGCGACTGGCAGACCGAGCGCTAGGAGAATTCCCTTGGAAAGACGGTTCACCCCTCCCACCGTATGCGCGCTTCGCCCTAAGAAAAGGTGGAAGCCTTGTATCATGAAGGATTGCTGTATTGTTCTAAATCCCAATGCGCGGGCCGTCCGCAGAATCGACCTCGAAGACCAACTGGCCCGGGTGGCTCCGGGAGCGGTGGTCCGGCGCACCTCGGGGCCCGGGGAGGCTGAGTTCTTGGCGCGGGAAGCGGTTCGGGAGGGGTTTGAGACGGTGGTGGCTGCTGGGGGCGACGGGACTGTCAACGAGGTCTTACGCGGGATAGTGGGAACGCCGGCCCGGCTGGGGGTGTTGCCGGTGGGAACGGTGAATGTTTTCGCGCAGGAACTCGGGCTGCCTTTGGACTGGGAGGAAGCCTGGACGCGGATTTTGCGGGGTGGCGAACGGACTGTAGATGTGGGTTGGGCGAACGAGTGTCCGTTCATCCAGTTGGCGGGGGTGGGGTTTGATGCGGAGGTGGTCATGCGGGTGTCTCCTTCTGCCAAACGCGCTTTTGGTCCGGGGGCGTATTTGTGGTCTGGTCTGGGGCAGTTGGGGCAGGCTCACCCGACACTTGAGATTAAAGCGGACGGGATCCCGACGCTGTTCGGAGCGTGGGTACTGGTGGGGATGGGGCGTTATTATGGCGGGCCTATTCCGCTTTTTCCCAGGGCCTGCCAGCAGGACGGACTTCTGGATGTGCTGGTGATCCGGGAGGTGAATTTGCGGACGGCGTTGCAGTGCCTTTTAACGGTGCCCTGGGGGGGGCATTCCCTACTGGATGGGGTGGAATATTTTCAGACGCGCGAGGTCACTATCGAGGGACCGGCGGCCGTGGAGGTCGATGGGGAGGCGATGGGCCGGACGCCGGTCCGGTTTGCGGTTGGTGCGGAGCGTTTACGCGTTGTCGTTTAGCGGCGCTTTGGGTGCAGGGTGCGCGTCCGTCTGGCGGACGCGATACGAAGTAAGGGGGAGCATGCCAGATTCGACAAATTGTATACTTGTGGCCGAAGGGCACGTGGCCAGTCGTCAACTCCTGGAACGGAATCTGGAGTATTGGGGGTATGACGTGATGGTGGTGGCGGATGGGTCGGAGGCGTTGCGGTTGCTGGAGTTACCTGGGGCGCCCTGTATTGCGCTACTGGACTGGAACCTGTTGCGAGCTTCCGGCCTGGAGGTGTGCCGCAGGGTGCGGGCGCAAAAAGAGCGGCCTTACCAGTATCTGATGCTGTTTGGCAATCCACGGGAACGCGACGGCGTAGGGGAACGCCATGGTGGAGGGGAACGCGATGGTGTTGCTGCTGGGGAAAACGATGTGGACCAGGTGGCAGACGAGTTTGTATGCCGCCCGGTGTCTATGGAGCAGTTACGGGCCCGGCTCACAGTAGCCCGGCGTGTGGTGGGGCTGGAACGAGACGCGGAACGGGTCCGGCAGCAGTTGAAGGTTGTGGAGCTGGAAGCGCAGGAACTGCGGGAGATATTGCCAGTGTGTATGGCGTGTGGGCGGAGGCGGAACAGTTCGGCGTACTGGCGGCACCTGGATACTTACACCCGGGTTCACGGAGGCGACGCAGACCAGGGGCGATCCCCCGTTCGCGACAATCGCTGTGCGGAGTGTCTGGCGAGTGAACCGGCAGCGGAGACTGTGTATTTTCCAGCGGGTGTGTGAGGCTCTCTGGGGGGTGTGTGAGGCTCTCTGGGGGGTGTGTGAGGCTCTCTGGGGGGGCGGGTGGAAAACCCCAACACAAACACGAATGTCCCAATCCCGTCTGGAGCGGAAACGAAACGGGAACTTTGAAGTCCTTACGCCACCCGTATTGGGGCAGAAGCGCAGCCGGCACGTGGCGCACGATGAATCAGAGAAGGGGAGCGCGCCAATCATGCATCACTCCAACCCAGTAATTGTGAGCACCGCACTGCGGCCTTCCTTACCTTCGCCTGCGGGGTGTCTGCACAATCCACCACTCACCATGGCTGAGAAATGTCCACCCGAGCACCCCTCCAACCGTGAAGGCTGGTGGACCCGGGATCACGTGCTGATTATGGTGCTGGTAGCCGCTACCGTGCTGTTACTCTTTCTTTGCTGGAAGCTTGCGCTGCCATTCATGGGGCCGATCGCGTGGGCGCTCGCGCTGGCGATTGTCGCCCATCCGCTATATGGGTGGCTGGCTCAGCGCATCGAAAAACCCAGTCTCGCCGCTGGGCTTGCCGTGTTGGTGATCGCGCTTGTGATCGTTGCCCCGGCGATTTTCGTTGGGCATAATGTGGTGAAACAAGCGTCAGTCGTCGTTCAGGCGATCCACTCCGGTCTGGAAAGTGGGCAGTGGCAAGAGCAGCTCGCGCGCAGCCCCAGGCTCGGCCCCGCACTCGCTGCTGTAGAAAAACAGGCCAATCTCGGCGGTCAGCTCCAGGGCATCACCGCAGAAGTCGGCAAGCGCGTTGCCCAGATCGTCACCGGCTCGGCGTGGGTGCTTGTCGAGCTGCTCCTGACCTTCTTCGTGCTCTTCTATTTGTTTCGCGACCGGTGCCTGGCACTCGCCTCCTTACGTGTGCTCGTACCTTTGTCGGAACGCGAAACCGACGAGGTCTTCACCCGTGTGGCCGACACAATTCAGGCGACGATTTTCGGCACACTTTCCGTCGCTATGGTGCAGGGGACGCTCGGCGGGCTGATGTTTTGGTGGCTCAGCCTGCCCGCCCCGATCCTGTGGGGCGCGGTGATGGCGCTGCTCGCGATCGTTCCGGTGCTCGGCGCATTCATCATATGGCTTCCTGCCGCACTTTTTCTCGGCATAACCGGGCAATGGGGTAAGGCGGCGATCCTGAGCGTCTGGGGCGTCCTCGCCGTCGGGCTGATCGATAACCTGCTCTACCCAATGCTGGTCGGAAAAACGCTGCGTCTACACACCGTGCCAGTTTTCTTCGCCGTCATCGGCGGTCTCGCGCTCTTTGGTGCCGTAGGTCTTATCCTTGGCCCGGTCATTCTCGCACTCACCGATGCCATTCTGGAAATCTGGTGTCGGCGCACCGCGTACGGTCGGCCTGCGGAAGGCGGTTCGAATTCCAGCTAACCCCGAGCTTCGAGCCCAAAAACACGCTCTTAAAAACCGACCCATCACCTGGGTTACTCCAGCTTTTTTCCGGATTGCGGGTTTCGATTACGCTTTGCGTGTTCGCATTTTCAGTACGCCTGCACGCGAGCGCCGCTCCCAATTAACAACAGGGGTTTGCGAGTTCTTGAGCAGGCGGGGTGACGGCTTTTTTAGTCCTGAATCGGCCAGCTTAAGCAGGTGTATGATCCCGTATTTCGCACAACCTCGAACGACACGCGCCCCTTGCCTCTGTTAGAAGAGCCAGCGTGACCGCCCCCTCTGTCCCTCAGCTTCCTGCGAAGCCCTCGCGAATTGCGTCCCTCGATGCCCTGCGGGGCTTTGATATGTTTTGGATCCTCGGTCTCCACGAGGCCATGAATGCCCTGCTCCACAAGTTTTTCCCGGACAGCAGTTGCGCGAAAATGCTGATCGCACAATTTCAGCACAAGGATTGGGCTGGGTTCACTTTCTATGATCTGATTTTTCCGCTCTTCATTTTCCTCGCAGGAATCTCCCAGGCCATTGCGCTCCCCAGGCGTGTGGAACGGGAAGGCAAATCAGCCGCGGCCATTCACCTTTTACAACGAGCGCTAATCCTCTTTCTCCTTGGCGTATTTTATAACAACGGCCTGACCAACGGCTGGGACCAAATCCGTTGGCTGGGCGTCCTCCAGCGCATCGGGATCGCCTCGGCGGCCGCAGGTCTCCTGAGCCTGTGCCTTAACACACGCGGTTTGATTATCACCACCCTGGCTCTCCTGATCGGATACGCTGCACTTTTTTATCTCGTCCCAGTGCCCACCTCTGGAGCCAGGGGTTTTGAGATGGGCAATAATATCGCCAATTACGTGGATTCCATGGTCGTGCCTGGCCGCCTGCATCAAAAAACATGGGATCCGGAAGGGTTACTCAGCACCCTCCCCGCCATTGCCTCTGCGGTACTTGGCGTGCTTGCGGGCCGCTGGATCCAAACCAGCGGGTCCCCTGAGCGGACCGTTCTGGGGCTACTGACAGGAGGCCTTGTGTTGGTCTTTGCGGGTTGGGCGTGGCATCCATTTTTTCCCGTGATTAAAAAGATCTGGACCTCTTCGTACGTACTGGTCGCCGCTGGTTGGAGTGCGGTCTTACTCGCCCTCTTTTACTGGGTGATCGATGTGAAGGGCTGGAGTTCCTGGTCGACCCCATTTTTGTGGATAGGCGCCAACCCCATCGCACTCTATCTGCTTGCTGGAATGCAGCTTTTTCAAAAGGCAGGAGAACGTATCGCTGGAAAAGCCAGCCTCCCGACCGGTTGGCTCACTCCCATCGCCACCGTGACCGTCCTCCTCCTTTTTGCCCGCTGGTTATCCAGGGAGAAAATTTTCATCCGGATTTAACCCAGCAGCCAAAGGATTGGAATGGGGCAACGCTGGTTTTCCGTCGCGGTCGGATTGCTAGGGACTTACCTCCACGGTGACGCCGTTGGTGAGGGAGTCTGGGGGATTGGGAATGACCCGTTCCTGCGGCGAAATGCCTGTCAGAATTTCCACCACGGTCCCGAAGTCTTTACCCAGCGTCACTGGTTTGAGCGCGACGCGATTGTGGGCGTCGATGGTGGCAATTTGCGGCCCTTCGGAGCGGAAAATTAAGGCGTTCGCAGGCACTGTGAGGGGATGCTCCTGTTGGGCACCTGCGATTTGAACCTGGGCGTAACTGCCTGCAAGCAACTGGCCGGAGGTGTTGTCGATTTCCAGCTCACACAAAAGGGTGCGCGAACTCGCTTCGATCGCTCCGGCTGTGCGCACGACCTTGGCCTGAAAGGTTTGGCCATGAAGTTCGGGGAGCGTCACCGTGGCGGTCTGTCCGGGTTGGATGCTGCGAGCGTAGGATTGCGGGGCGCGGACAAACACCCGCAAACGGTCGGTTTCCGCCAGACGAAAGAGTTCGTGGTGTGAACCGAATTCCAGGAGCTGGCCGACATCGATTTTGCGGGCTGTGATGGTGCCGGCAAAGGGGGCCGTGATTCGGGAAAACCGGGAGACTTCCTCCAGACGTTGGACTTCTGCCTGGGCGGCCTCTGCTGCGGCTGTCCGCAATTGCAGGTCGCCGTCCTTTTCATCCGCTTCCTGCTGGGCTGCCGCTTTGGAGCTGAGCAGTTCGCGCCAGCGTTTGGCGGTGATTTCCGACAAATGCTGCGCGGCCCGGGCTACGGCAAGCTGGGCGCGGGCCCGGATCAGTTCCTTTTCGAGCTCGGGAGTATCCAGTTCGGCGAGCAGTGCGCCGGTTTGTACCTTGTCTCCCAGATCGACGTGCCATTGCCGGACGTATCCGGTCACCCGGGCCACAATGGCCGCTTCTGCGGAGGGTTTGAGTTCGCCGGAGAGCGAAAGTGGTTTGGCGGGGGGCGCTGGGGCGGGATTGACTGCGTGAACCCGGAGGATGGACCGTTCCCGGGTTTGCTCGACCGCCGCATGATGCTTTTGAAGCTTGGGCAGGATCCCTAAGCCAAACAACACGCCCCCCAGGACTAAGGCCGCCCCCATGACCCCGTAATAGGCGGAGCTAGAGATGGGCGTAAGGGGCGTTTCGGCGTCGGGCGGGGGAGTAAGGGTGCTCACGGAAATAAAGAGGGCAACAGACTAACCTGCGACGCTGGGCAAAAGTTGGGTCAAATCTGTTTAATCAATCAACGTAACACGCCCGACTCTTTTAAAGCACAAAGAATGGGTCCGTTGACGCACCCGGAGCCGACTGCTTCTGTAGGAACATGCTGCGGCTCGCTCTCAAAATGCTTTTCGGCGACCGGGCCAAATACGCGATGCTCGTGTGCGGTCTCAGTTTTTGTGCGCTGCTCATGACCCAGCAGTCCTCGGTCTTTTGCGGGCTTCTGCTTTGGTCCACCGCCACGGTGCGCAACATCCAGGTCCCGATTTGGGTGGCGGATGAAAAAGTCGAGCAGGTCAACGAAGTCGTGCCGCTCCGGGACGTGGAGGTGCAGCGGGTCCGGTCCGTGCCGGGGGTAGATTGGGCCGTGCCTCTTTTTTGGAACATTCTGCAGGCCCGGCTTCCGGACGGCACTTTTCAAGCCATCCAGTTGACCGGTTTGGACAGTGCCACCCTGGTCGGACGGCCGGTGAAAATGCAGGCGGGCCGGATCGAAGATCTGCGCCTGCCTAACGCTGTGATCGTGGATCAGGTTGCGATCAAAAAGTTTGCCCGTAAAGGGATCGCTCTTCGGGTCGGGTCCACGTTTGAGATCAATGACAAGGAGGCGCGCGTGGTGGGAATCTGCGAGACGTACCGCTCGTTTCTGGGCCAGCCCTATGTGTTTACGACCTACTCGAGGGCCTTGGAATATTCCCCGCCCCAGCGCAAAAAGCTCTGCTTTGTGCTTGTTCAGCCCCGGGCCGATACGCCTTTGGCTACGGTGCTGGAGCGGATCAACCAGCTGCGCGGTCTCAGGGCATTCGCGGCCGATGATTTCGCCTGGAAAACCATCGTCTGGTATTTTGTGAACACGGGTATTCCCATTTCCTTTGGGATCGTGGTGTTGCTGGGTGTGGTGGTCGGGGTGGCGATTGCCGGGCAGACGTTTTATTTGTTCATCCACGAGAATCTGCGGTTTATGGCGGCGCTTAAAGCCATGGGCGCGGGTATGGGAATGCTGGCGCGGATGGTGTTTCTGCAGGCGTTTACAGTGGGGTTTACGGGGTACGGGTTTGGAGTGGGGCTGACGGCGCTTTTTGGCAATGCGGTGCTCACGCGCGGGGAACCGCCGTTTTATATGCCCTGGCAGATCCTGGTGTTTACCGGGGTGGTGATTGTGCTGATTTGTTGTTTGTCGGCGCTCGTGGGGCTGGTGAAGATCGCCCGTGCTGAAGTGGCGATCGTGTTCAAATGAGCGAGCTTAACAATGGGGCTCTGGCGGTGCAGACCCGCAGTCTGGTTAAAACTTTCGGGGGCGGGGAGAACCTCGTCCAGGCCTTGAAGGGTGTTGATTTCGAGGCCCGATGCGGAGAGTTGCTGATGATCGTGGGCCCTTCGGGTTGTGGAAAAACGACCCTGCTGAGTGTGATTTGCGGGACCCTCCAGTTTGACTCGGGCTCGGTGGAAGTGTTTGGCCGGGATCTGGGCGCGATGCGTCCGGCGGAACTGACCGCATTTCGCGGGCAGAACGTGGGGTTTGTTTTTCAGCAATTTAACCTGATCCCGACCTGGACCAGTCTGGAGAACGTCTCCGTGCCGCTTCTCTTGAACGGAGCCAGCCGGGCCCGGGCCGAGGCCGTTGCCGGCAAAATGCTCGAAGCGGTTGGGATTGGCGAAAAGCTTCACGCTTATCCATCGCAGTTGTCCGGCGGCCAGCAGCAGCGCGTGGCCATCGCCCGGGCATTGGTGCATGAACCCCGGTTGCTGATTTGTGACGAACCGACGGCCGCGCTCGATGCCGGATCCGGAAGGAAGGTGCTCGAGCTGATCAAGGCTACGGCCTGTCGACCCGACCGCTGTGTGATTGTGGTGACACACGATAGCCGCATCTTTCCGTTTGCCGACCGGATCACGGAAATGGAGGACGGAACGGTGCGGGCTGTGCGCGATGGTGAGGAAATCCAAAAGATGTATGTTTAAGCGTGTCTCCTATTTTGCGGCGATTGTGGGCATTTTGTTCGCCCTGAACCTGGTGCGCCGCCAGCGTGCGCCTGCACCTGCCGCACCTCCACTGGTGGAGCCGACCTCGGCGCCGTATGCCGAGTCGATTGGGGCGCGGGGGCTCGTGGAAGGGGTGAACGAAAATGTGCGCATTTCGCCTACGGTGGCTGGTGTTGTCAGTCGCGTGGCAGTTCGGGTGGGCGAAGAAGTCCGCAC
>CAMCYN010000106.1 GCA_945883955.1 Akkermansia muciniphila
CGGGTTCCAGTCGACATACAGCGGCTTGATTTTGGTGCGCAGGAAATGGTCCGGGCAGCTCGTGCCGAGTTCCGCCAGACGTGCGGCGTCCTGACTGTTGACGAAGCGAAGGATGGGTTCGTCGTCCTGGATGGTGCCGATGAAGCGCACCTTCTGGCTGACCTGTCCGCGTAACCAGGGCAGGATTGCCGAGAACGTCGCATGACGTTGGGTCTCAGGCAGGGTCTGGTATTTGGCTCCGCCGAAAGCTTTGGCGTGACCGCCTTTGGCTTCGTATTTGGCTTCGATGTAAAGGGCGGCTTTTTCGATGAACTCGAGCGTCCGGGTGTAGCACACCTTTTCGTCGTCGTGCCAGGAGATGAAGCCGTGTTGGCCCATCATGATGGCTTTGAGTTCGGGGTGCTCTTTGGAGATTTTCTCCATGGCCAGTCCGAGCTCAAAACCGGGGCGCATCCAGGGCACGTAGGCCATTTCGCCGCCGAAGATTTCCTTCGTCAGTTCTTCACAACGGCGGGAAGCCGCGATGGAGATGATGGCGTTGGGGTGCATGTGGTCCACGTGTTTTCCGGGCAGGAAACTGTGGAGCGGGGTATCGATGGAAGACGCCCGTGGGTTGAGGTTAAAAGTGGTGTGGGTGTACATGCCCACCATGTCGTCTTCGGCCTGGGACTTGAGCCCCTTGTCGGCGCGGGCGGCGTAAACCGTTTGCAGATCGATGAGCTTCTGCTGGTAGAGGGAGGAGAAATTCTCGCGGTTGCTGGTGCGCAGATCGCCTCCAGAACCTTTCACCCACAGCACTTCCACAGGTTGGCCGGTGAGGGGATCCTTTTCCTGAAGCTTGGAGGAGGTGTTTCCTCCGCCGGTATTCGTAATGCGTTGATCGCTGCCGAGGAGGTTGGAGCGGTAGATCAGGCGACCCACAGGATCGAGTGAGGCTGCCTTTGCATCGTCCCAGAGGAAATTGACGTGTCGGAATGAGGTCATTGTTTCAGGTGTAGGTATGGATTCTTATATGGACGGAAATTCAAATCAATGAAGAGCTGAGGAAACGAGGTGATGCCACTTGTGGAACGCCGCATCCCACTCTCCAAGATGTTTGGGCTCAGGGTAAAACTCCCGAAGTTCGTGTTCAAAAGATTCGCGGATTACCGAGCGAACATCGCTTAAAGTGGCGATTTCGTGGGCCGCTTTGGCCTGGAAGAGTACGTTGCCGAGGGCCGTGGCCTCGGTCGGGCCTGCAATGACGGGCCGGTTGCAGGCATCGGCGGTGAATTGGTTGAGGAGCGAGTTCTTTCCGCCGCCTCCGACGATGTGGATAACTTCGATGGTTTCGCCGGTGATTTCTTCGAGTTGGGTGATGATTTGACTGTAACGCAGCGCGAGACTTTCCAGCACGCAACGCACCAGTTGCCCGGCTGTTTCGGGCACGGGTTGACCCGTTTCGAGGCAATAATTTTGAATGCTCACCACCATGTTGGCGGGACGCATAAAACAGGGATCGTCCGGATTGATCAGCGACCGGAGTGACTCGGCGTGGGAAGCCAACTGCACGAGCTGGTGATAGTCGTGATCGTGGCCGGAAGCGGCAAAGGCCGCCCGCAGCTGTTGCACAAGCCACATGCCCATGACGTTTTTGAGCAAACGGTAAGTGCCGTCCACACCGCCTTCATTGGTGAAATTGTGCCGCAGAACGTTCTCTCCAAGCGCTGCACGCTGGATTTCCACACCGACAAGCGACCAGGTTCCCGAGCTGATATAGGCCCACGAAGCGGTGCCTGTACGGGTGGTCGGTACACCCACTACGGCCGAGGCGGTATCGTGGGTGGCGGGCGCGATTACCGGCACCGAATGCAGTCCAGCGGCGGACGCCACCCCGGCTCGCAACGAGCCGATAGGGGTACCCGAAGGCACGATCTCGGGCAAAAAATGCGTGGGGATGCCCAGTCGGTGAAGCAGGCCCGTGGACCACTGGCGGGTGGTCGGGTGCACAAACTGCGTGGTTGTTGCGTTGGAAAATTCGCACACTTCCGAGCCCGAGAGTGCCCAGTGAATCCAGTCCGGGATCATGAGCATGTGCCTCGCCTGGGCTAACAGTCCGGGATTCTGGCGCTGCATGGCGAGCAACTGATAGAGTGTGTTGATCTCCAAAAACTGCGCTCCCGATTCGGCAAAAACGCGTTCCCGGGAAAGCAGGTCCACCACTTCCTCCACAAGCCCGTGAGTGCGAGGATCCCGGTAGCTGTAGGGTAATCCGAGCCATTCGCCCGTCTGGGTCATCATCACGTAATCGACCCCCCACGTATCCACGCCAATGGAGCGGATACTTCCGCCGTAAGCCCGCCCGGCCAGCGTGAGCGAATGTTTGATCTGCTTCCAAAGGTGCAGCAAATCCCAGCGCAGGGTGTTGCCGACGGTGACGCCTCCGTTGGCAAAACGATGTTGTTCCTGGAGGACGATCCGCCGGCCGTCCCAAAGGCCGGCCATCAAACGTCCGCTTTCTGCGCCCACATCGACGCCTAAAAATGTCAGGGAGGATTTCATTGGAGAAAACAGGGATAGGTTGGGCTCATTCGCCAAGCGAGGAAACGAAGCTGTAGGCGCCGGGTTGTAGCGTGCAGATGGCCCGGCCGCTTTCCATTCCCTCGAAGGTGACTCCTGTGGTGCGAAACAGCGAGCCGCCGTTGGCCTGGACGCCTGAGCTGCCGGTCGCGGGCAGGTGAAGCGTGGCCGTTGTATTTGGGGGCACCTGCACTTCGTACTGGAAGGCTCCGGCACCGAGTTTCCACGCCACCGAGATCAGGCCGCTCGGAGCGCGGTACTCGCCCCGGACCCACTGGATGGGTTGCACGGGCAATTGATTTTTGCCCAGATACGGGCCGGGTTTGAGCACGAAATTGCGGAACCCGGGTCCGTCGGTGTCGATCCCGAGCAGGGACTGAAACATCCACTCGCACACGGCTCCGAAGGAATAGTGACTGAAGGAATTCATCGCCGCGTTGTGACGACCGAAGCCGTCTTCCATCGTGAAGCTATCCCAACGCTCCCAGATCGAAGTGGCGCCATTGGTCACTGGATAACACCAGGACGGGAAATCGCGGCTTTGAAAAAGGCGCAGTGCCAGGTCGTGTCGGCCGCCGCGGGTAAGCACGGACAAAAGCGGTTTGGTGCCCAGAAACCCGGTGCTCATCCGGTTGCCGTTGGCTTCGAGGAGCCTCACGAGCTGGTCGGTGACCGGCCCCCGGTTTCCTGCCGGTAACAGGCCGAAATCCAGCGCCAGCACGCAGGCGGTTTGTGAGGCCGTGCTCATCAGGCCGTCCTTATCGAGATGATGTTCTGCAAAGGACGCCCGGATCTTCTGGAAGAGTCCCTGATAATGTTCGGCGGCGTCCGTTTTGCCGAGTGCTGCGGCCATCTCGCCCATCATCCGGGCGGAATTTCCAAAGTAAGCCGCGTCGATCAACTCCACGGGTGTCGGGTCGTTGTGGTTTAACCAGTCTCCCCACGGATTACCGAGCGACACTCCTTTGTACTCCGGGCTGGTGGCTTCGCGAAACTCCATGAAGCGCACCATAGAGTCCCAGTGCCGTTCCAGAATGCGCGTATCGCCGTAAACCTTCCAGACCGTGTGCGGACAAATGATCCCGGCGTCCATCCAGGCTGTGCCGTAATTCTTGCCGGGTTCTCCGTGGCCCATCGGATACGGGGCGTAATCGGGATAAGCGCCGAAACTCAGCTGCGACTCCTCGACGTCGTCGAGCCACTTGGTGAAGAAGGCGGCGACGTCGGCATTATAAGAGGCCGAACGCGCATAGATTTGGGCGTCGCCCATCCAGCCCAGTCGTTCATCGCGCTGGGGACAATCGGTGGGGACCTCCAGAAAGTTGGCTCGCTGGGTACGGACAATGTTTTGGTAGAAACGGTTTACGATATCGTCCGAACACTGGAATTTGCTGACTAGCGGCGTATCGGAGTTGAGAGCCAGACCCGTTAAGGTTTCCAGCGTCGGCTTGGCCGGCAGCCCCGTGATCTCGCAGTACCGGAACCCGTGATAGGTAAAGTGGGGCGTCCATTCCTCGCCGCCGGCGGTTCCCTTGAAGGTGTAAAAGTCCGTGGCGCGTGCTCGGCGCAGGTTCTCGGTCATCAGACGTCCATCGGGATGGAGCATCTCGCCGTAGCGTAGCTGCACCTTTTGTCCGGCCGGAGCGGCGGCTTTGAGCCGAATGACGCCCGCAAAGTTGACTCCAAAATCTACGATGTACGTGCCTGGCACCGGCTCGCTGATGGCCCGGGCGGGGATTTCCTCGGTCACTTTGACCGGCACCCCGGGGTATGCCTGCAGCCGGGCTGGTTTTTGAAACCCGAGCTCCACTTCCCTCACACCCCGGTTGTCATAAAATGGGGCCTTGGCCGTTCCGTTTCGGTCACTGGGCACGACGCTGCTCCATTTTGTGTCGTCGAATCCGGGCTGATCCCAGCCGGGGATCTCTCGAGTGGCGTCATAGGTTTCGCCCATGAGCAGATCGGCTTCCCGGACGGGACCTTCGTCGGTGACGCGCCAGGTTTTGTCCGTGCCGACGACTTTCCGGGTGCCGTCTTCAAATTCGACGACCACCTGGGCGAGGAGCGCGGGAGTTTTGCCGTAAAAGTTGCGGCCTGTTTTGTGCGGGCCGTATCCGACAAAGAGGCCGTATCCGACATAACCCGAGTACCAGCCGCCGGTGAGTGTGGCGCCGATGGCGTTAGAGCCGGCCTTGAGGTGAGGCGTGACGTCGAATGCCCGGTAATACGCGCGTTTCCGGTAATCCGACCAGCCCGGGAGGAAAGATTCCTGGGCTACGGGTTGGCCGTTGAGCTGGAGTTCGGCGTTGCCGAGCGCGCTGAGATAGGCGGTGGCGCGGCGGATGGGTTTGGCGATTTGGAATTCTTTGCGAAAGGAATGCGCCGGGGGCAGGTGAAGCGATTCCGGGTCGACGGGCAGGGGAGTGTTGTCCTGGGCCGAGATCCATTCTGCTTTCCAGTTCCCCGGATCGTTGAGGGCGGTGCGCCAATATCCGACCGGGCTCCAGCCGGAGTCCTCCCCCTTTTGGTTCCAGATCCGGACCTGCCAGAAGACCTGCTGGCCCGACCCCAGAGCTTTTCCGTTATAAGAAACCTGGCTCGTTAGGCTGCCCGCGACCCGACCCGAATCCCAAAGGTCGGCACGGTCGCGTTGGAGTTTTTCCAGCGAGGAGGCGACGCGGATTTGCCAGGCCTGCTGGGATTGTCCGGGGGCGGTTGTTTCCAGCGCCCAGCTCAGCCGGGGCTGGGCGGATTCGACGGCGAGCGGGTTTTCCAGATACTCGCAACGCAGGGCTGCGGGCTGGAGGGACGCCGCCCAGGCGGAACAGGGAAGGAGCAGGAAAATCGGCAGACGCATGAGGCAGAGGGGAGGAGACGGGGGGAAGCCGCCGGCGACTGGAGTCTGGTTCCCCCGCAAAAGTCACGGATGGAATTGTGCCGGCGGCTCCCGGTATGGGACGGCAGCGGGGCGCCGTTGCGGTTTGAGAGCCGCGCGGCGGCTGGGAATTAAAACTGGAACTGGTCGATGTTGTCCTTGGTGAAAACGAAGGGTTTGCCGAGCAGGACACTGGTGCCGTCGATTTCCACCTCGTTAAGCCGGCCGGCTTTCATGGTTTTGTCGCCGGCCTTGAGTGTGCCGTTGGCCACGGCGTAGGCGGTTTGAACGGCCAGGTAACCCAGATCCTCCACGTTCCACAGGATCAGCGACTGGGTGACGCCTTCCTTCACGTAGGCGCGGTTTTCGGAAGGCAACCCGAGACCGATGATCTTCACGGCACCGCTTTTGCCCGCCTGTTTGACCGCTTCAGCCGCTCCGGGCACCGCCGGAGAGCAGATGGCCATGATACATTTCAGATTGGGATAAGCGCTCAGCAGATTTGTGGCTTCCTGCTGTGCTTTGTCCTTCTGGTCATCGCAGGGTTTGCTATCGACCAGTTTCATCTTGGGATATTTAGCAGCTAACCGCGCTTCGATCTGTTTGCGCCACTGGTTCTGGTTGGCCGCGGTGAGAGTGGCGCAGATGAGCGCAAACTCGCCTTCCTCACCACAAAGCTGGGCGGCGCCGTCCATGAGCGCATGGCCGATGCCTTCGTCGGTGGCTTCGTTGACAAAAAACGAACGAGCGTCGGGCGTCGTGTCGCTGTCGAAAGTGACGACCTTGATTCCTTTGGCCTGCGCCTTTTTGAGCGCCCCCGAGATGCCTTCGCGGTTTTCACAAGCCACCGCAATCACGTCCACGCCGAGCGTGATCCAGTTTTCGACAATCTCATTCTGCTTGGCCGGATCGGTGTTGGTGGGTCCGTCGAAAAGGAAATCCACCTTGAGTTCTTCGGCGGCGGCTCGGGCGCCTTTTTCGCAGGTGCTGAAGTAACGGTTGCCTTTGCTCTTGGGCAAAAATGCGATGGTCAGCCGTTTCTCGACCGATCCGCCCGGAGCCGAAGCGGCATCACCGGATTTTCCGCAACCAGGAAGAAAGGCGAAGGCTGGGGCGGCGAGCAGAGCGAGGAATTGGGAGCGTTTCATTGGGGGTAAAAGGAGGGGAGAGGTGTGTGTGAAAAGGCGGAGATGGGGGAGGTTCGGAGAGTTTTATGGCGTTTTACGGCTTATGTCGTCGGTTGTTTTCTGGCGGATTGCAGGAGGCGCACCAGGGCTGGGGCGGCCAGGGCCAGCAGCAAAAGCGCTCCGGTGAGCAGAGAGGCGAGTTCGCCGCCGATACCGGCCTTGAGCACGGCGGGCACCCGGCTGATTCCGTTGCTGAGAATCGCGATGGCGGCAATTCCCGTTAGGGTTCCGTAGACGGTGCCGCTGCCACCAAAGATGCTCGTTCCTCCCAGAACAACGGCTGTGATGGCCGCCAGTTCGTATCCGGTTCCGGCGTCGGCTCGGGCCTGTTGGAGACGGGCGGTGAAAAGAAGCGCAGCCACCGCGGCGGTCAGTCCCGCCAGAATGTAGGGCATTGCTGTCCGACGCAGGACCGGGATTCCGGCGTACCGGGTGCCTTCGGGCGAATAACCGATGGCCCTGAACGACCGTCCGAAAACCGTGAGGTGAACGAGGATCCCAAAAAACAGAGCGGCAAACCCGAGCACCCAACCTTGCAGCGGCAAACCGAGGAACCGGAATTCTCCCAGACCGAGAAAGCCCGGATCGAAGCTCCGATAGGTCTTGGTGCCCTGGGTGATCGCTTCGGCCAGTCCGCGGAACAGCGAATAGGTACCCAGGGTCACAATCAGAGGGGGCAGCCGCAGGGCCGTTATCAGGGTTGCGTTGAATGCGCCGGCCAACCCGCCCAGCAGAATGGTGACGAAGGCGGCGGGCAGCGTTGCCCAGTGCCAGTCGTGGGTCATCACGCCGAACAACACCGCACACAGCCCGAGAAGTGAACCCACCGAAAGGTCGATCCCGCCGGTCAGGATCACCGGCATCATGGCCAGGGCGAGCAGGCCGATTTCGGCGGAATGCCGCACGATATTGCTCAGGTTGTCCGGAGTGCCGAAGTTGCGGGCGTTATTGAGGAAATAGAAAATCTCCAACACGAGGACCAGCACGAGCAACACTTCGTGCCGCAACAACAGGCTCTTAATGGAACGGGAGTTTTGGGAGGACATGGGGCTCAGGAGGTTTGGCGGCGGGAACGAAGTCCGTCGGCGATGACAGCGAGTAAAATCACGAGGCCCTGGATGGCCTTTTCCCAGTAGGCTTCGACGTGCAGGAAGGTGAGTGCGGGATTAATCGTGGCCAGTAACAGCAATCCTGCAAACGAACCCCAGAGCCGGCCGCGTCCGCCACTGACGGCGACTCCGCCGACAACCGCCGCCGCTATGGCGCGAAGTTCGAGCGCCACCCCGCATTTGGGATCTACCTGGGGCGACTGCACCATGTTGAGTACGGCGGCGAGTCCCGCCAGCGTGCCCATGATCACAAACACCGTAAACGTCGTGAGCTTCGGGTTGATCCCGGCCAGGCGGGCCGCTTCGGCGTCGGAACCGACCGCGTAGATGTGGCGGCCACCGGACCGGTTTTTAAGTAACCAGGACACTCCGGCCAGCAACAGGACCGAGCCGAAGATCAGCCCTTGCTGGCCCGCCGACTGGCTCAGTCCGAACCATTGGACGTTGGCGGGTAGATTGATGAATTTTCCCTGTTGGAATAACCGGAGCAGTTCGGCCCAGGTCACCATGGTGGCCAGGCTCACGACAATACTCGGCAGTCCCATCCAGGCGATCAGCACTCCGTTTAAGGCACCCATGATCGCTCCGGCCGCGAGAGCGGCGGCGAGGGCCACAATGAGCGGCGCCCCCGAGGCGGAAATCAGGCCCGCCACGACGGCGCAAACGCCAAACTGGGCGCCCACGGAGATGTCGATCTGGCGCACGATCATCACGAGCGTCATGCCGATGGTGAGAATCAGGGCCGGGGTCTGGGCGGTAAAACGGGAAAGGAGGGGCTGGGGTTGATAGAAATGCGGCGCCCAGATGGCCAGCACCGCCAGAAGCAGCACCAGCGCACCTGTCACGGAGAGTTCGCGAAAGTATCGGTTCATTCGGAGGGGTTAGGCGGCTGCGAGTGCGGCGGTCATCACGGCGTCGGCCGTGGCGGTGGCTCCATCGAGCACGTGGACGAGTCGGCCTCCCTGCATGATCCCGATGCGGTCACTCATGCCGAGGACCTCGGGCAGATCACTCGAGATCATCAGCACGGCGAGGCCTTCGGCGGCTAGATCGCGGATAATTTTATGAATCTCGCTCTTTGCGCCCACGTCTACGCCCTGGGTGGGCTCATCCAAAATCAGGAGACGCGGCTCCGTGGCCAGCCACCGTGCCAGGGACACCTTTTGCTGGTTGCCGCCGCTCAAGCTCCCGCCCGGAGCCGCCGGACCATAAGCCTTGATCCCGAGTTTCTGGATGAATTCGGAGGCGAGCGATTCTTCGCGTCCGAACCGGAGCCAGGTTCCGGGGAAAAAACGCCGGTGGATGGCCATGGTCATGTTGTGAGCAATGGGCAGTGGCAGGATGACCCCGTGTCGCCGTCTGTCCTCGGGCACATAAGCGACTCCGTGTTCGACGGCCTCCTGGGGATTCCCGACACGGATCGTGTGACCGTTTAAGCGAATGGTGCCGCTGTCGGCCGGTGTGATTCCAAACAAAACCCGGGCCAGTTCAGTGCGGCCGGCGCCCACTAATCCCGCCAGACCGAACACTTCTCCGGCCCGCACTTCCAGGCTCACCTCCCGAACGCCGCCCGCGGCACAGCTCAGGTTGTCGATTCCGAGAACGGTTTGCCCGAAGGTTGCCGTCCGAGGCGGGTAAATGGCGGCGACTTCGCGGCCGACCATCATCCGGATGAGTTCGGCCTCGGTGAGTGTGCTGGTGCCGTCGGCGTCGCGCACGGACCGGGTGGCCACACTTTCGCCGTCCCGGAGTACGGTGACGCGGTCGGCGAGGGCGAAGATTTCTTCGAGGCGATGGGAAATATAAATGACGCCGACTCCCGAGGCTCTGAGATCACGAACGACACCGAACAAGAGTTCCTGTTCGGTGCGGGTGAGTGAAGCGGTCGGTTCGTCCATGACGACCAGCTTGGCGCCGGAACCGAGCGCGCAGGCGATTTCCACGAGCTGTTGTTCGGGCATCGAGAGGGCGCGCACTTCCGTTTCGGGATCAATGGCGGCCCCGATCCGGGTTAACAATTCGCGGGCCTGTTGATGGCGCTGCTGCCAGTTTACGCGGGAAAAGGATCCCGGGGGTTCCAGCCGGAGCCCGATGTTTTCGGCGACGCTGAGATCGGGGAACAGGGCGGGTTGTTGGTAAATACAGGCGATTCCAAGCTGGCGGGCGCGGGTTGGGGTGAGGTGGGAGACTTCCCGGCCTTCAAATTCCAGAAGTCCGCCATCGGGTTGATGGGCTCCGGTGATGACTTTGATGAGGGTGGATTTGCCGGCTCCGTTTTCCCCGAGCAGGGCGTGGACTTCGCCGGGGGCGAGTTCAAAGGAGACGTTGCGTAGGGCGCGGACCGCTCCAAAAGATTTGGTGACCTGGGAGAGTCTAAATAGGGGAGGACCCCCAGGGGACACCGGAGGCGTGGGGAGGGTACCGGGGGCGGGGTTCATAGGGGAGGAGGGGTTGTCCTAGGAAAGAAATGGCCAAGGGGGAGTCCGGGGGACGTGCCGCATAGTGGCTATGCCGGACCGGGAAGGCAATGCGTTTATTGACCCATTTTCTAAAAAATAGGTCTTTTGGAACATTGGTGGGTGCGGCCCAGCTCGCTTTTCCCCCTTCGGGAGGGCTCGCCGCTTAGTCGCGTCGCGATAGCACGGCGTCTTCGTAGGCGCGTACGTCGGCGATCCAGTTCGGGCCGACGGGGACGTTTTGTTGTTCACAATAATGATCCCAAACGGCTCCGAAGGGCATCGCCTTGAGTTCCTCCTGGAGGGCCAGGCGGCTGGTGTAATCCCCGCCTGCTTCGACTTCCCGCAACGCTTTAGTCGGTTCGAGTAGGGCGATGAGCAGGGAACGCAGCAGGGCGCGTGTGCCAATGACCCAGGCGGCGATCCGGTTAATACTGGCGTCGAAATAGTCTAATCCGATCCGCACCCGCTTCTGGTAACCGTTGGCGATGATTTCGCGGGTGATGGCCAGAAGGTCGTCGTTCTGGATAACGACGTGGTCGCTGTCCCAGCGTACGCCCCGGCTGACATGCAGCAGCACCTCAGGGAGAAACTGAAGCACGCTGGAGAGTTTGTCCGCAATCCCCTCGGTGGGGTGATAGTGGCCGGCATCGAGACACAGGAGCTTTTTACGGCTTACGGCGTAACCGAGGTAAAATTCGTGCGAGCCCACTACGTAACTCTCCGAACCCAGACCGAAGAGTTTCGGTTCTACCGCATCCACATTTCCCTTAAGGGGCTTTTCAAAGATTTCGTCCAGGGCCTCTGCCAGACGCTGGCGGGGAGAGTGCCGGTCGGCAGGAGTGTCCTTAGAGCCGTCTGGGATCCAGACGTTGGTGACAGCGGTGGACCCGAGCGCCCGTCCCATGGCGGCCCCGATCTCCCGGGAGCGTTTGGCGTGTTCGATCCAGAATTTGCGGATGGCCCGGTTTTTGTGGGAGAGAGTGAATCCGTCGGCGGCTTTCGGATGGGAAAAGCAGGTGGGATTGAAGTCGAGCCCGAGTCCCTGGGATTTGGCCCAGGCGATCCAGTTCTTAAAATGGCCCGGTTCGATAGCGTCGCGCTCGACGGTTTTGCCGCCGAATTCGCCGTAGATGGCGTGGAGATTCAGACGGTGTTTGCCAGGAATCAGGGCCAGGGCCGTCTGGATGTCGGTGCGGAGTTCGTCGGCGTTGCGTGCTTTGCCCGGATAATCTCCGGTGACGGCGATTCCGCCGCCGAGATTTCGGGCCGAATGCTCGAAGCCGCCGACGTCGTCGCCTTGCCAGCA
>CAMCYN010000107.1 GCA_945883955.1 Akkermansia muciniphila
GATTGCGGTCCTTTCCGCACCGACCACTGGGAATACGTTTTCGGTCGTGCCAGACCCACGCCCAATCTCAACGGCGGCGCCGGCCTCGATGTCTCCCCAGCTGTCCGAGACTTTCTCAAACTCAGCCCCACCGACGTCATCGACTGGAAATTCGTGGAATTTAACGAAGTTCCGCGTGGGCCCTGGTCCGAATTGGGCGAAAACAACGACTTCGTGCAGCAGGCCCGGCGTTCCCGCGACCGTATGGCCACCAGTCCGGTGGACTCCCCAAAGGTACTCATCCGCTAGGCCCCTTTCGCACCGGTCAAAAGCGGGGACGCGAACCGGCCCCGCGTCAGGATTTCGGATCCCCTCCCGCCCCTCCTCTAAGGAGACACGCCTTTTTCCACGATCGGTTGCGGCGTCCCGATGAGCTGCTATAACCGGACCAATGTCTTTCGCCGCCCCCGAGGCCCTCCGTCTTCTTCTCCAGGCTCACGCTCAGGACCGCCTCGCGCACGCCTACCTGATCACCGGCCCCGAAGGCTCGGGCAAACGTCAGCTCGCCGCCGAACTCTGTGGCCGCATCCTGGGCTGTCCGCCCGAAACCGCCCTGTCGCACGTCGATGTCCACACCATCGCCCCAGAATCCAAATCGCGGCGTCTGCTGATCGAACAGGTTCGCGAGCTGGAACAAAAGGTCCGGATGCGCTCCATGAGCGGCGGCAAAAAGTTCGCCATCATTCACGACGCGGACCGTCTCATGCCCCAGGCCGCTAACGCCTTCCTCAAAACCCTCGAGGAACCTCCCGCCGAAACCCACATCCTTCTCATTTCGGCGCATCCGTCGCAGTTACTCGAAACCATCCTCTCGCGCTGCGTCGAAGTACCCGTACGTCTCACCACCATTGCGGCACGGACAGCCAGCCAGGTCGCGCTCATCGAGCTTCTCGACCGTTTTTTTGCCACCAAAAAGCCCGAGCTCTCCTCCGGCCTCTGGCTCGCACAACAGGTTTACGCCTTGTTGGGACACACCAAAGAGACCGTTCAGGACCTCCTGGAAGCCGAAGCCAAGGCCGAGGAAAAGCAGTACAAACAAACCGCCGATCCCAAGTGGCTCGCCCAACGCGAAGAGATTTACTCGGCACGTACCGAGGCCGCCTACCTTTTAGAACGCAGCCGACTGCTGGAAATGCTCGAGTCCTTCTGGACCGATGTCCTCCTGGTTCAGCGCGAACAGCCCGCCCGGCATCTCATCGAATGCGCGCGGCACGCCGCAACTGTCGCCGCAGCACTCTCACCCGCCGACGCTCTCAACCGGGTGCAATCCATCACCCGTCTGCGTGAACACCTCGGGATGAGCGGCGTCAACGAACCGCTCGCGCTCGAATACGGGATTCTGGAGGCTTTTGCGCCCGCCCTCGCCTCCTGAAGGGCCTCTCTCCGGCCCCTTCGAAACCCTCAGGGGTAAGAAACCGTCGCAGTTTTGAGATGGCCGGAAAAAATGTCCACTTTTGATCCTGCTTCAATATAGCGACAAAAGACCCGCCAACCCATTCTGCCAAAGCTTTTTAACCACACTAAAATAGCTTCTAAGAAATCAAATCAAGTTGGATGCGCCAGCTTGGCCCAAGCGTTGCTCTCAAAGAAGTTGTGAGTCGTTCCCTGCGTAGCGTTGCCGTTGGTCTGAGTGCCACCTTGTTAGTTGGAACAGTCATCGGCTGTTCTCGATCCCTTTATCGTCAAAAGGCCGATCGGGAGGTTTACGCCGCCATCAACCGCAAGGTCGAAGCTCTCGACCTGACAGACACCCCTTTAAACCCCAGCATAGATCCCGATCCCCAATCGCGTTTCTTCGATCCCTTCAACCCCGATCATCCTCCCATGCCCCCGGATGATCCCTTGTCCCACGACCTCATGAAACGCGTGGACGGCAAAAAAGGAGCCGCCAATTGGCAACACGAGGGCCACCCGGACGCCGTCCAGAATCCCGAATGGCACCAGGCACTCCCGCGTAATTCCGGCGGCAAGGTCGTGTTGAACCTCAAAAACGCCGTCCATCTCGCCCTGCTCAATTCCCGCGATTTCCAGAGGGAACGCGAGGATCTCTACCTCTCGGCTCTGGATGTGACCTTTGAACGCTTCCGGTTTTCGCCCAACCTGGCCCTGGGCAGCACCGGTCGGGGCGAACTCGACGGCAAATTTCGCTCCTCGACCAGCGCCACCGCCAAGGAACAGAAATCCCTGACCTCACTCACCGACGGGAGTGTGCGGTGGTTATCGGCCACAGGGGGCGAACTACTGGCGGGATTCGCCAACTCCTTTGTGTGGGATTACAACGGCCAAACCGCCAGCTCCTCGGCCAGTTCGCTGGTAAATTTCAGCCTCGTCCAACCCCTTCTGCGTCTGGGCGGCCGCGCCAACACCCTCGAACGCCTCACCCAATCCGAACGTACCCTGTTAGCCAATGTACGTCAGATGGAACAATTCCAGAACGGCTTCTACGTCCGAATCGCCAGCGGCCGCACCGCAGGCGAAGGTCCATCGCGCAACGGGATCGTCGGAGCCTCGGGTCTGGGTCTGATCGCAGGAACCCCCAGCGGCCGCACCGGCGCTCCCCGGGCGGATGGATTTCTGGGTATCCTCGAAGAACAACAGCGCATCGAGAATCTCGAATCCAACGTGGCGCGTCTCAGGGAAAGTCTCGACCAGCTGGCCGCCGCCTTCGATGCCGGTCGAATCAGCAGCCGCCTCCAGGTCGACCAGGCCCGCCAGGCTCTCTTTAACGCCCAAAGTAATCTCCTCTCCGCCCGCGCTGCCTACGAAACCCGGGTCGACACCTACAAAGTCGAGCTGGGGCTGCCCCCCAGTCTCCCCCTGGTCGTGCAGGATTCCCTGCTGGCCCGCTTTAATTCTTCCGACCCAGCGGCCACGGCCATTGATCTCAAACTGTCGGCTATCCTGGGCGCTATCCGCAACCGGGACCTTCCACTCACCCAGGACAGTCTTAAAAAACACCAAGCCGCCCTGCTCAAACTCGAGGTGCCCCTGCGCGAGCTCCTCGCCGTCGCCCAGAAAGATCTGCAAACCCTCCACTCAGTACTCCCCGTCCGCAAAGCCCAGCTCACCGAACTCAAACAGGCCCCGGATCTGGAGGATCTCAGTATCGAACCCGAACGTCTGGATCCGGCTTCCCTGGACGTCCAGCTCGAGAACTTCTCCAAACGTTCCACCCTGCTGGCCCGCGATATGGAAGAGACCCTCCAGAATATCAAGGCTCTTGGTGCGGATCTCGGCGCAGTGGAAATTGAGGCCGTCCGCTCCCGACTCGTCGATCTCGCCAGCCGGTTTTCCGGGTTGTTATTGGGAATCTCCCTCAACCAAACCGCCACCCGTCTCCAAATTGCCATCCTGCCCCCCATCGACCTCTCCGAATCCAAAGCTCTCGCAGTCGCCCGCGGGAACCGACTGGACTGGATGAATGCCCGGGCCCGCCTCGTGGATTCCTGGCGTCAGATCGATCGTCTCTCCAACCGCCTCCAAAGCGGCCTGACCCTGACCCTCAACGGCAACATGAAAACCCTGGGCACCAATCAACCAGCCAGTTTTGATGCCCGCACCGGAACACTTCAGGCCGGCTTGCGCTTTGATTCCCCGCTCAACCGTCTGGCCGAACGCAACGATTATCGCGAAGGCCAAATCGATTACCAACGCGCCCGCCGCGACTTCATGCTCTTTGAGGACCGCATCTCCCAGAGCCTCCGCAATACCCTTCGCCTAAGCAATCTAAGCAAACTCAACTTCGAACTTCGGCGCGCCGCCGTCCAGGTCGCCATCGCCCAGGTCGACCTGGCCCGGCTTCGCCTCGATGAACCTCCCAAACCCGGCGCCACCCCCCAGTTCGGTGCCACCACGGCCCGAGATCTCGTCTCCGCACTCAACGATCTGCTCGACGCCCAAAACGATTTCCTGAGCCTGCGCGTCGGTTACGACGTCCTCCGGCTCGTCCTCGACTTCGAACTCGGCACCATCCGCACCGATGCCAACGGCCTCTGGATGGATCCAGGCTCCATCTCCGAATCCCGTCTCTCCACCCACGCCTCACGCTGGACGGAATCCACTGCGGCCAACCCACCCGCCGAAAACTATTCCCGGCTCACTTTCCGTCAGGAAGCTCCCCGCGTCCGATGAACACTCCCGACTCCTCTCCCCTTCCAACCCCAGCTTCAGATTCGCCATCGGCTTCCGCCCACAGCGCCGCCCCAAAAAGACGGCGCCGCAAATGGCTCATTCCTGCCGGAATACTCGCTTCGGCCGCCCTGGGCTTTCTTTGGCTGGGGACCGCACAACCGAAAAAATCCGTTCTAGGTCCCAACGGTCAGGGCCCCCTGACCGCCACCGCCACCCACGCTTCTTTTCTGCAGGAAGTGCTCGAACGCGGCGAAATCACCAGTTCGAGTAATGTCGAGATCCGCTGCCAGGTTCAGTCCAAAATCACTGCCGGCACCCCCATCATCCAGATCGTGGACGAAGGCGCCTACGTCAAAGAAGGCGACTTTTTGGTCAAACTCGACGACGCGGGTCTGCGCGCGGACCTGACCCAGCAGCAGATCACCACCAACAGCAGTCGGGCCCTGATGGTGGAAGCCCGAACCGATTTTGAAGCCGCCCAACTCGCCCTCGAAGAATACGAATCGGGTACTTTTCAACAGGAAGAAGGCCTGCTTATCAGCGACCGGTTTATCACTCAGGAGAACGTGCGCCGGGCCGAGGAATATCTGCGTTACAGCGAACGTCTCGCCGCCCGCGGCTACGTCACCGAGGTGCAGCTCGAAGCCGACCGGTTCGCCGTCCAGAAAGCCAAACGCGAATTCGACAACTCCAAGACCAAGCTCGAAGTGCTGCATCGTTACACCAAGCAGAAGAACATTAACCGTCTCAAGGCCAACGTCGAAACCGCCGGAGCCCGCCTGCGTGCCCGCGAAAACAGCCACAACCTCGACGAAGAACGCGAAACGACCCTTCAGGATCAGCTTGCCAAATGCGTCATCACCGCCCCGACCTCCGGACAAGTCATCTACGCTAATCCCCCCACGGGCGAACCGCTCATCGCCGAAGGTAAACTCGTACGCGAACGCCAAATCATCATCCGCCTTCCCGATCCCAAACGCATGCAGGTCCTCGCCCGCGTCAACGAATCCCGCATCGGCCGGGTCAAGGTCGGCATGCGAGCCAAAATCCGGCTCGACGCATTCACCAACACCGAACTGACAGGTGTGGTGCGCTCGGTGAGTGAATATCCCCTGCCCGCCGCCTCCGTTTACAGCACCACCAAGGAATACGGCGCGGAGGTTTATATTGATGAATCCCCCGCTGGGATTCGTTCAGGCATGACGGCCCAGGTAGCCATTGAAGTGCGCCGCCAGGAAGAAGCGCTCCAGGTCCCTATCCAAGCGGTCCTCGAACGCGGTAAACGGTTCTTTTGTTTTGTAGCCGGCGAAAATCTCGAAGCGCGCGAAGTCACCCTCGGACCGGCCAACGATCAGTCGGTCATTATCAAGAAGGGATTAGAGCCCGGTGAACACGTGCTGCTCGCGCCTCAGAGTTACGAAACTAGCGTCACCCTGCCCAAGGCCCCGGCGGCCGTCGCCAAACCCACTTCCAAGTCGCCTGCGGAAAAAGCGACCAAACTTGCCGGCAGCGCGTCGAGTACCCGTTAGCCTCGTGACCGATCCGCATGAGATGACGCCGGCCATCCGGCTCGAAAATATCCGCAAAGATTACGCCCTCGCCGGCGAATCCGTCTCGGTGCTCAAAGGCATCGACCTGCTCGTCCCCGAGGGGGATTACATCGCCATCATGGGCCCGTCGGGTTCGGGCAAAAGCACCCTGCTCAACCTGCTCGGCTGCCTCGACCAGCCCACGTCCGGTAATTTCTTTCTCGGCCAGGATAACGTCGCCCATCTCGATGACGATCAACTCGCCTTTATTCGCGCCTCCCGGATCGGGTTTGTGTTCCAGTCCTACAACCTCATCCCGCAGCTCACGGTTGTGGAAAACATCGAGGCGCCTCTCTCTTATCAGGGAGAAATCACCGAGGAAGGTCGCCAACGCTGCAAAGCCCTGGCCGCTCTCGTCGGGCTCGACCACCGCCTCGGCCATCGCCCCCCCCAACTCTCCGGCGGTCAACAGCAACGGGCCGGCATCGCCCGCGGCCTCGTCAATCAACCCCGCTACATCCTCGCCGACGAACCCACCGGAAACCTCGATACGGTCACCTCCCAGGAAATCCTCATCCTCCTGGAGCGACTCAATAACGAAGGCAAAACCATCATCCTGGTCACCCACGAAGAAGAAGTCGCCGCCCACGCCCGGCGCATCGTCCGGTTGCGCGATGGTGTGGTTCAATCCGACACCCGCCTTCGCGAGGTCGAGTACCGGGGCAGCGCGGTCCCAAGTGCGCCGAGTTTGTCCGAGACCGAGATCGGAACTGGCGGTGGATTCCGCTCGGTCATGCGCACCGCCCATCTTGGAATCAAGAATCTGGCCCTGCATCCGCTGCGCTCTCTTCTGACCGTACTCGGCATATTCATCGGTGTGGCCAGTGTCATCTGGTTGCTCGCAATCGGCGAAGGCATCAGCGCCAAAGCCCAGCAACAGATCGCGGAATTGGGCGCCAACAACATCATCCTCACCACGAGTGCCCCGCCCCCCCAGCAAAGCTCCGCCCGCCCAAAGGCCTATGGGATCACCGAGGAGGATTACGTCCGCCTCGCCGCCACCGTTCCTAGTATCGCCAAAGCCATCCCGGTGCGCGAACTGCCCAAACGTCTTTTCGCCTACGGCACCCAACAATATTACGGACGCCTCGTCGGTTGTACTACCGACTACATGGGCCTCCACAAGATGCAGCCCACCCGCGGCCGCTTTATCACTTCCACCGATGTCGAACAGACCACCAAAGTGTGCGTGCTCGCCCCCGATGTGGCTTTGGAACTGTTCGGTTACGAAGACCCCCTGGGCCGCGCCATCCACATCGGCCCCGACTTTTACACGGTCGTCGGAGTGATGGAACGGCGCGAGGCGGCCAGTGAAATCCCCGGGGCTCGCGTGCGCCAGGAATTCAGCCGCGACGTCTATGTGCCACTCACCACCATGTGGATGCGTTTTATCGACTTCTACGCACACACTGAAAGCGGCGTCCCGATTGCCACCCAGGTGACCCTTTCGCTGCGGGACGCCAAAGAGGTGCTCGATACCGCTGAGATTGTGCGCCGCACCCTGCGCCGCACCCATCAGAGCGAGGACTATACCATCGCCGTGCCGCTCGAACTGCTCGCGCAGGCGCGCAACACCCGGCTTATGTTTATTGCGATGATGGGCCTGGTCGCCGCCATTTCGCTGTTGGTGGGCGGAATCGGCATCATGAATATCATGCTGGCCACCGTCACCGAACGCACTCGCGAGATCGGGATCCGGCGCGCCATCGGAGCGCGGCGAGCGGATATTACGCGGCAATTTCTCGTAGAAACCGTGGTGTTATCGGTGGTCGGCGGCCTTACCGGGGCAATCGGCGGCCTGCTTTGCGGACCGGTTTTCGGGCTCACGATGCTGGTTATTTCGAAAACATTCCCAGCTGCGCTTGCCGCGTTGCCGGACGTGGTTCGAACCATGGTGCCGATTATTGTACCGTGGTCGTTACCGCTGGCGTTCGGCATTTCTGTGGCGATCGGGGTTGTATTCGGGCTCTACCCGGCCCGGCGGGCCGCGATGATGAACCCGATCGAGGCCCTGCGGCACGTGACTTAAGAGCCCCCCTCACGAGAAGCCACGACCGGAAGGCGGCGGGATGGAATCGAACGGGGTGGTCAATATGCGGTCTCTTGTGAGGCGAAGCCGTCTTAACGGGCGATACCGCTAAAAATGACGAGAACCTGACGGACACTCGGAGCGCCAACGGCGCGCTTCATCTTAGCCCAGCGTGAGCGAGGGGAAAACGGGAGCCTCACCGCAATGCGGCCTGCCGACTTCCCGACGAGCCGCTTTGAGGAAGGGTCGAATTGGACATCAAATTGAGGGAGATGTAATATCTCCAGCATGACCAAAACCCAAATCCAGGTTCCGGAACGGCTCTTTGCTCAAATCAAAGAGTTTGCCCGCCAACACGAATGGTCCCTCGCGGAGACCTTTCGCCGTGGAGCAGAACTGCTTCTGGAGACCTACTCCGACGACACCCCTCCAGTCTCCCAGGGTTGGCAACCGCCCACCTCCCACAAAGTCGGATGGAAGGGTCTTTCCCCCGAACAACTGCGGGACATCGCCTTCGAAGATGCAACGATCAACCCGTTCGCATCATGATCTCGGTAGATACCAACATCCTGCTTTTCAGCTACTGTGAAGCCTCCCCTTATCACGCTGATGCAAAAGCGTTTCTGGCCTCACTCGCAACTCGTGAAGACGTTGCTTTGAGTGAGTTCGTTCTGAGCGAATTTTATCTGCACCTCCGCAATCCAGTCATTCTGGATCAACCCCTCGATGCCGGGGAGGCCGTCGAGGTGGTTCAGAGCTATCGACAACACCCACGCTGGCAGATTCTGGGGTTTCCTCCGCGCAGTCGCGCTCTTCATTCCGCTCTCTGGAAACAGGCTGCCGCCCACCACTTTGCTCGCAGACGCATCTACGATGTGCGCATCGCCCTTTGTTTGCAGGCGTTCGGCATCAACGAGTTTGCCACCGCAAACGTAAAAGACTTCGAAGGGCTCGGCTTTTCCAAAGTCTGGAACCCCCTCAAACCCTAAACCCATCCGTCCATCCGGGGCCTCTTCCACCGCCAGAGCGGGCGGCTCCTTTTCGGTTCCGGCACTCCCCGGCTTGTTTACCGGGGAGGTTTGCAGGACAGAGTGCGGTTTACGCGCAAAGCCAAACACTGGACGGGTGACTTCTTATGACACCCGCTAATGCTGGCTTCGCAAACCGTTTGTGGAGATGTGCCTCTGTGCGCCCCGACCAAAGGTTCAGAAACGCCCAAAATGCGCCGCCCCGACTTGTTACGGTTTATAAAAAGCGCCCAGATGTTCGAGGATCTTCGCGCGTAGTTCTTCCCCATCCACCGGCCCGTTATGGCGCCAGATAATCTCGCCATTGGTCCCCACAAGAACGCTGTGCGGAATCGCTCCGGGCCATTCGGGATCGAGCACTTTCATCAATTCGTTCACACTCGCTCCGCTATACACATAACTATTGGTATTACGCCCCTCGGCTTTTACGGACGCTTTCAGTTTGGGCGATAGTCCGGCTCCGCGTTTTTCTAAAAAGCCCTTCACCTTGGCGACATTCTCAGGGTCGTCGTTACTAATGGTGATCATTTCAAAGTCGCGCATCCCGAATTTCCGGGCCGATTGGACCAACTCCGGGAACTCCGCCACACACGGTCCACACCAGGTGGCCCATACATTAAAGAGCCGGACCTTTTTAGTTCCATTCTTACGCAATACAGCCACCCCGTTGGTATCAATCAGCTCTACATCCACCGGTGTCTGATCCCATTTCTCCATCTTCTCCGAGACGAGTTCCTTCTTTCCAAGCCATTTGGTCGAACAACCATGCGGCTTAGTAATTTCCAAAGGCACTTCCTTGCCCGCCACAAGCGCTTCCACCGCATTACGGGCATCGGTCGTTTTTACCGTAGCCGCATCTTCAAAACGCGAATCATCAAACTGCCCTTTATACCGCAACTTTCTTTCCGCATCGAAAACAAAGATATGCGGCGTTGCAAGACACCCAAAAGCTTTGGCCACCGCCTGAGTATCACCATCGTATAGATACGGGAAAGTGAACCCGGAATCGGTGGCATACCGCTTCATATCATCAAATCCATCATTATATTTCGAATACCCGAGCTCATCGATACTCAAGCCATCGGGGTTATTTGGATTAATGGCAATAAAAGCGAACCCCTTCCCTTTCATATCCTCGATCAGTTTCTTCATCCGGCCTTCGGCCGCATGCGAATCCGGGCAGTGATTGGAAATAAACGCCACCATCAGGATTTTGGCCTCTTTATAATCGGCCAGAGTATGCGTTTTCCCGTCAATCCCGGGCAGAGAGAAGTCAGGGGCGCTGTCGCCAATTTTGAGATCGTGCAGCCCTTCGGGCGTCCCGGCAGGTTTAGTTGCCGCCGCTGTGGAAGGTTTGGTTTCCTGGGCGGAAACCACCGGTAACAGGCTAAGGCACGAGGCCACGGTAAGGAGATGGGGGAGTTTCATAAGATAGAACAACCGCATCCTACACCTTCGGCTTGTGAACTCCGATTCCTTTCGTTTTTGGCATTCTTCCGCTTGAGGGCAATCCTCCCCTTAAACCACTCTCCATCGGTGGGTTGCTCCCTCATTTTCTCCATTTAATGAAAGTGCCCGAGTTTGTCTCTTTTTTTAAACGCCCAGCGCTTCCAGCGAAGCCCAAGGATATCGGCTACGCTCTTTCCACTTTGAGGTCGCGCTCCAGCCGCAGGACCGGGTTCTCACGGCGGACACACTCGGCGAGGCCACTTTTGGGAAGGTTCCCCAACCGAGAAACTCGCCCCAAAAGAACCCCAGTTGAACCGGGCGAAATCCCCGACTGGATCAAAAAGCCCAGATTTCCGCGTTTCGTATTTTCCCGCATTTGAAATTGCGGCTCATTTTTTCCGAGGAAACCTCTACCCGTTTCAACACGGGCGTGCTTTTTAGTGTTATCACATTATTCAACAAAACGTAATAGAAATGTTTTTCTACCCCGCTTCTCCCCCCACTCAATAACAGCCCAACACAATCGGATTCCATTCTAGAACCGATTAACAGATAATGGCCTTCTATTCTGCCTGCGTCTTATTTTTCTTATGTGGAATCATGCGGGCCGCTGTACCCACGGCCGCTGTACCCAACACGCCTGGCTACTCTCGGAACGACACGGAGCGCGAGGCCGCGACCCGACTCCAGCTTTTCCTGGATCGGGCGGAGTTTGCGCCCGGTAAAATCGACGGGCGTTATGGCGAATTTACCCTGAAAGCCCTGACGCTTTATAGGCAAGCCCACGGCCTCATTGCCCCCTCGCCCGAGCGGACAAAGTTAGATTCGCCCGGTAGCGATTTCCCCGATCCTATTCCGGATACCACCGGGCTATCTCTCGGCAGTATCGATCCGATTTTTATCCATTACACCGTCACCGAACAGGACATTCAACTTGTCGGGGAATTACCCGGGTCCATTGCCGAACAGGCCAAGCTAAAATGGCTTCCTTACAAAACGGCCGCTGAAGCGATTGCTGAAAAATTCCATGTCGCTGTCAATTTTCTGGCGGAATTGAATATTGGAAAGATCCAGCATATCCACGCCGGCGACATTCTTCTGGTACCCAACACTCCTCCTTTTGATGGCTTCACGATAAAAGATCTCCAAGCCGGCCCGGCCTTAACGGCTGAAACCGTCACGGGGGATCCCAAAAGCGATCCCCGCCCAAACAC
>CAMCYN010000108.1 GCA_945883955.1 Akkermansia muciniphila
GGGGATTCCGCGCTGGATAATCCTGCATCGCGGTGGGTATTCCACGTATAGGCGGAGGCGAAAGCCATGGTGCAGAAGACCAAAGAAACCACAGCGGCTCCGTACGTGGATTGAGTCCGGGGAGGACGGACCGGATACGTGGCTACTTCCCGGAAATCGTCGTGTTCCCAGAAGTAAACCCAGTCTTCGTGGAGCTTGGCGCGGCGGAATCGTTGTTCGAAATTCTGAACTGAGCTGAGTAGAAGTTCGCAGGCCAGGTGATGGTGAATGCGGAAAGATTCATACTGGCCGTTGAAGCGCAGGCGGACGGTGGTGTTCCGGTATTCGCCTTTGTGATAATTGGGCGTGGCTTTGATGTCGGAGAGTTCCCAAAGCGGCCAGTACCACACCTTGTTCATGTGTGTTCGAATGAGATAGAGAGGCGTTACGAAAAACCAGCTGCGGAGGGGCGATTGGTGCCAGCGGACGACCTGGTGAAAAAAGACGGCCTGAATGCCGGCGATGATGGTTGTCAGGCAGGTGAGGGCTGTAATGCGGGTACTTTCCCAGAGTGGGGCGGCGGCACCGGTGAATAGAAAGAGAAACCACAGCGAAAGAAGAAGCACCCAGAAAGTGGCCGCCGTTATATCGGCCAGCTGAATAGAGTATTGGGTTTGGTTTTTTCCGGAAACCCGGGCCACCAGGCGTTGCTGGCTGGAGCGTGGCAGGGACTCGAAAGTGGCCACACCGGATTTGATTCGGTCGAAGTTTGGCTTTGTTTTTGAGCGGTTTACCGGGGCTGTCCGTCGCTGGCTTGGGGTCTTGGGGTGCGGCTTGGGGGGCTGCTTTTTGGGAGGGTTCGGGGGAGCCGTTGCTGTGCCGGGCCCCGGGCGGGATGGTCGCGTCGGTCGGCGTGAAATGGGGTGGTCGTAGTGGGCGCGCGCAATGGGATCCCGGAGGACTTCGTAGGCAAGGTTGAGCTCCTTGAGCAACTCGTTGGCCTGGTTCCACTCGGCCTTCTGAGATTCCTGGTTAAAGCGGTCGGGATGCGACTGCTTTACCTTGAGCATGTAGGACTTCCGGATTTCCTTCTGGGTCGCGCCGCGATGGACGCCCAGTAGTTCGTACAAGTTCTTGCCCGTCATGGGTGGGGACGAAGGAAGGCGGAACTATCAACAGCTCAATCCGCCACAAGAACGCTTAAGCGGGCTTGCGCGCCGGGAAAAGTTTGCTCGGGAGAATGGGGCCGTCATGGGTTGGGGAGAGGATCTACACCGAAACCGAGCACTTGTGCATGCCGCATCGAAGCATCTCGGTAAAATCTTCCGGCACCAGCGTCTGAATGTGGGTTTTGCGAGGCCTTCTCGCCGAACCGGAGAGCTTTGGAGTCATTTTGAATCGCAAACGTGCCGGCGTGAGGGCCCAGAATGGAGGGCACGTACGATTTATTGACGTTGTCTTAAAGGGATTAAAGGCGCTGGCAGGGTATCATGTGACAGGCTCTGCCAGCGTCCGGGCAAGGGGCTTGCTACCGGTTCTCGTTCCCGTGGCACCAGTCACCGGCTGAGCGAGCGGTCAGGCTGGGGTCTGTGCCTGACAGACGTTGGGCGTGTGCGTTCAACTCAGGAGACGTCCCTGAAGTGTTTTTGCCACGGCGGCGGCTCGCGTGGTCACTTGGAGCTTCCGGTAAATCGTGCGCATTTGAGTGTCCACCGTATGAATTCCCACGTTCAACCTGTCTGCGATTTCCTTTTTTAAGAGTCCCTCGACTATCAGGCGCAGGATTTGAATCTCCATCTCCTTGAGGTCCACCGTCTCTTCCTGCGGCTTCCTGGGCTTCAATGTCGCAAAGTGTTCCAGAACCTTGCGGGCTACGCGCGGGGTCAGCGGCGATCCTCCAGCCTGGACCTCGTGGATGGCTTCGACAATCTGAGCAACAGGTGCAGTTTTGAGCAGATACCCGTGTGCGCCGCCCGAAATGGCGGCGAAGATTTTTTCGTCGTCCTCGAATACAGTTAAAATGAGGAGAAATGCTTCCGGAGCGGCCTGATGAAGCAGTGGCATAGCCTTTAGTCCGTTGGTGCCGGGCAAGCCAACGTCGAGCAGGAAAACCTGGGGACTTGGGATGGAACCGAAGGCGCTCAACGCTTGCTCGGCGGAGCCGAATTCATGGAAGGAGGTCCCGGGCATCCGACGGGATAATCCGCGAATGAGTGTTCTGCGGAAAGCGGCGTTGTCTTCAACGACCCAAAGAACGAGAGGGGCAGCGGACGGATTCATGGCGAGGGTCAGGAGTTGGGGGAAATAGGAAGTTCAAAGCGGACAGTGGTGCCCTTGCCGGGCTCGCTCAAAAACTGGACAGAACCACCCGCGCCCGAAGCGCGTGCCCTCAGGCTGGGGACTCCGATTCCGGTGGTGGGCAGGCTGGAATCAAATCCCCTGCCGTCGTCTGCGACGGTGAGGCGGATGCGATGTGGAGTGGCGTCCAATTGAACTTGAACAGACTGCGCCGCGGAGTGTTTGGCCGCGTTATGCAGCATTTCCTTGAAGGCCAAAAAGAGGTTCCGCCGGAGATCAAACGGAAACGTGGAGGGGAGCTGAGAGGAGTTTACTTCAAATACGCAAGGGATGCCCCGGAGCAGCGTTTGCGCGGTGAGTCTCATTTCACTGACAAGATCTGCCTGCCCGACCGACTCCTTTTCAAGCAACCACACGAGATCCCGAATCGCATCCACCGACTGACTGGCAACGGCGCCGATTTCATTCACATCGGCGCGTCTTTGGAGTTCGGTGGCCTGAGGGTCCAGCGCCATTTGGCTGAGCATGGTTATGGTGCCGAGATTGCTCCCGATTTCGTCGTGCAGATCCCGTGCGATGCGCTGGCGTAAAGCCTTGATTTCCTTGATTCTGTCGCGACGTGAGCGAAGCCAGATGGCGAAGACGGAAATAGCTAGGCTGGTTGCGAGGGCGAGCAGGCCACGGTCTATCCACAGACCGAAGGACGCCCGTTGTTTTTCCAATACACTCATGGTGCTGTGGAGTTGTGCCTCCAGTTCCCTGCGTTTGGATAACGCCACGAGCCAGTCCTGGGTGTCTGTCAAACGGGCGACGCTGTTGTACCCGTCGGTGAGCGCGGCCCTGGTCCATTCAGGCGTTTCGTCGCTGGAAGAGGCCGTCACGGGCGCTCCCAAGGCGACGTTTTTGCCCCCAGAAAAAACTTCGATCTCAGAAAGCGCAGTTTCAAAACGGGACTTCACGCGTCCGAGTTGGGTGACGTTGAGTCGCAGAAAGCGCGCCTCCCATTTTTTGCCGCGAAAACAGAAGGGATTGGTCCCCGGGGAGGGGTGATCGAGGCGGCCAGGGTTTTTGATTTCGAAAGAGCGAAGGAAATATTCCTCCAAAGCTCCTTCGAGTACAAAGGCTTGGGGGAAGGCGTATCCGGCTCCGCGGGGGCCATTTTGCGGGTTTGCAGGATGTATACGAATCTCATCGATCACAAAAGGGCGACCCAGATCGATGCTTGCCCAAGCTGTCGCGTCTTGATTTCCGAAAGATTCAGTCCGCCAGCCCAACGTTGGGCTCGGTTTCCGATCCACTGCCGCGCCCAGATTGGACTGGCCGTCAAAGGCGTTAATGCGGAGCCATGCCGTACCACTTCCAAACGAGTCGGTTCCAAGGAATACCGCATCCCGGGGCAAACCCGATCCGCGACGATGTCCGGGGCCAAACATAAACATCTCACCGAGCGCAAAGAAGTGATGTCCAGGGCGCCCATTAAGTTTGTGGACACGCAGACGCAAAAACCTTCCCGAGACTGGGTTTGCGGATAGGGCCACGGGAAAAGGTCCCGGCTCTAAAAAGTCTGTCTGGGAATGGTCTGAGAACATCACCGCCTGGGCGAAGGAGGAGTCTTCGGAGACATCGACTGAAAAGCGCCTGGGAAATCCGTAAGACGCGGAGTTGCCGTAAACCCCTGGAATGTGCGCAGGGACAAGGATGACCGAATCGATCTCCCGGGTCTTGCCAAGATCCACGATCATGTCTTTGGGGTCCTCGGCGGTATCCGAAAATTCGGAGTGAAACCCCAGAGATTCGCCCTGGGTTTCGGCTGTTGGCAAGGGGGGGAGTACGGACAGTCCCTGCTGAAGGAGCCCGATTTCGCGTTCGGCATTTTGCACCGAAGGGCTGCAGTGCGAGGCGAATGAGTCCCAACGCGAGGCTTCGTTTTCAGAGCAGCCGGAGCACGCGAACGCGAGAAAACAGAGGGCAGCCGATCTCAACGTGAGCGAAGAGTACGCGGAATGGTTTACACTCGTGAGTGGGGCGTTCAAAGCGGATCAACCTGAGCGGAAGGGGCGGGGGATGGCGACGAGAAAGCAAGGGGGCCAAAAAGCTGTCGCAGTGTTGTTTGGGCGCTGGTTTTTAATCTGGCAGCGAGGAGTCAATTCAATTTGCCTCCCGCGTTCGCGGTGGAGATCCTCTTTAAGAAAGAAACCTCTCTTTGGTCATCTCTACACAGGGGGCTCATCAGTATGGAAATTATCAAAGTCGTCGCTAATGGCGTTCATCCAGGAGTCCTGGGTTGGGTTGTTTGGAGTTTAGGTTTGTGTGGAGCGGCGTTTGCCGAGCCGACGGCGGTTGCTGCGTCGCAGTCCAATTCCGGGTCGGTGGTGGCTGCAGAGATGCCGGAGAAATCCCGGGCCTTTTTCAAAACCTACTGCACGGAATGTCATGGAGAGGAAAAGCAAAAGGGGAAGGTGCGATTGGACGACATCTCCCTGCGGGTGGATACGTTAAAGAAAGCGGATGAGTGGGCGAAGATTTTGAATTCGATCAATTCGGGGGAGATGCCCCCCGAAGATGCCAAGCAGCCGGAGAACAACGCGAAGGCGGATTTTCTCGAAGCCCTTTCGCAGACGATGGTGGTGGCAAGGAAAGCGCTGTCGGATCAGGGCGGGAATATCACGATGCGGCGTCTGAACCGGCGGGAATATCAGAATACGTTACGCGATCTGCTTGGGGTGGAAATCAACGTGGGAACTCTGCCAGCGGACGGGAGTTCGGAGAGCTTCGATACGGTGGGGTCGGCCCTGTTCATGTCTCCCGATCAGTTCATGCTGTACCGGCAGCTTGGGAAAAAGGCGCTGGATCAAAGCTTTGAATCGGCGGTGAGGAAGATGGAGGTGCACAAGACTCACATTGAAGCCGAGGCCGAGACGATTCCTGCAGTGGAGCGCCAGATTGCGGAGTTTGTGAGTATCCGCAAAAGACACACGAAGTGGACCAGACAGGTGGATGTCGCTGCATTGTTACCCGACAACGTGAAGATGGCCGGTGAAATTCGGGAAAAGACAAAAGCTAACCCAGAGAAGTTCTATCTGGAGTGGGAAAAGATAAAGGGGGCACCGGGACCGAAAGAGTTCGGATTTCCCGATGCCATTGATGCGAATATGATGAACGGCAGGTGGGACCAATATGTCCCCCAGGGGGCGGACTACTTGACTCTCCCGAAGGCTAAGACGGGGACCTATTTGGGGGTGGCGCAATTACATCACCGTTGGGTGAGTGTGTCGGTGCCGAAGAACTGGCCTGCGGGAGAATACAAGGTGCGGGCCAGGCTTGCGGCGACAGCGGAAGGGGCGGAGGAGAGGCGGTTTGTGGATTTCTTGTCAGACTATCCTTCCAGCCAGGTGCTCAGTACGCATCAGGTGACAGGGACGATGGAGCAACCGCAGACTCTGGAAATTCCCGTGTACATCGAAAGAGACGGCGCGCGGCGGTTCAAGTTTGGCGAGAAATCGATCCTGGGGAACCCCGATGGGAAAGGGTTTGCCGACCAGGTATTTGCCGCTGGATATAAAGCAAATCACATTGGCCCGGAATACGCCGTGTGGGTGGATTGGGTGGAAGTGGAGGGCCCCATTGTTCCGGCGCGGGACGCCAAGGTGTTTGCGCAGATTCGTGGGCAGATTGAGCGTTTCCAAAAAGGGGAGTGTGGTGCACGGCAGTTTCTTTCTGAGTTTGCTGGGCGGGCGTTGCGCGGGCGCAGCGTGGATTCTGAGTTTATCGACCGGCTTTGCGGGATCTACGAGACCCGGGTCAAAGAGGGCGACAAACCATTAGAGGCGATCAAAGCGCCGCTAGCGCTCCTGCTCTCGTCCCCAAGCTTTTTGTACCTGGTGGAGCCCGCCGAGCCGGGTAAATCTCGGGCGCTGACGGATCTCGAGCTGGCGACAAGGCTTTCGTTTTTTCTCTGGAGCACGCCGCCGGACGAGGAGCTTTTGAAGCTTGCTGGGGATGGGCAGCTGCAAAAACCAGAAATTCTGGCGCAACAGGTGGATCGACTGCTTGGCGACGCTCGAAGCGAACGCTTCGTACGGCCGTTTGTGCTTCAGTGGCTTGGGTTATCTCGATTGGACTTCTTCCAATTCAACTCAAGGTTGTACCCCGACTTTGATCTTCCGACCAAAGCGGCGGCAAAGGAGGAGGTGTATGAGACCTTCACGCATCTGTTAAAAAAGCAGGCGAGTTTGAATAAACTGCTGAAATCGGATTCTGCAGTGCTCAACGGCTTGCTTGCCACTTACTACAAGGTCCCCGGAGTGGTAGGGGATGAGTTTCGGGAAGTGTCGCTTCCTGCCAACTCCCCGCGTGGCGGGTTACTCGGGATGGCTGCGATTTTGGCGATGGGAAGTAATGGGGAACAGACCAGCCCAGTCGAACGTGGCGCCTGGGTGATGCGAAAAGTCCTCCATGACCCGCCACCACCCGCGCCGCCAAATGTGCCGCAGCTCAATCGCCTAGCATCCAAACCACTCACGACACGTGAACGGATCGCGCAGCATCAGGAAGACGCCCAGTGCACGCAGTGCCATCGCAAGATCGATCCAGTCGGATTCGGGCTCGAGAACTTCGATGCAGCAGGCCGGTGGCGAGAGCTTGATCTGCGTCCAGGGGTTCCGCAGCAGAGACGCGCAATTGACGCATCGGGAGTCTTTTTCAAAGGGGCGTCGTTTAATAATTTCTTCGAAATGCGCGATCTTGTTGCGGCCAAACCGGAGCGACTAGCGCAGGGCTTTACCGAAGCCCTAATCGAATACGGATTGGGGCGAAGCTTTGGGTTCTCCGATGCCGCCCTTGCCGCAGAGGTTCTGGAGCGTGCTGGCAAAAAGGACTTCGCCGTTCCTGAATTCATCCATGCACTCGTGGCCAGCAAGGCGTTTCATTCCAAATAGCCCTCTTCCCCTTACTTCCCATGAACCCAAATCTTTCCCGTCGCCACTTTCTCCGCGCCGCTAGTTCTGTCATTGCCTTACCAGCTCTCGAATCGTTCGGCTTCCGGACTTTTGCCTCCGAAAAGCCAATCGTTCGGCCGAAACGGATGATCTTTCTCGGCTTCGGATTTGGAGTCACCAAGGAGACTTGGTTTCCTGATGTAAATCAGGTGGGGGCGGGATACACGCTCCCCGAAGGGTTGGTGCCTCTGGCACGTCATCAACAGGATTTCTGTGTCATTCAGGGGCTTTCGAACCGTTATTCGCAAGACGCGCACTGGGGCAGCACGTTTTGGCTAACGGGCGCAAATCGATTCGCGGAACCCGGACAAAGTTTTCACAACACGATTTCGGTCGACCAGGCCGCAGCCGCTAAAATTGGACAGGACACGCGGTTTGCGTCCATCCAACTAAACGGGGGCGATCCCGGGTTGGTGGAACATCATCAAGGGCACGGGCCTGGTCTCTCGCTTGCCTGGGATGCGGGTGGTAAACCGGTGGCGGGCCTTAATTCGCCGGCGTTGTTGTTCCACCGGATGTTCTCGCCGGATACCATGTCATTAGAGCAACGGCAGGCTATGCTCGCGCAGGAGCGAAGTGTGCTCGATGCGGTAATGTCGGATGCAAAAACGCTTCAACGGGGGTTAACCAGGACGGATACCGACAAGCTGAACGAATATTTTCAAAGCATCCGCGAGATTGAAACGCGCCTGGCCAAGGACGAGCAGTGGCTCGGGGTGGCCAAACCCAAGGCCCCAGTAGACGAACCTCCCGCGAAATTGCACGGGAAGGAAGAGATCCGGTTGATGTACGATCTGATGGTGGCGGCATTCCAGACCGACAGCACACGGGTGTTCACGTACCGTCAGCCGACGGAATCATTGGTGGCGAGTTTGGGGCTTAAAGTGGGGTTGCATGACATGAGCCACTACGCCCCGGGTGAGCGAATGGAGGCTTCTCAAGTGCGGGACCGAGCGCATAGCGAGCTGCTGGCCGGGTTGCTGGATCGCCTCAAAGGAGTCCGTGAGGCCGATGGCAGTAGTTTGTTGGAGCACACGTGTGTGGCGTATGGGAGCAACCTGAGTACGGTCCATAATCTGGAAAACTGCCCGACATTGATTGCCGGTGGAGGTGCTGGGATAAAGCTGGGCCAGCATCTGGTCCTGCCGAAAAATACGCCGCTTTGCAATTTATGGCTGACCTTGCTGCGCGGCGTTGGTGTGGAGGCGGAACGGCACGGAGACAGCTCGGGTGTGGTGAAGGAAATAATGGTTTGAGGGATCCCTGCATCTCGAATGCCACACCGGTGGGCTATCCACTTTGAGAGGTCGGAGCTCCCCCAAGTTCCGACCTCTCTTTGCGTAGAAGCTTTGAGGATCACTGGTGATCGCTCTTTGCTAACACACCCTCTGAATCGAAGTCGAAAGCAAGTCTGCGGGTATCCGGGGCTGCGGGAGCTGGAACCGAGGATGCGATAGGTGGCGGCTTAATAGCCACACCCGAGGAGGATACCGGATTCGATGATAGAGTATGGCTACGGTTAAGACTCGATCCGAGCTGGGGCGGATCCTTCATGTCCCTGAGCATAAGATTGCACTCTGGAGGCGGAAATATCCCGATGCGCCCAGAGGGTTGTGTCGGAAAGGCTTTGATGTGGCGGCCTGGCGCCATTTTATGCGAAAGCACTCGCTTCCTTACGAACCGCCGCAACCTTCCCAGTTGAGTATGGAGGAGTGGATCAACAAATTCCGAAGCGAGGAAAAGGACTCAGGGGACTCCAATTTAGAAAAAGATAACCGAGAATCGTAAGGAGCCGGTAGACCTATCAGCTAGAAGATTATGGAGTGACGGGGGAGGAGGGCGAATGGGTTCCCCGTGATCGTGCAAGTTCCAGGACCGGGGAGCGAAGCGACTTTGGAGGTGCTTCTCCGGGCTCCGGATTTTCCCGGAGATTTCTACCCCCAAACGCCTACTCCGCGATCCACAAACGGACAATGTTCGCCGCCTGTAGGCCGGTCTCTGTGTGGTCCACCTCCACATTCACCTTCCCTAAAGGGCCGGCCATACTCGCCGTTATTACTCGCCCGTTCAGTTGGTTCCCCAAGGCTCTGCGATCCACTCCAGCCACAGCCACGCGAACCCTTTGCCCCTCCTTCACCTGACGAGACACCTCCACCGCTTCCTGAAACAGTGTGACCTGAACCTCGCTTCCTCGCACCACATCCACATAACCCGGCGCCCCTTCTTCCCTGAGCCGTTTGGAATGAACCGTTTTCTGTTCGTTCTGAAACTTCAGCAGGCTCTCGTCATCCAAAAACACCTCCCAACACATCCGCACCCTCCCCTTACCAACTCCGTGCGTTTTGGTCCGTAAATTCATCCCAACCTCTATGTCATCAAAATTAGCCCTTTCCCCTTTTTTCCAGAACCGGGTCTCCGCATCCGTCGCGATCTGGATCTCTTTTTGGCGAACATAACTCTTATCCAGGTTGGCCTGAGTCACTGTTATTTGGGATCTCTCCCGATCAATCGAATCCACAAAGAAGTACTCCTTGTGGCCGTTCATCATATTCATTTCATCCTGAATATACGTCAGCCACGCCCACTCACCCGCATCGTTCTCGTGCATTCTAAAAATCGCACGCTCCCCAATTCTGAAGTCCTGCAAATCCCCAAAAGTAGCATGATGTAAAAGTTCGGCGTAAGGCAAAACGCGGAAGCTCATCACTTCCTCCGTGCTCTCTTTTCGAAAAGTCCCCGTCCGCGTCGCGAGATCCACACTGACCAACTCGCCCCAGATCCGCCTCATCGCCTCCTCCTTCGGGACAATCACCTGCCCGGGAATGATCCTCATCCTAGCTTTTGCTCCGTCTTCAGCATTCGTTGTGAACAGAAACGCGGCCACGACCATCGTACCCAGACAGAAACTACGCTTCATAAAACCTCCTTATCTCTTTTGAAACAACGAGCTACAGGCCAGCTCCTCAACCATTGTCTGGAATGGATACCCGTTCGATTTCGTCCCTTCTGCAATCGCCTTTAGCTCAAACCGATCGCCAAAATTCGGCGCACGACGCATCCCGTAGGTTGCTAATTTTTCAGTGCAGGCAGCCGCGAATTTATCGACGTCCGTTGCGAGTATCTTCTTGAGTCCGTCCGCGTCGGAAAACTTCCGCCCATCATTGAGCTCTCCGCTCGGATCGAGTTTCGGATTCTCACCCACGCCGTCTTTGATTGTCTCTTCCGTACGCCAGCGGCCGATCGCATCATAGTTCTCAAACGCGAGGCCCAGAGGATCAATCTTGAGGTGGCATGCCGCACAGTTTGCATCCTGCTTGTGGGCTTCTAACTTTGCACGAAGAGTGGTTTTAGGCGCGCTTGCGGGTGGCGGTTCAATCGGCGGTACGTTTGCAGGAGGCGGTGGCGCGGGGCGACCGATAATCGATTCCAGCAACCATACCCCGCGATGCACCGGCCGATGGCGCGTGCCATCGGAGGTCATGCTCAGAATGGCCCCTTGTGTGAGAAGCCCGCCACGATGCGCGTCTGGTGAAAACGACACCCTCTGCATCGAGTCCCCCTCCACACCCGGGATCTCGTAATGACTGGCAAGCCGCTCGTTAAGCATTGTCCAATTGGACTGAAGAAACTCGTGCAGGCTCAGGTTCTTCTCAAACACTTCGCGAACGTAGCCCGTCGTCTCCCTGATCATGCTCTTTTCAAGATTGTCGTCATACTCTGGGTACAACTTGCCGTCGGGAGCAAACATACCGACCCTTTTCAACTGCAGCCATTGACTCGAAAACGATTCCGCGAAGTTTGCAGCCTTTGGGTCCTTAATCATACGGCGGACTTCCGCTCGCAAAGTTCCAGGCTCATGGAGACGCCCTTCGCGGGCCAGAGAGAGCAATTGTGAATCGGGCATGCTGCTCCAGAAGAAATAAGAAAGCCTGGAGGCGAGCTCCCAGTCCGTGAGTGTCGGCCTGGACTCCGTCGC
>CAMCYN010000109.1 GCA_945883955.1 Akkermansia muciniphila
GACCGAATGCGTATCTGGTCGCGGGCTACAGCGATGATATGGGCAAATCTTGGCGCGACCCCGTGTTCGTCATCGACCCACAGGTCCACATTTCAAAAACCGGCGTGTTTTCGGAAGGCTCATACACTCTCGATACCGGCACGGGTCCAGAAACACGGAAATTCTCGATTGGCACGCGGCTGGGCTCCTTTTGGTGCGATCCGAAGGGGCGGCTCTGGCTGTTCTTCCACCAGTCGGTCGGCATGTTCGATGGCAGTTGCAGCAACTGGTTCGTGCGCTGCGATGATCCCGACGCGGAGAAACCCGTGTGGACCGAGCCCGTCTACATTGGCTTCGGTGCATCGATCAACAAACCCATCGTCCGTAAAAACGGCGAGTGGATCCTGCCGGTTTCGTTGTGGGAACGCTGGCACATCGACAAACCCTTTGCCGACTTACACCACGAGTTCGACTCGGTGCGTGGGTCTGACGTGTTCGTTTCCGATGACGAAGGTGCGAGCTGGCGCTACCGGGGTGGGAATATTTTCAAGGACAGTTGCTTTAACGAACACAGCGTCGTCGAGAAACAGGACGGTACCCTGTGGATGCTGTCCCGCTGCATGAAAGAAATTGCGCAGAGTTTTTCCACCGATGGTGGCAAGACCTGGCAGCCGCAGACCACCTTCTTTCCCCAGGTGAACAGCAAGTCGGTGTTCCGAAAACTCCAGTCAGGAAATCTCCTCATCATCAAGCATGGCACGAATTTCGTGGAGCCCCGCCCCGAGCCGACACCGAAGAACTGGGACTGGGGGAAAGGCCGCTCAAATCTCACCGCCTTCCTTTCCACCGACGACGGCAAGAGCTGGTCCGCCGGCCTACTGCTCGATGAACGCAGCAACGTTTCGTACCCCGACATCGCGCAGGCTCCAAATGGCGACATCTACGTCCACTATGACCGCGAGCGCACCGGAGCGGCGGAGATTCTCTTCGCCCGTTTCCGTGAAGAGGACGTTCAAGCCGGCAAGCTCGTTAGCAAAGACGCTGCGCTGAAAAACCTCGTCAAAAGCAAACTGGGGATGAATCACGGATCGAGCGGCAAGGGCAAGGACGCCTCTGCCGGAGCACCCGTCGTTTCCCCGCTGGAAGCGAAGGTGGCAAAATTCCGCGAAGACCTGCCTTTGATGCTTGTCCCACCCCGCGTTCAGGAGTTCAACGAGCCCACGCTTCTGGACGGAAAGCAGCACACGGCTTTCCCTGGAATTGCGCGGACGCCTCGGGGCCGGCTGTGGGCTTGCTGGGGTGCCGGTGAGGACGGTCCCGGCGGGTATTCCATGATGTCGTCGAGCGACGACGATGGCCGGACCTGGTCCGGGCCGCGCTTCATCCTCAAGGAACCACCGACGCCGAATGGCTTTCCTCGTTCGATCAACGGCACCTACTTGTGGACCGATCCAAAGGGTCGGCTGTGGTGGCTCTTTCCGTATTCGCTCGGCATCTTCGACGGCCGTGCTGGAATCTGGGGTGCCGTCTGTGAAAACCCCGATGCCGACAAACTCGAATGGTCGGTCCCGCGACGAATCGCCGACGGTGAATACGTCAACAAGCCGGTCATCCTGCGCGACGGCAGTTGGCTACTGTCCGCCACGCTGTTTCCGCGCAAGTGCATCGGGGTGAACATGGGCGACATGAAAGACAGCGACCTGTTCACGGAGCTTGATCCGTTGCGCATGAGCAATTTTTTCATCTCGAAGGACGAAGGAGCCACCTGGGAGCGCCGCGGCGGCGTGACCGCCCCGCTGAAAGACTGGGATTGGGATGAGCCGCACTTCATCGAGAAATCGTCCGGGGCACTGCGCTGCCTCCTCCGTACCCTATACGGCCTGTGCGAGTCCCGATCCATGGACGGCGCCCGTAATTGGTCGTCACCGGAACCTTCGAAACTGATGCACACAACCTCGCGCATTTTCACGATGAAGCTGCAGTCCGGAAAGGTGCTGCTCGTGAAGCATGGGCAGTTACTCGAGAAGACCGGTCGCAAGCATCTCACCGCCTACCTTTCCGATGACGAGGGCGAGACCTGGCAAGGCGGCCTGTTGCTCGAGGAGAGGCACTGCAGCTATCCGGACGGCATCCAGTCGCCCGACGGACGCATCCACATCGTTTACGACCAAGGACGCGCCAACGGCCAGATCCTCATGGCCACCCTTCGCGAGGAAGACGTGCTGGCCGGCAAACTTGTCAGCAAAGACGCCTTACTAAAGACCCTCGTCCGCAGCGCTGTCAGCACGAAACGCGACGGTGCAGACACGGCGACATCGCCAAAAGAAGCCCAGTAGCCGCACCCGCACTGCAAGGAACCTTCAAGCTAGAAAAGCGCATGAAACACACGCTCTCTTGTCTCGCCGCTCTGCTGCTGACGCCGCTGGCGACGCTGCATGCGGGTGAACCTGTCCGCTTCTCGGCCGATCACGCCGCTGCCGTGAATCACCAGCGGCGGATCTTTTTCCAATACGATCCAGGGGCAGACATCCAGCTCAAGGGCGGGTTCGGCTCGGACATGGAGTCATTGATGGATTACGTCTATGATTTCGCCGACATACCCGGCAGCCAGCTCGAAGCGCTCTGCCTCGACATCTCAAATGAAGGCGTCGCGCATTATCGCAGCAAGTTACTGCGCCCGATCCAGCATCCGGGTCTCATGAAGTGGCGCGAGCAGGGGCTCGATTACTTCGACGCGCTCATCAAGCATGGCCACAAGCGACGCAAAGAGGTTTGGTGGGGGCTGCGCATGAACGAGGTCGAGCGCGGAGATCTCGCCGCGTATGAGACGGTGGGCGGTGCGCCGAAGATCGCACAGGATGTCCGGAATCCTGTGAAGGCGGCGCATCCCGAGTGGTTGATCCGGTCCTGGTGGTGGCAGGGTTTTTGGAACTACGCTGTGAAGGAAGTGCGCGACTATCGTCTTTCGATCGTTCGCGAGGTCGCGGAGCAGTATGATTTCGATGGCGTGCATCTCGATTTTCTCCGCGCCACGCCGCATCTGCCACCGGGTAAGCAGTGGGAAAATCGCGCACACCTTACCAGCTTCATGCATGAGGTGCGTTCGATGCTTCAGTCGCAGGCAGCCAAACGGGGGCGCCCATTCCTGCTGGCTGCACGCGTACCCGATTCCGTGGAGGGCTGCCATGCCGACGGGCTTGATATCGAGACTTGGGCTCGCGAAGGGCTTGTGGACGTTCTCGTCCTCGGCACCCGAACGATCAAAGTGGATGTGGCCTCCTTCCGTCATGTGATGAGCGGTGCGCCCGTGAAACTAATCCCGAGTTTCGACTGCTATCATGCGACGGACGGGTATCACGGGGACCAGTCGCTCGATCTGCTCTGCGGCGTTTTTGGCAACTACCTCCACCAGGGCGCCGATGGTGTCGGCACTTTCAATCACATTGCAGGCCGACCCGAGATCGCGCAAAAGATAGGCATTCGGCAACAGCCTTTCCCCTTCTTGCCGGAATTGCTCACTACCATTGGCAGTCTCGATACGATCACTGGCAAGCCGCGCTACTACCCGCTCGACCGGCGCGGCGGCTACCCTTACGGCGAAGGCCACGGGTCATCGAACAACCAAGCGCCGCTCCCGATGAACCTGCGCTACGACGGCACGGCCTCCACAGTTACGCTTCCTGTTTGGGAGCCTGTGAAATCGGGGAGCGAAGCGCGATTGCGACTGGTGTTGTTTCAGCATGTCGAGAGCGACGAGGTTGCCGTTGAACTCAACGGGACAGTCTTGAAGCAAGACGTCGTTGATGCGACGTGGAAGGATCCGCGCATTCTTTCGCCTGATCCCCAGCCTTCCACGGTGACGCCCGGAGCATTGGTCAAGAACCTCGCCGCACAGAAACTCACGCGCCTGGAGTTTCTCGTCCCCGCCGACATCCTGAAACGCGGCGACAACAGCATCGTCCTATCCGTTAACCGCAAAGGGCCATTCCCGCCCTCCAAATCCCTGATGGTCGAGAAGGTCGAACTGCATCTCAAATAGCGACACTATTGAGGTTCCGCGAATAGGGAGAATTGTAAGGAACAACCTGTGAGCGCGCCTATGTGGAAACAAAGTGTGGGCAAGAGCGCGGCGGAGTGCGCTGGCGAAACCCGATTAAACGGTGGAAAGGGAAGCGCCCTGTGAAGAGGTGCTCCGTGGAACAACTGCGTTCCTATCTCGCCTATTTGAACGCAGCGGCATGCTCCGCCTGCGACGGATAAATCACGCAGGGAATCTTCACCTGAGTTGGACTCAGAATCTTCGACGCCGCTTTCAGGACCAGTTGTTCCTTATATTGTGAAACTGTTCCAAGCGCTGATTTTAAGGAATCCACTTGCTGAGAATTAAGATCACTGGCGCCGGCCTCCAGCTTGATTCCGGCATTTGGCGTAGTCACTCTATCCTGAAATGCCTGCGCGCTGCTCGCATGCATAACCTCCACAAAACGATTTTCTTGTTCGGGCGACAGCGGTTATCCAAAACTTTCAAACGCCCATTTTTGGCCATCCAATAACAAACGCTCAAGTTTGGTTCGCTCCCAATTTTGGTATGCTCGGTAATCCGCTGGATCATTGAGGAACGTTGGGTGCCGCCTTCAACACTCCAGCCAAAGACAGCTCCAAGGCATGGAATTGGGGGAAAGGCGGCTCTTATCTCACCGCCTTCCTCTCGACTGACGACGGGAAAACATGGTCCAGCAGCGTGCTCTTGGATGAACGCAGCAACGTCTCCTACCCTGACATCGCGCAGGCTCCGAATGGCGACATCTACGTCCACTATGACCGCGAGCGCACCGGAGCGGCGGAGATCCTCTTCGCCCGTTTCCGAGAAGAAGACGTTCAGGCCGGCAAGCTCGTTTGCAAAGATGCCGCGCTGAAAAACCTCGTCAAAAGCAAACTGGGGATGAAAAACGGCGGAGCGGTAGCCAAGTACCCGCGCCCGTCAGTGCAATGAATCTCAAACTAGAAGAGCGCATGAAATACCCCCACTCAAATATCACTGCCATCCTACTCGCATCGCTCGTCGCCCTGCTGCTGATGCCGCTGGCCGCGCTGCACGCTGCCGATCACGTCCTTTTCATCAACGAGGACGCATGGCATTACTTCACGGCCGCACCAGACGTGAAACGCGGAAAAGGCGATGAAAACACACCGCCGATGCTTCCTCAATTCACGCTCACCAAGAAGGGGCTTGAAAACTACATCGACGAAATCACGCGCGGACACGTGACGCATTTCGTGATGAATCTCAACTCCCAGCGCGCCAACTTCCCGTCGAAAACGTGGGAGCCACTCTGGAAATCGCTGGACGAGCCAGAGCGCGACCGCCTCGATTATATTCGCGCCATGAAGGCGCTCTACGAAAACGGCGTGGACCCCTACCAAGTGTGGATCGACCGTTGCCGTGTGAAGGGGCTACAGCCCTGGATTTCGATCCGCATGAACGATCTTCACCGTTGGGACAAACCAAAGAGCCCGAACATCTCGACCTTCTGGCACGAACATCCTGAATACCGCTTGAGGCCCGATGGGTGGGACAACGGACTCGACTACACGCTCGAACCCGTCCGCAAGCGTATGCTCGATTTCATCACGGAGGTCCTCGACCGTTACGACCCTGAAGGGCTCGAACTCGACCTCATGCGTTTCCCGTTCTATCTGCCCATAGGTCGCGAGAAGGAATACGCCCCGATCTTCACGGCGTATATGCGGGAACTCCGGAAAGTCGTCAATGCGGCGGCGGCGAAACGCGGCCACCCGATTACTCTCTCCGTTCGACTCAGGTCGAGGCCCTCCGGATCGCGCGAACTCGGCATGGAAGCGGACGTCTGGGCGAAGGAAGGCATCGTCGATGTGATCGTCCCAACCAGCCCATTTGGGTCCTTCGATTTCGACATTCCGCTCGCCGAGTGGCGCACTTGGACGGGTGATCAGGTCCAGATTTATCCCAGCGCCGACGAAGGCATTACCGAAAACGGCAAACGCCGTAACGCGACCTTCGAAGAATATCGGCGCTGGTCCAGCATCATGCATGAACGCGGCGCAAAAGGCCTCTACCTTTTCAATCTCTACATGCATCCACAGGACGGTGACGTATGGAACGGCGTCCTCTCGGGAGGTCTGGCACCGTCGGCCGCTCCGAACGGCGCCGTCAGCACGAAACGCGACGATGCAGACACGGCTACCGCGCCAAAAGAATCCAAGTAGCAGCGCCCGTCGGGCAAGGAAACTCAAACTAGAAGTGAGAGACGTAGCGGACAGACACTTTGGTCACTTTTAGTTCAACGGCTGTCCCGCCACTTGGACGGAGTGAGTCCGAAGCGGCGTTTGAAGTGTTGCCCGAAACGCGAGACATCGCGATAGCCGACACGCCTCGCGATCAAAACCACCGGGAGTTGGGTTGTTCGAAGCAAATCCGCCGCTTTTTCGAGGCGTACCTTTTGGAGGTATCCTTGGAAACTCACGCCATGCTGCTGCCGGAATAGTCTGGAAAGATTTCCCGCGCTTGTGAATCCAATGGATTTCGCAACCTGTTCCAAGCGCAACGGGCAGTGCATTCGAAACGCGATATGCGCGGTGGCTCTTTGAAGTGGTGCATCGGTGCGTCCGGAGCTCGCTCCTTGTTGTGCCTCCAACAAGAACCACACGGCCTGAACATGTCTGCGCCCCGCGTCTTCCGCCGCAACTTCATCTCCAAGAGCGATTGTTTCCACGAGATATTCGTGTTCTTCCCGCAGGCTATGGGTGTCGGTAAAACATTCATCGAATCCCTTTTGGTGCAGTTCCTTCAGCCCGCGCCATACCACCAACCACGACTCCAAAAGAAAGGGCACACCGGCAAGCCCGATGATCGCACGATGTAAGGCTTCATCTGTGCGTTGAAACGCGGCGTAATCCCTGGCTCGCAATGCCTCAGTGAGTTCGCGCAGCAGGTGGCGAAGCCGTTTTACCGCTTCCGGAGAGTGGAGCGCGCGTTTGGCCGCGTGTTGTGCCGCAAAACCGTCCAGCAACGAACGCAACTGGGAGAGGTCTCGGAGAGACGTGGAATTCATGGGGAGTATGCGAAATCAAGCATCATGATATGCGGCAAATGGCAAATAAAGCGATCCAATGCAATTGCAGTGGAGTCCATTGCGGAATTGGGGTGGCTAGAGAGTGTCCTTTGGAAGTGCGCCAAACAGGACAACACTCTTCCTCCCAACGAACCGTCTCATGAAACGCCTCCTCCCCGTCACTGCTTTCCTTCTGGCTTCCCTCACTTCTCTCCACGCCCAGAAGGCGTCTTCCGCACCTGCTCCACTTTGGGACCAAACGTCAAGGATTCCAAAAGCCGCTGAGATTACCGCGCTTCAGGACGTTCGTTTTTCCGTCATCAAACATTACGAGCCGGCAAAGGATGGGTACCGTTTCCTCCACGGTTTGGCGTTAGCCTTTCACAAAACGAGGCTCTACGCGTCATTCGGCCACAACAAAGGCGCCGAAAACACCGACACGGAAGAGGCGCGGTTTTGTCTGAGTGACGACGACGGCAAGACGTGGAGCGACATGGGCACCATCGACGCGGGGGAGGGGCCGGTAGGGGTTAGCCATGGCGCTTTCCTTTCGCACAACGGAACGCTCTGGGCTTTTCATGGAGCCTACACGGGGATCATGAAGGGCGTTCACACACGGGCTTATGTGCTCGATGAAACTACCCAGCAATGGCAGCCCAAAGGAACAGTGATAGAAGGTGGCTTCTGGCCCATGCAGGAGCCGCAGAAGATGGCCGACGGCAATTGGATCCTGGCCGGACTCAAGGTTGGGGACGGGAATCCCGCTGCCGTTGCCATCAGTCACGGCGATGATTTCACGCGGTGGGATGTGGTCGCCATCCCGATAGCGAAGGGACTCAAAGTGTGGGGCGAATCCAGCGTTATCGTGGACGGAAAACAAATCACGAGCATCGCCCGCTGCGGTGACAAAGCGGAGGCGCTGGTCTCCACTAGTGCTGACTACGGCCGCACCTGGGGGGAGATGCACTCCAGCAATCTGCCGATGACCACCAGCAAACCCATCGCGGGGACCTTGAGCAACGGCCAGCGTTATCTGGTCTGCACCACCACTGCGGACAGTGACAAGCGGCGCACTCCCTTGACGATCGCCGTGAGCAAAGCCGGCGAGTCCGCCTTCAGTAAAGTCTTCGTCATCCGCCGCTCGGAATTCCCGGAGGGTCCCGGTGAGTCACACAAGAGTGCCGCATTGTCTTACCCGTATGCGATCGAGCACGAAGGGAAACTCTACGTGGGCTACTCAAACAGCGGCGACCACTCCACTAGAGTCGGCACCGGGCGCGAGCTCTGGAACAACAACAGCGCGGAGCTCGCGGTGATTCCTCTTCAAGGTTTGCGAGTGGAGTAAACCCTTTCGACTAGACGGGGGTCTGAGTCGGACCAGAGCACATCCATTTGGTAGCCGCTTTCATTCCTGATTCGCCTGCCGCACTGTCGGCCCGTCGATCCTCGTCGGCGGGATCAGGTTTTGCTGGGGCGAAGCCGGAATACCGAAATCGTGATGGAGCAGTTGTGAGGCGATGAGATCAACCGTGACAACGAGGAGATTCGGCACATCAGGTTGAGCTGATAGATTTCGATTAGGCGCTTCTCCAGCGCCTCGTCCCATCGTTTAGCCATTTCTTGCCCATTTCGGGTCATGATAAAACTCAACTGCAGCGGCTTCCCGAAGAAGTTCTGAGAATCGCGGTTTTGCCTCGTATGCCGCAATCACTTTCATGGGCTACAACATGGCACGACCGGTGAGACCGATCCACCTGCAAGCGCCAGAGTCCTATCACTGGCGCTCCACAGATTCCCTTCCCGGGTTTGTATGGGTTCAGGAAATACGAACTTCCGAAAGATACCCGCCCAAGGAGGAGGCGGTTCACCGCCCTTCTCTGAACAAAACACCGCTTGATGCGGTATTCTGATTGAGGCAAGCAGCTGAGATGAATGATTGGGCTCACTTCCACGACTTGTGTCGTCTGCGCTCGACGCTCGAGGCGTTTGCGGTGCGGTGCTGGAGGGGGAGTGGCGAGCGGCAGAGGGTGGGGGAAACCTTGCGTGTTCTTTTGGAGGGCATGAAGCGACCTGCCACACAGGGCGATTATTCGGCGTTTCATCGTGCCGACCAGCAGTTCCACCGCGCGGCAGTTGTGGCCGCCGGCCTGGAAGCATTATCGAAGAGCTGGGAGATTGTCGCCGCGGACCTGGATGCGTGGATTCTCGGGGTCAAACAATCCCAGTGGCCCAACCTGATGGCCCTGTATCGGGAGCACGAGTTGTTGCTGGAGGCCTGGCAGGCGGAGGACGATTGGGTGGCGGAACAGGCTGCCCACGAGCATCTAGAGGCGGGTTGGTATCGGCGCCGTCTATTGGAGGAGTCCCACGCGGCGGAATTGGATCCTGTGCAACGTGCGGAGTCTTTTATTGCGACACATTTCGCCAGCCGCCTGGATGTGGCGTGGGTGGCCCGGCATGTCAGCTTCGTGAGCGTGAGTCAACTGGCCCGGCTATTTCGGAGTCAAAAAGGAATCTCACCGCTTCGTTATTTGAAACAGGTCCGGGGGGAACGCGCCGCTCAACTCCTCCGTTCCGGTACGGAAGCCGTTTCGCTTATCGGGCGCCGCGTGGGGTACCGGAATGCCTCCCATTTCGTCCGGGACTTTCGGGTCATGTTCGGAGTGACGCCGCTCGATTACCGTCGGGGTGAACAATCCGGGGCGTTCCACGGGTAAAAATGTTCTATATCGCGCATCGGCATGTGCCGGCCGATGCAATCCAATACCTCTCAAGCCAACCCTGTTGCTGGCTTTTGAATGGCGTGGTTAAAGTCCAAACCATGAGACCCCCCATCCTCTGCGGTTTGTCCCTTTTCCTCACTCTGGCTGGACCTTCGGAAGCCTCTGTCAACAATGTGGCGGCCGTGGCCGTCGATTTGGCCAAGCCCGGTGCGAAGATTTTCGCCGACCGGGACTATGTCTTTGGAGAACTCCCGGAGCCAGTGCTCGGATTGCCTTTCTTGCGCACGAGTATTGAAAAGACCGACGTGGAAATCACGAGACCCGGTACGGTTTTTGCCCTCACTCCGGTGCCGCAGCCGAAGGCATCGAGTCAGGAAGCCGCGCTGCTAAAAGCGGGTTTTGTAAAACTAGACGCTCCTGAGGTTCAGCTTTTGCCAGGCGAATTGAACCGCTTTCAGATTTATCGCAAATCGGTGAAAGCCGGGGAGCGGCTCAAGTTCAAGAAGACGGTTCTGTTGGTGCTTTCGGAAGGGGCGCAGGTGCGGGAGTTCAATCCGTGGGCGCCGGTTGTAATCGCAAATCCCGGAGCGGAGTTTCAGGACGAGGCGCGTCCCGGAGCCATGATCATCGGCATGGATCGCACCCCAAAGGGGCGTATCTGGGGCTGTTGGACGGGAACCGGCGATAAGCTGGACGGATATTTTCTGTTGGCGACAAGCGACGATGACGGCGCGAAGTGGTCCAAACCGCGTCTTGCCGTTGGCGCGCGCACGGAACTCGAGCAGAAGCTCAGCGGTGCGTTGGTCGGTAATTTGTGGACCGATCCGAAGGGGCGCCTGTGGCTGTTTTTTGATCAGCAACTGGGAAATGAGCAGCACAAAATCACGAACTGGTTCATCCGCTGTGATGATCCCGATGCGGCGGAGCCGAAGTGGTCGGAGCCCGTGCAGTTTGCCGAGGGTTGCACTCTAAACAAACCCACGGTGCTGAAGACTGGTGACTGGTTGCTACCGGTTTCCGACTGGCAGAAGAAGACGGCGCGGGTGTTTGCTTCCGTCGACGAAGGGGCGACGTGGAAAGAGCGTGGCAGCTTGCAGTTCCCGAACTGGGAGTACGACGAACACATGACGGTAGAATTGCGCGATGGCCGCCTGTGGATGCTGGCCCGTACGAAAGATCAATTGCACGAGAGCTTTTCGAGCGACGGCGGGAGGACTTGGAGTGAGCCGCGTCCGGCTGCGACGGTCCAAAATGTCAATGCGCGGTTCTTTCTCCGCCGCCTGCACTCGGGTCGGCTTCTACTCGTGAAAAATGGATCACCCGCCGAGCGCCTGCAAAAGCGAACCCACATGAGCGCGTGGCTTTCCGAGGACGAAGGCCAGACGTGGAAAGGCGGCCTGCTGCTCGATGAACGC